>JAHJOG010000039.1 GCA_018820395.1 Gammaproteobacteria bacterium | reverse complement strand
GCAGCATCAACCAGATCAACCGCCTCGCCAGCCAGACCGAAGGGCCCAACCAGAGTGCGTCCTTCGGCTACGACGCCAATGGCGAGCGCATCGCGCGCACCGATGCGCTGAACCAGAGCACCCGCGTGGCGCTCGATCCCCTGCGGCGCGTCAGCGCCATCAGCGGAACCACCAACACCAAACGGAAGTAAACCACATGAAACCCTTCATTACCCCTGAGACGTCGGCGACCGGAAAGTCTTTGCTCCCGTTCCAAAGCGAGGGCATCGTCATCGCGACCTTGTGGAACTCAGTTTGCGGCCGCACTGTGGTTGCCTACTCCTTGCCAAAGGGGCACTCGTTTCAAGCTGCGTGGTTGTTTCAACTAGTTCTTGACGATGGAAACGTGCTGGAGTTTTCGTCAGCTTGTACCCAAGTTGTGGATTGGCAGGAAGTTGGCAGTCTCAATATTCGATTCATAAAGGCTTCGGATAGAGGGTTGTCCGAAGCAACGCCAGATATGGTGCTTTCTGCCACTCCTGAATTCCGCATCCTGACTCTCTCACGGCTTCTCTATGAAGACGACGACGTGATCTCCGAATGTGCCCTCGCATTTGGCGGAAGAGACGGCGAACAGATCGTGATTGCGGCAGGAATTCCTCCAGGATCCGTGTCGATTGCGGCACCTTTCAGCGAAGAACAATTTGAGCCGCAATTCGCCATGTCGACTTGTAGGCGGGAATCCATGCAATGACTCAGGATTGCATCGACTCAATATCGAAATGCAGTCGTGACGTGATTCTGGTCGTGGCCACGCGTTTCGTGTTCCCTTTGCGGTGATCTGTTGGGCGACTTATGGAACGTCAGCCCCGGCGACCAAGCTCAGCAGCGCCTTACAGTCGCCCGCCTGATCCAACCCCTTCAGCATCCCCAAAGCCTCCTCCATCTCAGCCTCCGCCGACGCGCCGCCGCCGCGCGTAAGCCGCCAGCACAGCCGAAACTTGTCGTCGCGTTCCGCCGGCGTCAGCGGCGCGAGCGGATGGCCCCAGGCGTGGGGCACGTCGCGCTCGATGACGCGGCCGTCGGCCAGTTCGAGGCGAAGCGACTGCGGGTAGAACGCGTTCGGGTCGTCGTTGGGCACTTCGACCACCGCGATCTTTCGCGCGAGCGCGTCGATGGCCGGGTCGGCGAGGCGCTCGGGCACGAAGCTGCGTGGGTCGACGCCGCCGTAGATCAGTTCGCTGGCAGACACGAAGGGCGTGCAGAGGCGCGCGTAGTTGGGCGGCGGGTTGGTGATCATCGGGCGGCCGACGAGGCGCACGCCGAGCGGCGGCATGCCGACGGTGATGCGCGTGACCTGCTCGCCCACGGTGTCGCGCGCGAGCCCGAGTTCGGCCTGCAGCAGCCGCAGGCCATGGATCGCGCCGTGCGTCACGCGGCCGCTCGGAAACGGCTTGTGCGACAGCTGCGTCACTTTCCACGGCGCGGCGAGGCGGGTGAGGGCGGCCGGCATGTCGCCGCCGCGCTCGAAGATGTTGAAGAAGCCGAAGCGTCCGTCGATCACCTGCGCCGGGCCGGTGATGCCGAGCGACGCCATGTCGTAGGCCTGCAGCGCATTGCGCGCCGCAAAGCCCATCTGCATGGCCAGCATCATCGAGCCCTCTTCGTGCGCCTGCATCGGCCCGCACATCTGCGAATAGGCGATGCCGAAGGCGTTGCGCAATGCGTCGCGCGGCAGCGGCGAAATCGACGCGATGGCCGCGAGCGCCGAGAACACGCCGGTGGTCGAAGGCCTGAAGAAGATCATCGCGCTGCGGCAGGCTGCGGCGAGCGTGCACGACACCTCGATGCCGACCACGAACGCGTTCAACAACTGGCTGCCGCTCGGCGCGCGGCCCTGGCCCGCGAGCACTTCGGCATGCGCCAGCAAGGCCGACAGGATGGGCGCCGCGGGCAGTACTACGCCGGGTTCGTACACGCAGTCGTATTCGAGCGCGTGGCATTGATAGCCGTTGAGCAGCGCGGCGGTCGGCGGTGCGGCGCGCCGGCCGGTGTTCCAGATGGCAACGCCCTGGTCGCCGCCGGTGCCCCAGCGCGATGCCGCCTCGACCATCGCGTCCATGCGCGGCGCCAGCTTGCCGGCGCAGGCGACGCCCACCGTGTCCATGAAGAACACGCGAGCCGCGGCCTGCGCATCGGCGGGCAGCGTGTCCCAGCGCGTGTTCTCTATCAGGTCGAGAAAGCGTTCGATCGAGTCGGTGTGCGCGTCGGCGGGTGCAGTGGAAGTCGTCATTCAGGGCCCGTCGGGTTTCGGTGCGAAGGGAAGGCGGCCGGGCGCTTGTCGAGAAAGGCATTGCGGCCCTCGACGAAGTCGGCGCCCGAGAAGAGCCGCAAGAAGTCGCGCTGGGCCGCCGCGCGGCGTTCGGGCTCGCCCGACACGGCCGCGGCAATGCCGAGCTTGAGTGCGCGCTGCGCGTCGAGCGACTGCGCCGCAATGGCACGGACCAGTGATTCGGTGTCTTCGACAAAGGCGTCGTCGGCGATCGCGCGATTGAGCAGGCCCGCTTGCGCGCAACGTTCGGCCGGCCACGACTGCGCAGCGAACAGCAGCTCCGATGCGATGGCCGGCCCGCACAGCGAAACCAGCCGCGCGATGTCGTCCGCGTGATACGACAGGCCGAGCTTGGCCGGCGTGATCGAAAACGCCGAGCGCCGGCTCGCCAGGCGCATGTCGCAACCGAGCACCAGCGCCACGCCGCCGCCCACGCACACGCCGTCGATCAGCGCGAGCGTCGGCCGGTCGCAGTGGGCCACCGCGTCGCAGGCGCGCGCGATCTCGTCGACCGAGCGCTGCGCCTCTTCGGTCGATGCATAGGTCGACTCGAACTCGCTGATGTCTGCACCCGAGCAGAACGCGCCGGGCGTGCTGCTCTGCAAGACCAGCACTCGGGTCGAAGGCTGCGCGCACGCTTGCGCGACCAGATCGGGAACGGCGCGCCACATCGCGCGATTCATCGCATTGCGCCGGCGCGGGTTGTCGATGACGAGGCGCGCCACCGGACCATCGAATTGAAGTTGAACTGTGCTCATGGGGCCTTGTTGCGAAGCGCCTTGGCCCTTGCCCGGCGCGGTGACGATCATCATAATATGTCCGTACAAGTTATCGCAACCGAACCTGGATCTCAATGACCTACCTTCGCCGCAGCAAGGCCTATGCCTGGCCCAACGATGCGCACCTTGCGCTGTCGATCGTCGTCAACGTCGAAGAGGGCGCCGAGGCCAACATCGAAGACGGCGACAAATACCCAGAGCCCGTCGACGAGATGGGCATCGCGCTCAAGCGGCCGATGCGCAACTACAGCAACGAGTCGAACTACCGCTACGGCATCAATCGCGGCGCGCCGCGCGTGATGCGCCTCTTGGAAGAGCACGGCATCACCGCCACCTTCACCGCCTGCGCGCTGGCGCTGGAACGCGCGCCCGAACTGGCGCAAGAGATCGTGCGGCAGGGCCACGAAGTCACGTCACACGGCTACCGCTGGGGCCACCAGTTCAACATGGACGAAGACGCCGAGCGCGCCTACATCCGCAAGGCCGCCGACTCCATCGAAAAGACCACCGGCACCCGGCCCGCCGGCTGGCTGTCGCGCTACCTCACCACCGGCAACACGCGCCGCCTGCTGATCGAAGAGGGCTTCAAGTACCACATGGACGACTTGAGCGACGACGCCCCGTACTGGGACCACCACGAAGGCAAGCCCATCGTCGTCGTGCCCTACCAGATCGACAACAACGACATGAAGCTCTGGACCGCCCCGGCCTACACGCCCGACCAGTGGCTCAAGTACGCGATCGACAACTTCGAATGGTCCCTGCGCGAAGGCGCGCACGAGGTCAACATGATGTCCATCGGCCTGCACCTGCGCGTCATCGGCCGGCCGGGACGCATCTGGGCGTTAGAGAAGTTCCTGGAGCACGTCAAGAAGCGGAGCATGGAGGCGAATGGGCCTTGGATTGCTACGCGGAAGGCGATTGCGGAGCACTTTGCGGGGTGTGTGGGGTTTGGAATGAAGGCGTAGGGGAGGCGGCTGTCTGGGCAGCTGAAGGGGCAGTCGTCTTGCGAAGCAGATGTCGCGCAGGATTTTG
>JAHJOG010000038.1 GCA_018820395.1 Gammaproteobacteria bacterium | reverse complement strand
GGCGGTCGGCGCGCCGGTGGTGCCCGCGGCGATCTGGGCGGCGGTGACTGCGATCCTGGTGTCGTCGACGGCGCGCTCGAAGACGGACCGCTCGTTGTCCAACTGCTGCGCGCAAGTCGCACCACCGATGCCGGTCTGCGTCGCGCTGGGCGTCACGGCAGTCGGCGTCGCAGGTGCGGCCCCGGGCGTCGACTGCAGAACGACTTGCGCATGCGTGACGCCTGCACACAGCATTGCGCTCAGGCCGAGCGCCATCGGAACCTGACGAATCCTTGCAGGGCACCTCGACAGACGACTTCGTTTCATGCTCGCTCCATGCCGGCATCCCGCCGGCCAGTTCAACTGCCTTTTCGAGACGGGAGACGAGCAGGTGCAACGCGATCCCGTTGCAGATGGCTCAGCAATCAAGAGCCACGAGCTAAAACGAATGTAGTTAGTGGCTCGATTCAAGAAACCCGGAAAGCGAGAAAAAGCGAGATTTGCGAGATGCCGCAAAACTGCGCTATCGGTAGCGCTCGAGCATGGCCTCGGTGTTGATCTTGCGATCGGCGTTCATCTTTTTGACGCAGGGCCGCTCACCCATCCGCTTCAGATAGTCGCGGGCCTCGGGCACCAGTTCGGCCACCATGTTGCGGCCGTAGATGGCTTGCGTGGCGTTGCCGACAACCGGCAGGTGGCAGATGGCTGCGCAGTCGGCGAGCGTGAACATGTCACCGGCGATGAAAGGCGAGTCGAATCTCGCGAGCTTCGCGAAGGCCGGCAGATTCTTCTCGAGCGCCTTGGCGGTCTTGGTCTTGGTGCCGTCGCTTACCTTGCCGCCGAAGAAAGCTTCGGCATACACGTTGCGTGCGACGAGTTCCAGATGCAGTTCGAGATACAGCACGAGTTCGCGCACCTTGGCGGCTGCAAAAGGTTCTGCCGGGAGCAACGGGTTCTGCGGGTAAGCGGCCTCGATGTACTCGTTGATGGCCGCCGATTCGCAGAGCGTGCCCGCATCGGTGCGCAAGTAGGGCACCTTGCCGAGCGGCGACGCGCTCAGGTCGGTCTCACCAACCCAGGCCAGTTCCTCGTCGAAGGTGACCTGCTTTTCGAGCAGTGCGAGCCGCACCTTGTTGTAGTAGTTGCTGGCGGCGAATCCGATGAGGGTGAGCATGTCCGGTCTCCGTGGGTTTTGGGAGCCGGTATTGTGGCGGCGCGTGCCTGCGGCGCCCTCGATCTCGCTTCAGTTCAGGTCACACGGGCGACGCTTGCCGCATGGCCGCGACCACCTCTTTCACGTCGTCTTCGTGACGGACTTTGGCCATGCGCAGCGGCCGGTCGCCGACCATGCCGACCACCGTGATGGCCTTCTTCGGGCACAGGCCGAGGCAGCTGCACTGCACCACGCGCAAGCGGGTTTCCAGCGCGATGCTTTCGCGCTTGAACTCGCGGCCGAGTGCCTTGGCCTTGAGCTTGGACGGCCCGCTGCTTCGCTTCTGGCATTCCTTGCACACCAGCACGACACCGCCGAACTTGGGGCGCACGAGGACCGAGGTGTCTTCGGGCGTGGAGGAATCTGACAAGGCGGCTCTCCTTTTTCTCGAACGAGCGCCATGTTCTCGGGAATCGGCACCGTCGCGCGTCAGCCAAGCCCCCGTCGTTCTGAGGTAAGTTCTGCCTATGTCACTCCCACCCATCGAAATCGAAACCGCCCCGCAACCCCGCGCCACCGTGCTGCTCATGCATGGACTCGGCGCCGACGGCAACGACTTCGTGCCGATCGTTCGCGAAATGGACCTGACGGCCGTTGGACCGGTGCGCTTCGTGTTCCCGAACGCGCCGATCATGCCGGTCACCATCAACGGCGGCATGCGCATGCCGGCCTGGTACGACATTCTGGGCACCGACCTGGCCAAGCGCGAAGACGAAGCCGGCCTCCGGCAGTCTCGGGCGCTGATCGAAGCGCTCATCGCCAACGAGAAAGCGAGAGGCATCGCGGCGGACCGGATCGTCATCGCCGGCTTTTCGCAAGGCTGCGCCATGGCGCTTCTGACCGGGCTGCGCCATGCCGAGCGGCTGGCCGGCATCGTCGGGCTGTCCGGCTACTTGCCCCTGGCCGGCATGACCGCCGCCGAGCGGCATCCTGCCAACAACCAGACCCCCGTTTTCATGGCGCACGGCTTGCGCGACGGGGTGGTGCCCATCGGCCGTGCGACGGCGTCGCGCGATGCCGTGGCCGCCCTCGGCAACCCGGTCGAGTGGCACGAATACCCCATGGAACATTCGGTCTGCATGGAAGAGATCGCCGATCTCAACGCGTGGCTGCTGCGCGTGCTGGCGCCTGCCTGACGGTCACTGGCGCGGGAGCGCCACGTTCGCGCCAGCTACGCGGCAATGCGCTCGAACACCAGCGCCAGGTTGTTGGCCGGCATGTCCGTCCGCCGTGTGAGCGCCAGGCCGACCGACGCGGCCTCTGCTTCCACGGCCTGAATGCTGCGAATGCCCCATGCCGGGTCGCGCATGCGCAGGTCGCGATCGAATGCCAGGTTGCTTGCGGCAGTGGGCCGGCCGTCTTCCAGAAACGGTCCATATGCGATGAGTCGACCTGTGTCCGCCAGCGCATGGGCCGCGCCGCGCATCAATGCGCTGCAGGTGGCCCAAGGCGCGATGTGCAGCATGTTGGCGCAGAGGATGGCGTCGAACGGGCCCTGCACCGGCCATGGCCACGACATCACGTCGAGTTCGATCGCCGGCAGGATGTTGCCGCTTCCAGCGTCGCCGGCCCATGCATCGACCGAGGGCAGCGACGCTGCGTTCGCGTCGCTCGGCTGCCATGTCCAGCCGGGCATGGCAGGCGCGAACCAAGCCACGTGCTGGCCGGTGCCGCTGGCGATTTCCAGGGCTTTTCCGTGCGGAGGCAGTGTTTCGAGCAGCATGTCGAGAATCGGTTGGCGATTGCGTTCGGCGGCGGGGCTGTGCAGGCGGGGGGCGTCCATGCCTTGATTCTGGCGGAACCGCGCCAAGATTCCCCGGGCAAGCACCGGCCTCGCACCCGTGCTAACTTCCAGCCCGAGCCAACGATGGGTGAATGACCATGAACAAACTGAAAGAGCGCCTCGCAGCGCTCTCACCCGCCCGCCTGATGGGAGTCAGGCGCGGGATCGAGAAGGAAAGCCTGCGCGTGCAACCCGACGGCAAGCTCGCGCTCACGCCGCATCCGGCCCCGCTGGGCTCGGCGCTCACCCATCCGCACATCACGACCGACTTCAGCGAATCGCAGCTCGAACTCATCACGGGCGTGCACGGCGACGTGGAGGCCTGCCTGGCCGAACTGTCGCAGGTGCACCGGTTCACCTACCGAGTGCTCGACCGCCTCGGCGACGAGCGCCTGTGGGTGTCGAGCATGCCTTGCGGCCTGCCGACCGACGAAACGATTCCCATCGCCCGCTATGGCTCGTCCAATGTCGGGCGCGCCAAGAGCGTGTACCGCGTAGGGCTCAGCCATCGCTACGGCCGGCGGATGCAGACCATTTCGGGCATCCACTACAACTGGTCGCTGCCCGAGGTGTCGAGCGAACAGTATTTCGCGC
>JAHJOG010000037.1 GCA_018820395.1 Gammaproteobacteria bacterium | reverse complement strand
TGCTGGTCACGACCGGCCGTCCGCTCTCGTGGACCATCGCGCTGGCGGCGATGCTGATCGTTGCAGCCGCGGTGATGGGCGCGCGGATTCGCCAGCATTGAGCGCCACTCGCACATGTCGAGTCGACGGTGCAGCGAGAACCCGCTTACGGATCAGACTCGGGCCAGCGTGACTAAGACCGACAGTCCCGGCTCCGCATTGCGAACTGTCAGTGTTCCGCTATGCGCCTGCGCCACGAGCCGGCAGAGGTACATGCCAAGCCCCACGCCGCCGGTGACGCGCTGGCGCGCGCTGTCGGTGCGGTAGAAGGGCTCGGTCAGATGCTCGATGTGGGCCGCGTCGACGCCGGGGCCGAAATCGCGCACTTCGAGCTCGATCCGCTCGTCGTCCGCGCGAAGAGATATGCGCGGCGCCTGGGTGGCGTCCGCGCCATGGCGCAGGGCGTTATCCAGCAGGTTGCGCACCAGCAGACGCATGCGCGCACGGTCCAGCGACATCGCAGGGACGGCCTCCAGTTCAAGCACGGCACGCGCTCCGCCCGGATGCTCCGCGGCAACGTCGCGGATCAGGGCCGCGAGGTCGACCGTCTCGCGCTGCAGGGCCATGTGCGGACTCGCCAGTCGTTCGCTTTCGAGCAGATCGGCGATCAGGTCGCGCATCTCGCCCAGATCGCGCAGCAGTGCGGCACGTTCGATGGCGCCTTCGGGAGAGTCGGGCAGCAGTTCGGCATTGAGGCGTGCGCGAGTGAGCGGCGAGCGCAATTCGTGGCTCATGGCCAGCAGCATGGCCCGCTTGGCGTCGAGCATGGCCTGGATGTCGCGCGCCATGGTGTTGATGCGCTGCGCCAGGTCGCCGAGCTCGTCGCGGCGGCGCAGCGGGATGGGCGCGTCGAAGCGGCCCTCGCCGAAGCGTTCGGCGCCCGCACGGATGTCGTCGAGCGGCCTGAGCAGCCGCCGGACATAGGCATAGGCCACGACGATGAACGCCAGCAACAGGGCCAGAGCGATCCATCCGACGCCGTGCGGCCCGCGTTGCCAGGGCAGCGTCCCAAGGCCGAATCGGATGCGATGGCCATCGGCGGTCGTGCGCGAGAACCAGTCGCCGTCGCGCGGTCCGAATGCGCGCGCGCGTTGCCGGTCCGGATGCGAGTCCCAATTCACGTCGGGGCCTTCGATGCGGATCGAGATCGGCAGCCGCGCGACGAGCGCTTGTGCGCGAGCGACGCTGGGCGGCGTGCCGAGCTCTGCCACCAGGCGGTCCACGTAGTCCGCCACCAGCGGACGCGCTGCATCGCGCCAGCCGGTGGAAAACGCGCGCTGCATGCCGCCGATGAAGACCGCGGCCATCGCCAGGGCCAGCAGCACGAAGACGGTGATCAAGCGCAGCCGCAGCGAATGCCGCCATCGGTGGCGCCAGCGCCGGTGGCGTCGCTCCGGTGCAAGCGACGACGACGCCAAAGGCCGCTGCGACGAAACCCCGGTCATTCCGTCGCGCCCCGCCCGACCGCCAGCGCGTAGCCCGCATTGCGCACGGTCTTGATGCAGTCCAGCGGCTCCAGCTTCCGGCGAAGACGGCTCACCACGATATCGACGGCGCGGGTGTAGAGGTCGGCCTCGTGGCCGCGCAGCCGGTTGAGGATGTCGTCGCGGCTCCAGACCCGACCGGGAGCGTCGGACAGGAGCGCCAGCAACTCGAACTCGGTGCTGGTCAATTCGATGCGCTCGCCCATTCGCACCACTTCGCGCTTGTCGAGATCGATCGACAGATTCTCGAAGCGAAGGAGCCGGCCGGACGCCGTGGCATCGCTTCGCTGCCGCCGCAAGATGGTCTGCACGCGCGCGACGAGTTCACGCGGCTCGAACGGCTTGGGCAGGTAGTCGTCGGCGCCGAGTTCGAGGCCGATCACCCGGTCCATCACTTCACCACGCGCCGTCAGCATCACGATCGGCACGTCGCTTTCCTTGCGGATCTCGCGGCAGAGCGCGAAACCATCCATCTCTGGCAGCATCACGTCGAGGATGGCAGCGTCGTAGTGGCCGGCCCGAAGCTTCGCGAGCCCCTCGCTCGGGCGGGCCGCACTGTCGAGTGCGAGATCGAAGCGCGCGAAATAGCTGGCCAGCGGCGCCGCGAGATGAGCGTCGTCGTCGATCAGCAGGATGCGCGGCATGGCGGCATTGTGCCTATCGACCTCTGCCGCGCCGCTTTCAGCCCCGGCCCCAGTGGCGTCCCCGAGACATGAATTCGCGCACCTTCTGCTGCTGGGTCGCGTTCAAGCTGTCGAAGAAATCCCCCATGGCCGCGATCACCTCCGGACTTCCGCTCTGCACGGCGGCGATCTTGGTGTCGAGCAGTTTTCGGGCGCCGGCCTGATCGAACTTGTCACCCTGAAAGAGCGACCGGAACTCGGCGCGGGGGTCGCCACCGCTTCGCAGCGCCGCACGTTGCGCCTGGATCTTGTCGGTCAGCGCAGCCAGCTTTTGCTTTTGCGCCGCGTCCAGATCCAGCTTGCTGCCGACCCGCTCGACCATCCGGGCGCGGAAATCGGCCCGGTCCTGCTCTGACGCGTTGTGCCAACCATGGCGCTGACCTGCGCAGCCGGCAAGGCTGCCGACCACCAGGGCTGCGCCGGTCAGACCCAGAAGAGAGCGTTTCAACCAGTGTTTCATGAGAGTCTTTCCTTGGAAAAAGGATCGAGGTGATCCGGAAGACTCATGGTGCCGGCAGCGCATCCTGCGGTGCTTTCAGCCCGGTTTCGCCGTGTTTCGTTTTATTTCGACGGTCGGGACAACTCACCGCGCCACGGCCAGCGCGGCAGCGGGATCGTCGGCGTCGATCACTGCATGCGCCCAGGCAACGAGCTTGCTCGTGTCGGCACGCAGCACTTCCTGTTTGACGGCGAGGATCTGCGATGGATGCATCGAGAAACTGCGCAGGCCCAACCCGAGAAGCAGGCGCGTGAACGCGATGTCGCCCGCCATTTCGCCGCACACGCTCACCGGTTTGCCGGCCCGATTGCATTCGGCGATGGTGTCCGCCACCAGGCGCAACACCGCCGGGTGCGCCGGATCGTAGAGGTGCGCGACCGATTCGTCGGCGCGATCGATCGCCAGCGTGTACTGGATCAGGTCGTTGGTGCCGATGGAAAGGAAATCGAAATACTTCAGGAAGGTCTTGAGCGTGAGCGCCGCAGCCGGAATTTCGATCATGGCCCCGATCTTCACGTTGCCGTGCACGGCCCCGCGGTTGTCGAGTTCGGCCCGCGCGAAGTCGACCAGCGAGAGTGTCTGGCGGATCTCGCTCGCATGCGCGAGCATTGGAATCAGCAGATGGATCTCGCCATGCGCTGCCGCGCGCAGGATGGCGCGGACCTGCGTGAGGAACATGGCCGGGTCAGCCAGGCTCCAGCGAATGGCGCGCAGTCCGAGCGCCGGATTGAGGTGCGTGTCGCTGCGTGTCGATTTGCCGTCGAGCGGCTTGTCGGCGCCGATGTCGACGGTGCGGATGGTGACCGGCATGCCCTGCATGCCTTCGGCCGCGCGCCGATACGCCTGGTACTGCTCTTCTTCGCCGGGCAGGCGCGTCAGACGCTGCGACTCCCGCCCCATGAAGAGAAATTCGCTGCGGAACAGCCCCACGCCGACCGCGCCGGCCCTGACGGCGCCCACCGTGTCTTCCGGCATCTCGATGTTGGCCAGCAGCTCGACGCGTTGACCATCGAGTGTGACGGCCGGCTTGTGGCGAAGGCGCGCCAGCCGGCCGCGCTCGAGATCACCCTGGCGTTGCTTGAATCCATACTCGGCCAGGATGATGGGCGACGGGTCGACGATCACGACGCCGGCGTCGCCGTCGATGATGACCCAGTCGTCCTGCCGCACCAGCTGGCTTGCGCTGCGAGCGCCGACCACTGCCGGAATGTCCATGCTGCGAGCGACGATGGCGGTGTGCGACGTGCGGCCGCCGACGTCGGTCACGAAGCCGGCAAAGACGCTCTTCTTGAACTGCAGCATGTCCGCCGGCGACAGGTCATGGGCGATGAGCACCAACGGAACGTCGACCGGATCGAGCGCCGTCGGATCGGCTTCACCGTCGTCGCTGTCGGCCTCGGCGGCGCGCTTGCGGCGCGGCGGTGTCGGCGCGAGGACGGCCGCGGTTCCCTTCATGCGGTGCAGCAGGCGTTCGACGACTTGTTCGAGGTCGGCCTTGCGTTCGCGAAGGTACTCGTCCTCCATCTCGTCGAACTGGCGCGCGATGACTTCGAGTTGCGTGGTCAGCGCCCATTCGGCGTTGTAGAGGCGGTCGGTGATCCAGTGCTTCACGCCGCTGGTGAGCACTTCGTCCTGCAGCAGCATCTGGTGCACGTCGAGCAGGGCGGACAACTCGTGAGGTGCGTCGTTCGGACCCATCAGCGCCACGCTGGCCTGCAGCTTGTGGAGTTCCTCTGCGACCGCGTTGCGCGCAAGGCGTACACGATCGATCTCGGTGTCGACTTCGCTCGGCTTGATGAAATAGTGCGCTACATCGATGCGGCTGGACACCACCAGCACCGCGCGCCCGATGGCAATGCCACGCGCCACGGGGAGTCCGTGTACCGCGAAGGTCATGGCCCGCTGCGCTCGACGACGATGACTGCCGGGAACCGATGCACTATTCGCCTTCCCCGAACTTGTCGTTCATGAGCCCCACGATGGCGTCGAGCGCCTCCTGCTCGCGTTCGCCGTGGGTTTCGACCTCCACGACCACCCCGATGCCGGCTGCCAACATCATGACGCCCATGATGCTCTTGGCATTCACCCGTCGGTCCCCGCGCGTCAGCCAGACTTCGCACGGAAAACTGCCGGCCAGCTTGGTGAGCTTGGCGGACGCTCGGGCATGCAGCCCCAGCCTATTGCTGATGGTCACGGATGTCTTGATCACTGTGCTTTCTTCTGGCCTGGTTCTGGGGTGCAGCGACGGCAACTTGCATCACGCCGGCGGTCCCGCCAGTGAGCGCTCGCTGTACCAAGGTGTCGATGGGCTCGTTTCGGTAGCTGACGGCGCGCAGCAGCATCGGCAAATTGACGCCAGCCACCAGCCGGGAGCGCACGCCGTCGACCACCTTCTGTGCGACGTTGCAGGGCGTGGCACCGAAAACATCGGCTAGCACCAGCACCTGCGAGCGAGGCGTGTGCTGCAATTGCTCGAGCATGATCCGCGCCGTGGCGAGCGTTTCTTCCGGAGAGACGTTGGGCAGCACGTCGAGCGCGACCACGGTGGCCTCGCTGTCGGGAAAGACATGCAGCGCGCACTGCCGCAGCGCCTGTGCGAGCGGGGAGTGGGCGATGATGAAAATGCTGTTCATGCAGGTCGGGTGAAGCTCATCCGATTATGCGGGGGGCGAACTGCGGAGCACACGAAAGATAACAAACGGCCTGTGGAGCCGGGAGGCCGTCTGCGCAGACTCGATGGGGCGGCTATTGAAGGCGCAACCCCTCGAAAAACGTCTTGACCGCCTCCTGCTCCGACGGATTGCCGAGGACCGTTGCCTGGTAGATCGAGACTCCGCCAGCGCGTTGCTGCGCGAACCAGATCACATGAGTCTGTCCGGCGGCGCCGGACGGCGCCTGCCCGGCCTGGGCATCGAGCCGCGTGGGTGCAGGCGCTCGGGCTGCGCGAGGCAAGGTGGCTTCCGCTTCGACGACGGCTTGGCCGGCGAGGCGCTCCTTCGTCGCAGCACGCCAGGCCTGCATCCAGCCGTCGGCCTGTGCGGCATCGGCGGCCGAGGCGTGCGCCACGGCAAACGTCGCGCCACCGGCTTCGCAACCGGTCATGTCCACGGTGATCGACACCTCGCCAAGAGGCAGCGCGCGGGTCGCACGATCGGCCTTGCACGGCAAGAGGGCGATCAGCGAAGCGTCTGCGACCGGAACCTCGCGCCAATTGAAAGTCGGGCTGCACCCTGTCAGGGCGGCGCCCAACATGACGAAGGCAGCAAAACGAGAGCGAAACGACGATGGCATGAAACGCACCATTATCCGGCGGCTCGGCGGCTCGGCGGCTCGGCGGCCTCGCGGCTCTCTGGCGTTGAAGCCTGCTCCTCGCCGAAGCGGAGTCTCGCGACGTCGACAGGCGCGAGTACGGCGCCGGAACTAAAATCTCCGTCCAGTGCTCCACCCACCGCCATGAAAAAGATTGTTTACGCCCTTGCAGTCGCCGCCGCCGTCGCAGGGGGCGTTGGCATCTACCTGAACTCGGGCGTGTCGGCCGCCCCGGCTTCGAATTTCGTGTTGTTGGATGGCAGCAAGAAGAGCACCAATGATCTCAAGGGCAAGGTCACGCTGGTCAACTTCTGGGCGACGAGTTGCGTGACCTGCGTGGCTGAGATGCCGAAGGTGATCGCCACCTACGACAAGTACAAGAGCCAGGGTTTCGATACGCTGGCCGTCGCGATGAGCTACGACCCGCCGAGCTATGTCGTGAACTTCGCGGAAACCCGGCGCCTCCCGTTCATGGTGGCCATCGACAACACGGGTGCGGTTGCGCAGGCCTGGGGCGACGTGAAGCTCACGCCGACCAGCTATGTCGTGAACAAGCGCGGAGAAATCGTGAAGCGCTACGTCGGTGAGCCCGATTTCGCCGAACTGCACAAGCTGATCGAAAAGCTGCTGGCCGAAGCCTAGCGCTTCCCGACCTTTCACTCACTTGCTGCGGAACGTGTCGTGGCAGGACTTGCAGGTTTCGCCGACGGATTGCACTGCGACTTTGAGCGCATCGAGGTTACCGGCTTTCGATGCATCGACGAGCTTGCCGGTGTCTGCCGTCAGCTTGTCGCCGAGCTCCTTGAACTTCGCCGACTCCGTCCAGATTTCCGGCTTGGCTTTCCCGCCTTCGGTGCCAGGCCCATAGGCGGCCCAGGGCAGTCTGGCGATGGAAGCAACGACTTCGGCATTGGCCGCCGCGGCGCCTGCGTCATAGGGAACACGGCCGTTCGCCATCGCGGCCAGCCTGCCGAAGTGCTGGCCCTGGATGAACATGGCGCTCTGCCGGTATTTGACGGCATCCTCCGGCTTTGCAAACTGTGCCGTCGCAGACAGCCACGGCGACAGGCACATGGCGACAACTACCAACTGGGCGCTGCGTTTCATCGGGGTTCCTTTGGATGATGCGGGCACGCGGGGCGGCGCCTGCCGGCGGAGTCTAGTCGTCGGGCGCCCACGGCGTATAGCGAGAACCCGTAGGGCGATTTGCGCCGACTTTGCTAACCTGCGCGTTCTGCAGTTTTGCGTCCGCTCGTTCATCGATGCCACCCCCACCCTCTACAGGCAATCCCGCCGCGCCGATGGACCCGGGTCGACCGGTGGTTCGCCTGAGGGTATGGGACCTGCCGACGAGGGTGTTTCATTGGGGGCTTGCCATTGCTCTGGTCGCTCAGTTTGCAAGCGCCTGGAACGGCGCCATGGAATGGCACTTTCGCGGAGGCTACTGCGTGCTGGCGCTGGTGATGTTTCGAGTGGTATGGGGCTTCATCGGCGGACACTGGTCGCGCTTCGTCACCTTTGCCTATGCCCCGCGGTCGATCGTGCTGTATCTCCGCGGTCGAGCCGCGCCAGGGCATCTCGTCGGGCATACCCCGCTCGGGTCGCTTTCCGTCTTTGCGTTGATCGTCGTCGTTTGCCTTCAGGTGGTGAGCGGCTTGTTTTCAGACGACGAGATCGCCGCGTCGGGGCCGCTGGCCAGAATGGTTTCCAACGCGAGCGTGGCATTGGCGACGGGTTGGCATGCCGTGTGGGGCCAATGGATCCTGCTCACGCTGGTCATCTTGCACTTGGCCGCGGTGGCGTACTACGTGCGCGTTCGGCGCCAGGAGCTGATCTGGCCCATGGTGTCCGGCGACAAGCATGTCCCGGAGTCTTCATTGCCCGCCAGCCGGGACGACGGAGGCTCGCGCGTCATGGCCCTGTTGGTGTTCGTGGCATGTGCGTTGACGGCGGCCTGGGTCGCGTCGTTGCGAGCATGAGCGATTCGGTCGACACATGGAGTGGCGCCGAACGAACGTTCGCGACATCGGTCTCGCGCGCTTGCCGCACGCTCATGGAGGACTCTTGATGGGCTACTCGGTCTCTCGCCCTTTGCCGTTGAGCGACACGCCCGCCGTGTTTCTCACGACGCCTGACGACCCGCAATCATTGGAGGCGACGCGCGCGATCTTCAGTCGATACGCCGAGTCTCTCGGAATCGATCTCTCGTTCCAGAACTTCGAAGGCGAACTCGCCGAACTGCCTGGGGAATATGACGAGCCGCGCGGCGCGCTGCTGATCGCGCTGGTGCTCGCTGCCCAGGATCTGACCCAGTTGCCGAATGCGCCGCCCATGCTGCAGCGTACGCCTGAATCTCCCGTGCACCACGTGGCGGGATGCTGCGCGCTAAGGCCGCTCGATTCGGCAGACTATCCGAATGCGGCCGAGATGAAGCGTCTGTATGTTCACCCGGCGTTTCGCGGCTTGGGACTCGGACGCCAGTTGGCAGAGGCCATTCTCGATGCCGCACGCGGCGCCGGCTACGCCTGCGTTCTGCTCGACACGCTCGACGACATGGAGTCGGCGAGAGCGCTTTATGAGGATCTGGGCTTCACCGAGGTGCCGCCCTACTATCACAACCCCATAGCGGGTTCGCACTATCTGAAGGTCGACCTCTGATTCAGAGGCTCGAACGATTCGCGGACCCAGTGCCGATTCAGGCCCGGACCTGCGCCAGCAGCGTGTCGGCGTCGCTCACTTCGAACTTGCCAGGTGCTTCGACGTTGAGTTGCAGGACCTTGCCGTCCTTGACAAGCATCGAGTAGCGATTGCTGCGCACGCCCATCCCGCGACTCGTCAGATCGAGCGTCAGGCCCGTCGCATTCGCGAATGCGGCGCTGCCGTCGGCGAGCATCCGCACCTTGGTGCCAGTCTTCTGGTCGCGTGCCCAAGCGCCCATCACGAAGGCATCGTTCACGCTGACGCACCAGATCTCATCGACACCTGCGGCCTTGAAATCGTCGAAATGCTGGACATAGCCGGGGACATGCTTGGCGGAGCAGGTCGGCGTGAACGCGCCGGGAAGCGCAAAGAGTGCAATCATCTTGCCAGCGACTGCCTTGCTCACGTCCACTGGATTCGGGCCGATGCTGCAGCCCTCGCCCTCGACTTCCGAATATTCCTGCAAAGTTGCAGAAGGAAGCATGTCACCGATCTTGATCATTGGATGGACTCCTGAAAATGGAAACGGCCCACATTGTGGGCCGCATTCGAACAACTTGCCTACCGAGAGGCGATCAGACCAGCGCTGCCTTCTGGACCAGACGCGTCACGACCCAGTTCTTGGACTTGGAGATCGGCCGGCTCTCGGTGATTTCGATGGTGTCGCCCAGCTTGTACTCGCCATTCTCGTCATGCGCGTGGTACTTGCTGGTCTTGGCGACGATCTTTCCGTAGAGCTCGTGCTTCACACGCCGCTCGACCAAGACCGTCACAGTCTTCTGCCGCTTGTCGCTCACGACCTTGCCAACGAGCGTGCGCTTGAGGGATTTTGTGGGTTCCGTCATATTCGCTCCTTACTTCGCTGCCTGTGATTCTTGCTGCTTCTGGGCAAGAATGGTCTTGGCCCGCGCAATATCGCGCCGCGTGACCTTCAGCGTCGACGTGTTGGTCAATTGCTGAGTGGCTTTTTGCATGCGCAGTCCGAAGTGCGCCTTCTGCAAGTCCTTGATCTCAGTCTGAAGTCCTGCGACATCCTTGCCGCGCAACTCCGTGGCTTTTGACGTCTTGACCGGCTTCGCCGAGTCCTTCTTTTTCCGTGTTGCCATCAATGTTCTCCTCGATCAGGCGCCGAGCTGACGCGCGACGAAGGTCGTGCGCAGTGGCAGCTTGGCGGCGGCAAGGCGGAAGGCTTCGCGCGCGAGTTCTTCAGGCACGCCCACGATCTCGTAGATCACCTTGCCGGGTTGAATCTCGGCCACGTAGTATTCCGGGTTGCCCTTGCCGTTGCCCATGCGGACCTCGGCAGGCTTGTGGGAAATCGGCTTGTCCGGAAACACACGAATCCAGATGCGGCCACCACGCTTGACGTGACGTGAGATCGCGCGCCGAGCCGCCTCGATCTGACGCGCCGTCAATCGTCCACGGTCAACCGACTTCAGGCCGAAATCGCCGAACGACACCGCGTTGCCACGGGTGGCAATGCCGGTGTTGCGGCCCTTTTGTTCCTTTCGGAACTTTCTGCGTGCAGGTTGCAGCATGTCTTCTTACTCCGTAATGAAGAGACCGGACGTCCGGCCTCATCGAAGACCGATCACTCGGTCTTGGCACCGTCCGCTGCTGCAGCGGGCGCGGCTTTGCGGACGCGCTTAACGGCGGGTTTCGAGGCATCCGCACCAGGTGCCGCACCGGCACCCGTGGCTTCTGCAGGCTTGTCGCTGCCGTCGGCAGGCGCGGCGTTACCGCCGATCGATGGGCGAGCGCCCGGTCGAGGACCGCGGCGATCGGGACCCGGTCGGTCGCCGCCCGGGCGTCCGTCGCGGCGTGGCCCGCGGGGGCGACGCTCTTCGTCGGGACGAGGCGTTTCGACGGCAGGCAGATCATTGCGGCCCAAGGTGTCACCCTTGTAGACCCAGACCTTGACACCGATCACGCCGTAAGTGGTCTTGGCTTCGGACGTTCCATAGTCGATGTCCGCCCTCAGCGTGTGAAGCGGCACCCGACCTTCGCGATACCACTCACAGCGGGCGATCTCGATGCCGTTGAGGCGGCCGGAAGACATGATCTTGATGCCCTGAGCGCCAAGACGCATCGCGTTCTGCATCGCGCGCTTCATGGCCCGACGGAACATGATCCGCTTTTCGAGCTGCTGCGTGATGCTGTCGGCAATCAGTTGCGCGTCGATCTCGGGCTTGCGAACTTCCTCGATGTTGACAGCGACCGGAACGCCCAACTGACGTCCCAATTCGCGCTTGAGGTTCTCGATGTCTTCGCCCTTCTTGCCGATCACGACACCCGGACGCGCCGAGTAGATGGTGATGCGGGCATTCTTGGCAGGACGCTCGATGGTGACCCGCGAGACCGAGGCGTTCTTAAGCTTCTTCTTCAGATACTCGCGTACCTTGATGTCTTCAGCGAGCATGCCCGCAAAGTCGCGGTTGCTTGCATACCAGCGGCTCGACCAATTGCGGGTGACCGCAAGGCGGAAGCCGGTGGGGTGGATTTTCTGTCCCATATTTTTCCAGCCTTCTTAGTTGCCGACCGTCACGTACACGTGGCAGGTGGGCTTGCTGATGCGATTGCCGCGGCCTTTGGCGCGAGCGGTGAACCGCTTGAGCGTGGCACCTTGCTCGACATAGATGGTCTTGACCTTCAATTCATCGATGTCGGCGCCGTCGTTGTGCTCGGCATTGGCAATGGCCGACTCCAGCACCTTCTTGACGATCACAGCGGCCTTCTTCTGCGTGAACTGCAGGATGTTGAGCGCTTGATCCACCTTCTTGCCGCGAATGAGATCGGCGACCAGCCGGCCCTTGTCGACGGAGAGGCGAACACCGCGGAGAACTGCACGTGTTTCAGACATGATCGTTCCTTATTTCTTCTGGACTTTCTTGTCCGCGGGATGGCCCTTGAACGTGCGCGTGAGCGCGAATTCGCCGAGCTTGTGTCCAACCATCTGATCGGTGATGTAGACCGGCACGTGTTGCTTGCCGTTGTGCACAGCAATGGTCAGGCCGATGAACTCGGGCAGCACCATGGAGCGGCGCGACCACGTCTTGATGGGCTTCTTGTCCTTGGTTGTCACCGCCTTGTCGGCCTTGGCCACAAGGTGCTGGTCGACAAATGGACCCTTTTTGAGAGAGCGTGTCATTGGCGATCCCTTATTTCTTGCGGCGCGACACGATGAAGACTTGCGTGCGCTTGTTGTTGCGGGTGCGATAGCCCTTGGTCAGATTGCCCCAAGGGTCGACAGGATGGCGACCTTCGCCGGTCTTGCCTTCACCACCACCGTGCGGGTGATCGACCGGATTCATCACGACACCGCGAACCGTCGGGCGGATACCCATCCAGCGCTTGACGCCTGCCTTGCCGAGTTGGCGAAGGCTGTGCTCTTCATTGGCGACCTCGCCGATCGTGGCACGACACTCGACGTGCACACGGCGAACTTCGCCCGAGCGCATGCGAACCTGTGCGTACACGCCTTCGCGCGCAAGCAATGTGGCCGAGGTGCCCGCGGAGCGGGCAATTTGCGCGCCCTTGCCAGGCTGTAGTTCGATGCAATGAATCGTCGAGCCGACAGGGATATTCCGGATCGGCAAAGTGTTGCCAGCGCGAATCGGAGCTTCAGCGCCGCTCAGCAGCGTTGCGCCTGCCTCGAGGCCACGCGGCGCAATGATGTAGCGACGCTCGCCGTCGGCATAGCACACCAGCGCGATGTGGGCCGTGCGATTCGGGTCGTACTCGATACGCTCGACCTTCGCCGGGATTCCGTCCTTGTTGCGAACAAAATCCACCACGCGGTAGTGGTGCTTGTGGCCACCGCCCTTGTGACGGGTGGTGATGTGGCCGTTGTTGTTGCGGCCTGCCTTCTGAAACTGAGGTTCCAGCAGAGGCGCATGGGCTGGGCCCTTGAACAGGTGATCTCGAGAGATCTTCACCGCGCCGCGCTGGCCCGGTGAAGTGGGTTTCATTTTGATGACAGCCATG
>JAHJOG010000317.1 GCA_018820395.1 Gammaproteobacteria bacterium | reverse complement strand
CTGGATCCCGCTCGCCAAGTCGGCCGGCGTGATGGACCTGCTCGCCACCGTCGACATGCACGGCATCCAGACCAGCGGCAACTGCATCCGCAACATCACGAGCGACGAACGCGCCGGCGTCGCGGCCGACGAGATCGCCGACCCGCGGCCCTTCGCCGAGATCCTGCGGCAGTGGAGCACGCTGCACCCCGAGTTCGC
Organism: Gammaproteobacteria bacterium; assembly: GCA_018820395.1. Lineage (GTDB taxonomy): Bacteria > Pseudomonadota > Gammaproteobacteria > Burkholderiales > Burkholderiaceae_C > Variovorax. The sequence goes on along the minus strand of JAHJOG010000317.1, from coordinate 2,571 downwards.
CTTCCTTCCGCGCAAGTTCAAGATCGCCATCACCGGCGCCACCGAAGACCGCGCCGCCACGGGCTGGCACGATGTCGGCTTGAGGCTGGTGCACAACGACGCTGGCGAACTGGGCTTTCGGGTTCAGGTCGGCGGCGGCATGGGCCGCACGCCGATCATCGGCACCGTGCTGCGCGAGTTCCTGCCGTGGAACCAGATCATGAACTACCTCGAAGCGGTGGTGCGGGTCTACAACCGCTACGGACGCCGCGACAACATCTACAAGGCGCGCATCAAGATCCTGGTCAAGGCCGAAGGCCAGCGCTACATCGACGATGTCGAGGCCGAGTACGCGCAGATCGTCGAGCACGACGGCGCGCCGCACACCATCACCCAGGCCGAGTTCGACCGCGTCTCCGCGTCGTTCGTGCCGCCCAAGCTCGCCACGCGCGTCTTCCAGAGCGCCGAGAAGACCGATGCCGAGTTGCGCGCCCACGCCGCCGACGAAGTGCAGTTCGCACGCTGGCTGCAGCGCAACGTGGCGCCGCACAAGAACCCGTGCCTGCGCGCCGTCACGCTGTCGTTCAAGCGCATCGGCCAGGCGCCGGGCGATGCGACCGCCGACCAGCTCGACACCGCCGCGCGGCTCGCAGAGCGCTTCAGCGCCGGCGAAGCCCGCGTCACGCACGACCAGAACCTGCTCTTGCCGTGGGTTCATGCCGAAGACCTGCACGCGCTCTGGCTGAGCGCCCGCGAGGCCGGCTTCGCCAGCGCCAACGTGCACCTGCTGACCGACATGATCGCCTGCCCCGGCGGCGACTTCTGCGCGCTGGCCAATGCGCGCTCGATCCCCATCGCGGAAGCAATCACCGAGCGCTACCAGGACCTGGACGAGCTCGACGACCTGGGCGAGATCGATCTGCACATCAGCGGCTGCATCAACTCCTGCGGCCACCATCACAGCGGCCACATCGGCATCCTCGGCGTCGACAAGGACGGCAAGGAGTGGTACCAGGTCACGCTCGGCGGATCGGACGGCTCGGACCTTTCCGGTGCACCGCAAGCCGGCAAGGTGGTCGGCCCATCGTTTTCCGCGGCCGAAGTGCCCGAGGTGATCGAGGCGCTGCTCAATGCCTACCGCGACCATCGCGAGGCCGGCGAGACCTTCATCGATGCGCTGCGCCGCGTGGGCGTCGATCCGTTCAAGGCGGCCGCCAATGGCGCCCGCTTCAAGGTCGAGGAGGCCGCATGAACCGCACTCTGCAAATCGTCGCGGCCGAAGACCATGTGGACGACGGCAATCCCAACGTGCTGCAGTTGGACAACGACGCCGATCCGCTCGCGATCGAGGTCTGCCTGAAGGACGTCGAGCGCATCGACCTGAACTTTCCCAAATTCACCGACGGGCGCGCGTACAGCCAGGCTTATCTGCTGCGCCGCCGGCTCGGATTTGAGGGCGACATCCGCGCCACCGGCGACGTGCTGATCGACCAGTTGGTGCACATGCAGCGCACCGGCTTCACCAGCGCGGTGCTGCGCGAAGGCGTGGACGCGTCGGCGGCCGAGCGGCAGTTCGATCGCTTTTCGGCCTTCTATCAGGGCGATGCGGTCCAGGCCGCGCCGCTGTTCAGCCGCCAGCCGGGCTGATCGACGCAAATGAGCGCGGTCTCGCTCCACGCCCATCCGTCGTCGGACTTCGAGGCCAAGGTCGCCGAAAGCGCGGCCTTGCTCCAGCGGGCCGCCGCGGAGTTCGCGCCGATCACCCAGGCGTCCAGCCTCGGTGCGGAAGACATGGTGGTCACCGACCTGCTGAGCCGATGCCGGGTGCGCTCGGCGATCTTCGTGCTCGACACCGGCAAGCTGCATGCCGAGACGCTCGAACTCCTGTCCCGCGCGCAGGCGCACTACGGCGTGGAGATCGACGTGTTCCGTCCCCGCGAGGAAGACGCAGGCGCCTTCGTGGCGCAGCATGGCGAAGACGCGATGTACCGGAGCCTCGAACTGCGCAAGTCGTGCTGCCACATCCGCAAGATGGAGCCGCTCGAACGCGCGCTGGCCGGCCAGCGCGGCTGGATCACCGGCCTGCGGCGCGAACAGTCGGGCGCTCGGGCCGAGGTCGAGTTCATCGAAGAACAGGCCGGCCGCGTCAAGCTGAACCCGCTGGCGCGCTGGACCTGGGGCGACGTGTGGCACTACATCGCCACGCACGACGTGCCCTACAACCGGCTGCACGATCAGTTCTTCCCGAGCATCGGCTGCGCGCCCTGCACGCGCGCCGTGACGCTCGGCGAGGACTTCCGCTCCGGCCGCTGGTGGTGGGAGCAGGACGGCGCCAAGGAATGCGGCCTGCATGTCGAAGGCGGCCACGCGCCGGCCACGATCGTTCCGATCCGCGCGCTCGCCTGACCGCGGCGGGGCCGCTCGCCCGTCGCTTCACCTTCTCTTCGATTCTTTCCCATCCTCAGCTTCGTCTTTCGCCATGAACGCCAGAACCGAACCCGAACTCCTGCGCACCAGCGACGCACCGGCGCGCCTGTCCAATGCCCAGCTCGACGCGCTCGAAGAAGAAACCATCTTCATCCTGCGCGAAGT
>JAHJOG010000036.1 GCA_018820395.1 Gammaproteobacteria bacterium | reverse complement strand
GATCGGGCAACCCATCGAGCAGGAGATCGATGAATTCGAACACCCTCGGGTCGGTAGAGCAGTGCAGATCGTCCAGCGCGATCACGCCGCGCTCGACATTCATCGCAGCCAGGGTATTGATCAGCTCATCCGCTGTGCCGCGTGGGCGCGATTCCCGTACGGTAGATTCGGCCAGCAAGTTCGGGTGGACCTGCCAGGGCGGGTCGAAGGGCTCGAGCGCGCAAGCCAGGCATCCTACGAACCGGAGCAGATCGTCGTCGGCATCGACCTTGATCCACGCAACGGCCCATGTCGGCGCCATGCCGGCCAACTGCCTCGACAAGGCCGCCGTCTTGCCGGAGCCCGCGGGCGCCACGATCAGCACCAGCTTGCTCGAACGCAGCGCTCGATCGAGACGTTTTTCGAGGGCGTCCCGTTCGATCAGGCCCGCCCGAAACCGTGGCAGCTGGACCTTGGTTTTCGCAAAGGAAAGTGCATGCATGGGTGCCTTTCGATCCAAGTTGCGAAACAAAATCCTCGCCCGCGTCCCCCGCTCGTTGGCCCATCTTCGGAAGGCCGAATGGCCCATCCGGTCGATGGACTGGGAGCACGGCCCGAAGATAGTTTATCGATCGGCCTACACCGGGACAAGCGCATGCAAAGAGTCAACGACCCAGTCGCTCGGATGCACGTTGCGCCGCGGCTGTCCCGGATCCGGGACCGCATCCGGCTGTCCAAGCCATGGGGCATTTACGCGGGCATGGCGCTCCTCGCCGCGAGCTTCTGCCTTTCGATGCTGATCGCGCTCATGGAAACCATCTAGACACTCCGGCGGTCGTGCGACGTGTCCGCCGGGCGCCGGCGCGTTGAGTGTGGCGCCGCATGCCGCCGCTGCCGTCACGGCCAGCGCGTCGGATGGCTGCCCGGTGGCATCGAAGGCCTGGGCCACCCGGCTGGCGTTCGCGACAGTTCGGCACTGTGCCGCAGAGCCGCAAGGCGGCCGAAGCCGGAGTCGCTTTCCTCGACCCACGGTGCCGGATCGGGCCGGGGTGCAGTCAGGCCGTCCGGCACGCGCCCCAGACCGCGCAACCAATGGCCGGTCTGCGCCAGCGACACCCGCACGTGCCAGCTGCCGCCCTCGCGCTGCTGCCGCCACAGCGCGGCCGCCGCGCCCATGGCGATCAGAGAGCCGCTGGCCTCGTCGAGGATCTGCATCGGCAGCGGACGCGGCTTGCCGTCGCCGGCGGCCTCGCCTTCGGCATGGTTGAAACCCATCGCGGTCTGCACCAGCGAGTCGAAGCCGCGGCGACCGGCCCACGGGCCCTCGGTGCCATAGGCCGTGAGCGACACGCAGACGATGCCCGGCCTGCGTCGTGCCACCGCGTCGGCACCGAAGCCAAGCGCCGCTAGGCCGCCGGGCCGATAGCCCTGCACGAAAACATGCGCGCCGTCCACGAGCCGTTCGAGCGCATGGCGGCCGTCGTCGGTCCGCAGGTCTGCGTGCGCCGACAGCTTGCCGCGGCTGGTGTCGGCGATGGCCTCGATGTTCGGCAGCCCAGGTGAATTGACGAGCAGGACGTCCGCGCCATAAGCGGCCAGCGCTCGCGTTCCGACGGGGCCGGCGAGGATGCGCGTGAGGTCGAGCACGCGCACACCGGCGAGCGGGCGCTGCAACGCATCCAATGGAGGCAGAGCGAGCGGCGGCGCATCGCCGATGCGCTCGATGGTGAAGAGCGGTTGCGCCGCGAGCGCCCGGCCCTGCGGCGTGGCGTCCCATTGCGCGAAGCTGCGCAGAGCGGTCGCCACCAGGCCGGCAGCGGCGGCAGCGTCTTCGAAGTCGAGCGCCTTCCAGCCCGCCATCGCGCGTTCGGCATCGGCGCGCGTGGCGGTGGCCGGATGCAGCCCGAGCAGCCGCAGCGCGCCTTCGCGGTGGTGCGCGAAATTGGCATGCACGCGCACCCACCCGTCGGCGGAGCGGTAGAGCCCCGAGAACGCGTCCCACGCATCCGGCACGCGGCCGTCGATCGCGAACCAGCCGGTGCATTCGACCGCCGCATGCAGCATGTCGACGTAGACCTCCTGGCGAGGCGCTCCGCGCAGGTGACCCAGTTCGCACGCCGCGAGCGCCGCAGCGGCGATGCCGACCTGCGCCGCGGTGCCGACCGCGAACGAAGATGGCAGCACCGGGTCGGCCCCGGTGAGCCGCACGACATCCAGCGCCTCGGCGGGCAGCGACGTCGCCTGCCAGATCGACTTCAGGGCGTCGCGCGCTGCGGTCATGCTCGGCTTGCTTCGGCTACTTCAGTTCGAACGAGCCCTCGCGCACGTTCTCGGAATCGAGGCCGATCTGGACGTTGAAGCGCCCGGCCTCGGCGACGTAGCGCAACTGGTTGTCGTAGAACTTGAGCAACTTCTCGTCGATGGGAAAGCTCAGCGTCTTCTGCTCGCCCGGCTGGAGCATGACTTTCTGGAAACCTTTGAGCTCCTTCACCGGGCGCACGATCGACGCAGCCACGTCCTGGATGTAGAGCTGCACCACGGTCGCGCCCGCGCGCTGGCCGGTATTGCTCACGGTGACGTTCGCCTCCACCTTGCCGCCGCGCTTCATGCTCGTGGAAGACAGGCTCACTTCGCTCAGCGTGAAGTCGGTGTAGCTCAGCCCGTGGCCGAACACGTACAGCGCGCCCTGCGGCTGGTCGAAGTACTGCGAGGTGTAGTTGCCGGGCTTGCCGGGCGTGAAAGGCCGCCCCAGGCGCGGGTGGTTGTAGTAGGTAGGAATCTGCCCCACCGAACGCGGCAGCGAGATCGGCAGCTTGCCCGAAGGATTGAAGTCGCCGAACAGCACGTCGGCGATCGCGTTGCCGCCTTCGGTGCCAGCGAACCACGTTTCGAGCATGGCGTCGGCGTTCTCTCGCTCCCAGTTGAGCGTGAGCGGCCGCCCGTTCATCAGCACCAGCACCAGCGGCTTGCCCGTGGCTTTCAACGCCTTGAGAAGCGCCTGCTGGCTTTCAGGCAGGTCGAGCGTGGTGCGGCTGGACGATTCGTGCGACATGCCGCGCGCCTCGCCCACCGCCGCCACGATCACGTCGGCCTGGTTCGCGGTGGCCACGGCCTCGTCGATCATGGCCTGCGGCGAGCGCGTGTCCTGCACCACCTCGGGCTCGTCCCAGTTGAGGAAGTTGAGGTACTTGACGATGGCCTCGTCGTTGGTCACGTTGGCGCCGCGCGCATACAGGAGCTTGCCTTGCCCGCCCATCACGTTGCCCATCCCCTGGCGCAGCGTGACGGTCTGCTTGGCCACGCCCTGCCCCGACCACACGCCCAGCATGTCGACCTGCGAGTCGGCCAGCGGGCCGACCAGGGCCACGGTCGCGCCCTTCTTGAGCGGCAGCGTCTTTTCCTTGTTCTCGAGCAGCACGAGGGCTTCTCGCGCCACCTCGCGCGCGTCGGGACGGTGCAGGCGGCTGTCGGCCTTGAGATCCGGCGGGTCGTCCTCGGCCTTGCCGATGCGCAGGAACGGGTCGGCGAAGAGGCCCATGTCGAACTTGGCGCCCAGCACCTCGCGCACGGCGTTGTCGATGTCGCGCTGGCTGACCTGGCCCGACTTGACCAGCCCCGGCAGCTCCTTGATGTAGACCTGGTCGGCCATGCTCATGTCGACGCCAGCCTGGATGGCCAGCTTGGCGGCCTCGGCCTCGTCGCGCGCCACGCCGTGGCGCATCAGCTCGGTGATCGCGCCGTGATCGCTCACCGTGACGCCCTTGAAGCCCCAGTCCTTGCGCAGCAGGTCCTGCAGCAGCCACTTGTTGGCCGATGCGGGCACGCCGTTCACGGTGTTGAGCGCGATCATCACGCCACCCGCGCCGGCATCGATCGCGGCGCGGTAAGGCGGCAGGTAGTCGTTGTACATGCGCAGCGGACTCATGTCGACGACGTTGTAGTCCCGCCCGCCCTCGACCGCGCCGTAGAGCGCGAAATGCTTGACCGATGACATGATGCTGTCGCGCTTGGCTGGCGAGCCGTTCTGGAAACCGTGCACCATCGCGCGGGCCATCTGCGACACCAGGAAGGTGTCTTCGCCGAAGCCTTCGGACGTGCGCCCCCAGCGCGGGTCGCGCGCGATATCGACCGTCGGCGAAAAGGTCAGGTCGATGCCGTCGGCGCTCGCCTCCACGGCCGCCACGCGCGCGGTCCTGCGCACGGCCTCGAAGTTCCAGGTCGACGCCAGGCCCAGCCCGATCGGAAAGGACGTGCGATGGCCATGCACCACGTCGTAGGCGAAGAGCATCGGGATCTTCAGCCGGCTGCGGCGAATGGCGGCCTCCTGCAGCGGCCGCTGTTCCTTGTGGTTGATGGAGTTGAAGGTGCCACCGACGCGCCCGGCCGCGATTTCATCCGCGAGTTGCGGGGCGGGCATTTCGGGGCCGATGCTGATGAGGCGCAGCTGGCCGACTTTTTCTTCCAGCGTCATCTGACCCATCAGGTCGGCAACGAACGCCTTCTTGTTGTTGAGCAGGGCGGGGTTGGGTTGGGAGAAAGCCAGCGGGCAGGCCACCGCTGCCGCCAACACGAACGACATCTTCATCGACACCAAGAATGATCTCCTCTGCGAACGAGCGCCCGCAGCGCATGCGGCAGGCAGGAAAGCCATCTTAGCGTCGGTGGCCGATGCTAAGCTTTGGTGCCAGGGGCAGCCCGCCGGCCATCACAGGATCGGTCGTCGCTTCAGACGAGCGCGACGCGGCCGCCCCGATCCGATGTATCAACCCGCCACCCCCGACGGCCCATGAAACTCCAACTTGTCCGCCCCTTCTTTTCCCTGCTGGCCTGCTTCGGGGCGATGCTGATCGCCCCATCCGCCGCCCATGCGCAGACCGCAGCCGCCGCGTTTTCGCTGGACGACGTCGCGGCGCGCGCCAAGGCCCTGGCCGCAGCACCCTATGCAGCCCCGGTCAGCAATCTGCCGCCGACCTTTTCGAGCATGCAGTTCGCCGACTACATGAAGATCCAGGCGCGGCCCGATCGCTTCGAGTGGAACGATGCCGACACGCCCTTTCGCCTCGGTTTCTATCACCAGGGCATGCAGTTCAACGCGCCGGTGCGCATCAACGAAATCACCGGCAGCGCCGTGCGCGAGATTCCCTACCAACCGGAGCGCTTCGACTTCGGCGGCCTGAACATCGACAAGCAGTCCACTCAGCAGCTGGGTTATGCAGGCTTTCGCGTGCTGTACCCGATCAATGAGGGCGGCAAGTTCGACGAGGTGATGAGCCTGCTCGGCGCGAGCTACTTCCGCGTGATCGGCAAGGGACAGGTGTACGGCCTGTCGAGCCGCGGCCTGGCGATCGACACGACCTCGCCCGGATCCGAGGAGTTTCCGCGCTTTCGCGAATATTGGGTGCAGCGCCCAGCGCCACGCGACCGACAGCTCGTGATCTATGCGCTGCTCGATTCGCCGCGCGCCACCGGCGCCTACCGCTTCGTGCTCACGCCGGGCAGCGACAGCACGCTGGACGTGCAGTCGCGCATCTTCCTGCGCGGCGATGCCGGCACGCTCGGCATCGCGCCGCTCACCAGCATGTTCCTCTACGGGCCGAACCAGCGCTGGCCTGAGCACCTGCGCAACTTCCGCCCGGCCATCCACGATTCGAACGGTCTGGCGATCCATGCCGGCAACGACGAGTGGATCTGGCGCCCGCTCAACAACCCGCGCGCCGTGGCGGTGAGCACCTTCGAGGTCGACAACCCCAAGGGCTTCGGTCTCCTGCAGCGCGGCCACGCCTTCCATCACTTCGAGGACCTGAAAGACCGTTACGACCTGCGCCCGAGCGCCTGGATCGAGCCGCAAGGCAACTGGGGCAAGGGCCGCGTGACGCTGATGGAGATCCCCACGGCCGACGAAACCAACGACAACATCGTCGCCTTCTGGTCGCCGGAGACGCCCGCCCGCGCCGGGCAGATGCTGCAGTTCGCCTACCGCATGCACTGGACCATGGACGAGAAGGCCCTGCACGCGAGCAACAACGCGTGGGTCAAGCAGACCTTCCAGTCCGAAGGCGAGCAGCTGCAGCCCAACCTGATCCGCGCGCTCGACGGCAGCACCGCGCTGATGGTCGACTTCGAAGGCCCTGCCGTGGCCAACCTGCCGCCGGGCACCGCGCTGGAGCCGCAGGTCAGCGTCAACGCCAATGCCGATCTGCTCGAAACCCAACTGCAGCCGAATCCGGTGATCAAGGGCTGGCGACTGAAGCTTCACCTGAGGGTCAAGGACCCGTCCAAGGCCACCGAGCTGCGGGCCGCGCTGGCGCAGGGGGGCAAGCCGGTGAGCGAGACATGGAGCTTCCAGATTCCGCCGGTGCCTCCACCACCTGCTCCGGCACCGGCACCCTCAGCGGCACCCGCACCGGCAACTGCGCCTCCGGTGGCACCCGGCACTGCCACGCCGCTGCCCGCGCCCACGCGTCCCGCCGTCGTGTCGCCAGCGCCCGTGGAGGCCCCGGCAGCGGCGCGGCAGCCCGCGGGCGTGCCGGTGTTTCCTCGCTGAAATGAAACGCTCCGCGCGCTGATGCTGCTTCGGCACGCAGCGTCGACGGCACGGCGCGTCTACCCGGTAGTCACGTGCGCCAATCGTCGCCGGGCATGATCCGGCGCATGAACTCATCGAACAGTGGCACCGTGAATGCGGTATCGCCGTGGCTCGGGCTCCAGATCATTCCCTTGGCAATCAGTGAACTGCGGACTGGGCCCAACGAACTCACCTCGCGCTTCAGGCAATCGGAGATCGCGCCGGATCGGTGGGGTCCGGGACCGAGCTCGGCCATGGCGCGCAGATAGCGTTTCTCCTGTGGCGTCAACCGATCGAAGCGAACCCGGAAGAAACTCTCGTCGAGAGCGGCCACGGCGGTCGCGGTCGCTCGCTCGACGTCATCGGTCTCGATCGGCGACTCGACAGCCGCCTCCCAGCTCCGTTGACCCCATTCCTGAAGAAAGTACGGATAGCAGCGCGTGTCGACCAGGATTCGCTGGACGGCATCGGCAGTGATCTCAGCACCTTCGGCCTCGATAGGCTTGGTGATGGCGCGCTCCGCCGCGTCAGCCTTGAGCGGACCAATCTCGGGGAACTCGAACAGACGCTCGGCGTAGGATTTCGCATTGCCCATGCGTCCGCGCAATTGGGGCAGGCCAGCACCCACGAGCAGCACGGGCACCCGGCGCTGCGCGCATCGGTGCATTGCGGCGATGAGAGCGGCAAGTTGAGGCTCGGGCACATACTGAAGTTCGTCGACGAAGATCAGCAGTGCCGTGCCTGCTGCCTTGGCCGCCTCGCCGGCGCTCTCCAATAACTCCTGCAGGTCGTGCTCGAGGTCGCCGTTGTCCGCCAGGCCCGGCTCGCCTTCATAGTCCAAGCCCACTTCAATGTCGCTGTAGGTGATTTTCAAGGCCTTGGCGAAGCCTGCAAGGGCGCGCAGGCCCCGCACAGCCAAGTCCTTGGCCTGAGCCAGCTTGCTGAGCCGAAGCAAAGCCACGCGCAACTGCGGCGCCAACATGGCAGGCAGCGACCGATCCTCGGGGGCTTCAATTCGGATCGTGTGGACGCCCGAAGCTTCGGCATCGTCTCGCATGCGGTCCAAGAGCACTGTCTTTCCCACACCGCGCAAGCCCACCATCAACACGCTGCGCGCGGACTTGCCGGCGCGCGTGCGCTCGATGGCGATGCGGACGGTCTCTCTCAGTTCGTCACGTCCAGCGAGTTCCGGCGGCGGAGAACCTGCACCGGGGGCAAAGGGGTTTCTGACTGCGTCCATGAGCTGATTGTAGCAATCTTAGTGAAATTATGAAAAACTCATAAACACGCAAATTTCAATACATTTGCAGCTTGCACAGCGCGCCGGACCTGAATCGACCGCTGCAAAGCGGCCGGCATCGGCGCGGCGGCCGACCCGTTCAGCGCAGCAGCGCGACCCCGGTCTTGGCCTGCACGTCGTCGAAGCTGACGCCGTCTGCCAACTCGACCACCTTCAGGCCTTCGGGCGTCACGTCGAGCACCGCGAGGTCGGTGATGACGCGGTCCACCACGCCGACACCGGTGAGCGGCAGCGTGCACTCGGGGAGGATCTTCATGTCTTCGGTGCCGTCCTTCTTCTTCGCGACGTGCTCCATCAGGACGATGACGCGCTTCACGCCGGCGACCAGGTCCATCGCGCCGCCCATGCCCTTGACCATCTTGCCGGGGATCATCCAGTTGGCGAGGTCGCCCTTGGCGCTCACCTGCATGGCCCCGAGGATCGACAGATTGATCTTGCCGCCGCGGATCATGGCGAAGCTGTCGTGGCTGCCGAAGATGGCCGAACCCGGCAGCGTGGTGACCGTCTGCTTGCCGGCGTTGATGAGGTCAGCGTCCACCTGCTCTTCGGTCGGAAAGGGGCCGATGCCGAGCATGCCGTTTTCGCTCTGCAGCCACACTTCCTTGTCGCCGACGAAGTTGGCCACCAGGGTCGGAATGCCGATGCCGAGGTTGACGTAGAAGCCGTCTTCGAGTTCTTGCGCGGCGCGGGCCGCCATCTGGTCCTGGGTCCAGGGCATGTCAGGCTCCTTCTTTCTTGTTGGCGGGCACAGTGGGCACCGGGACGTCGCCCGATGCGGCCTGCGCAATAGCGGCCTGTGCCTCGACCTTGGCGGCCGCGACGTCGACCGGCGCGGCAGCGCTCACGGTGCGCTTTTCGATGCGCTTCTCGGGCTGGCTGTTGAGCACGATGCGGTGCACGTAGATGCCCGGCAGGTGGATGTCGTCGGGCTGGAGTTCGCCCAGCTCGACGATCTTCTCAACCTCGACGATGCAGACCTTGCCGGCCATTGCGGCGGCCGGGTTGAAGTTGCGCGCCGTGAGGCGAAAGCGCAGGTTGCCGGAGGTGTCGGCGACGTCGGCCTTGACCAGCGCCACGTCGGGCACCAACGAGCGTTCCATCACGTAGGTTTCGCCATCGAACTCGCGCAGTTCCTTGCCCTCGGCGACCTGAGTGCCGACGCCGGTCTTGGTGAAGAAGGCGGGAATGCCGGCGCCGCCGGCCCGGAGCTTTTCGGCGAGCGTGCCCTGCGGCGTGAATTCGAGATCGAGTTCGCCGGCCAGGTACAGGCGCTCGAACTCCTTGTTCTCGCCCACGTAGCTCGCGACCATCTTCTTGATCTGCCGCGTGCCGAGCAGCTTGCCCAGGCCG
>JAHJOG010000316.1 GCA_018820395.1 Gammaproteobacteria bacterium | reverse complement strand
CTGCTGCAGGATCTGGGCGCGCGACAGGTTGGCCGTTTCGGCCGCGAAGTCGGTGTCCTGGATCCGCGAACGGGCGGCCGAGAGGTTCTCGGACGTGGTCGCCAGGCTCGACACCGTGGTCTCGAAGCGCGACTGCAGGGCACCGAACGAAGCGCGCTGGCTGTTGACCGACGCCAGGGCGCCGTCCACCAGGGCCAGCGAACGCGAGGCGGCGTCCACGTTCGACACGTCGAGACGGTTCACGGCCTGCAGTTGCGACGACGCGGTCGTTGCGGTGAAGAAGTCCGTGGTGTTGGCGACTGCCGACAGGCCGAAGGACTTGTCCGAATCGAGCGAGAGTGCACCGGTCACGACCGCCGAAGCGCCGGCAGCGGTGGCCTGGCCTGCAACGGTCAGCGTGGTGCTGCCGGTGTTGCTGGCGATGGTGACGTTCTCGCCGGAGGCGTTCAGGAGCGTGATGCCCGTGCCTGCGTCGTTGAGCTTGGCCGTGACGCCCGTTTCGCCAGACTTGTCGTTGAAGGCCTTGATGCCAGCGGCCAGGCCGTCGGCGGTGCTGCCCGTCGAAGTGAACGAAACGTTGACCGCCGTCGAGTTGTTAGAAGTCACAGCGACGCTGTACGAACCGGCGGTGAGCGCCGTCAGGTCGAACTCGGTACGGGCCGTGGCCGACACGCCGGTGGACGACGTCTTGGCATTGACCTGGCCGGCCACCGTCTTGGCGCTGGCGCCTGCTGCGACCGTGACCGTGGCGCTGCCCGAAGCGCCGTCGATGGTGAACGCGCCACCTGCCACGCGGTTCGCGCCGGCGGTACCGGTGCCCGACGCCACGGCGTTGGCCGTGCTGCCGACCACGAGGTCGCCCTTCGAGTCCGTGGCCGTCGCGGCCTTGGAGCCGACGCGGTAGCTGCCGTACTTGCTGGTGCTGAAGTTCGCCGTGGTGGCGGTGATGGTTTCGTTGGCGTTCGCGCCGACCTGGAAGGTGGTGGAACCGAAGCTGCCGTCGAGAAGCTTCTGGCCGTTGAAGGACGTCGTGTCGGCAATGCGGCCGAGTTCGGCAGTCAGCTGCGTCACTTCTTCGTTCAGCGCCTTGCGGTCGCTGGCGGAGTTGGTGCCGTTGGCCGACTGCACGGCGAGTTCACGGACGCGCTGCAGGATGTTGCCGGCTGCGCCCAGAGCGCCTTCAGCCGTTTGCGCCAGCGAGATGCCGTCGTTGGCATTGCGGCTCGCAACGCTCAGGCCGCGGATCTGCGAGGTCATGCGGTCGGCGATCGAGAGGCCGGCCGCGTCGTCCTTGGCGCTGTTGATGCGCAGGCCGGAAGACAGACGCTGGATCGAGGTGGAAAGCGACGACTGGCTGGTCGTCAGGTTGCGTTGTGCCGTGAGCGAGCTGATGTTGGTGTTGATGATCGAGGCCATGAGAGAACTCCTTGAGGTGAATGAATCCGGCATTTCTGCCAATGCCAGCAAAGACACTGGCCGCCAGACGAACCTCGCATCGAGGCCCGTTGGGGATGTTTTCGGGCCCTTGTGAGGAGGTCTTTAGCTTTTTATTTTTTGTTTTCGAGCCTAAAGAAATCGATCGAAGTGAAGACACACCAAAGGCCGCCAACTCCATCACAGGGCCGTGGTGCAGGGGATACAAGGCGCCGTAAGAAGCCCTGCCGAATAAGTCACGGATCGAGCAAGTGTCGCGTCGAAGGCACACGATGTAGGAACAGGCGCACAAGACCGCGTCTGCTCGGAACTGAATACCTTGTTATTCGTTTTGCTCTTAAGGCACAGCGACAGATGTAATCACAAGTGTTCAAAAATCTGAAACGAGAACATTTGATGTACTCGTTTAGGAGACAGAACACCGTATGCAGGGAGACACTGATTACAGGTGTTTACGTATTAAAGTTTTTTGGAGGGCCCACAGAATCGCCCCTACACACACAGGCCACCGCCGCACCGAAAGCAGACGAAATGAACAGCGAACAGATTCTTGCCGAGATCAGGGAAGCCAATCTCACGTACCTCATGCTGGCCCAGAGCCTGATCCGTCAGGACAAGGCCCAGGCGCTTTTCCGTCTTGGCATTTCCGAAGAGTCGGCCGACCTGATCGCGACGCTTTCGCCGGCCCAGATCATGAAGCTCGCGTCCGGCAACATGCTCCTGTGCCGTTTCCGCGCCAACGACGACATGGTCTGGAAGCTGCTCACCAACCACAACGTGAAGAGCCGCACCGCCAACGACGCCACGACCAAGCTGCACGCCAACATCGTGATGTCCAGTCGCTTCGCCGAAACGGCGTTCTGAGCCCCCTTCTATTCACACAGACAGACGGACCCGACCCATGGCCACGCAAAAAAGCGTCCTGAACGAATCGCGGCAGATTGCCCGCGCGGTGAACCTGATCGAGATGGGCGCCCGTCTGCAAGTCCTCGAAAGCGAAACCGAGCTGTCTTACGAGCGGCTGCTGCGCCTGTACAAGGAAGTAGCCGGCAAATCGCCCTCGAAGGGACAGTTGCCCTTTTCGACCGATTGGTTCCTGACCTGGCAGCCGAACATCCATTCTTCGCTGTTCCACAACATCTACACCTGGCTCGCGAAGTCGAGCGAGCTCGAAGGCATCGACGCCATCACCAAGGCCTACCAGCTCTACACCGAACAGGTGGGCGCCTGCGGCCTGGAGCCCCAGCTGTCTATCACGCGCGCCTGGCGCCTGGTGCGATTCATGGAAAACAAGATGCTCGCGATGACGCCGTGCTCAAAGTGCGGCGGCCATTTCGTGACCGAGCCCTACGAGAACGCACGCCACTTCGTGTGTGGGCTGTGCGAGCCGCCGGCGCGGGCCGGCAAGGGTGGCGGTGCAGGCGGCATCCAGCTGCAATAGCGCACGAACCGTCCGGCCGACGCGCCGCAAAGAGCGAATAAGGGCCCGCTAACGGGCCCTTATTCATTGAATGGCATCGCCGTTGCCGGTGCCCAATAGATGCTACTGAAACCTCCTCACGCGCCATGTTCGTCATCATCGGTTACCTCGTCGCGCTGGGTTGCATCTTCGGCGGATACATCATCCACGGAGGCAACATCGCTGTGGTCCTGCACGCCCTCCCCATCGAACTGATGGTGATCGGAGGCGGCGCCATCGGCGCCTTCGTGGTGAACAACCAGCCCAAGGTGCTGAAGGCCACGCTGAAGATGCTGCCGACCGCCTTCAAGGGTTCCAAGTACACCAAGGCGCGCTACATGGAGCTGATGGCGCTGCTCTACGACATCCTTCAGAAGGCGCGCAAGGACGGGCTCATGTCCATCGAAAAAGATGTCGAAGCGCCCAACGATTCGCCCATCTTCCAGAAGTACAAGGTCGGCAAGGACCACCACGTGGTCGAGTTCACCACCGACTACCTGCGCATGATGGTGTCGGGCAACCTCAACGCCCACGAGATCGAGTCGTTGATGGACAGCGAAATCGAGACGCACCACCAGGAAACACACGGCCCGGTGTCGGCCATCGCGCGCCTGGCGGGCGGCCTGCCGGCCTTCGGCATCGTGGCCGCCGTGCTCGGTGTGGTGAACACCATGGGCTCGGTCGGCCAGCCGCCGGCGGTGCTGGGCGGCATGATCGGCTCGGCGCTGGTCGGCACCTTCCTGGGCATTCTGCTGGCCTACGGCATCGTCGAGCCGCTCGGTGGCCTGCTGGAGCAGAAGGCCGACGACGGCTCCAAGGAACTGCAGTGCATCAAGACCACGCTGCTGGCGAGCATGCAGGGCTACAACCCGACGACCGCGATTGAGTTCGGCCGCAAGGTGCTCTATTCGACGGAGCGCCCGAGCTTCAGCGAACTCGAAACCCACGTGAAAAGGAAGTGATCTGAAATGGCCACGTCGCCGGGCATGAAGAAGCTGCAGCCGATCATCATCAAGCGGGTGAAGAAGTCGGCGCACGCGCATCACGGCGGCGCCTGGAAGATCGCCTACGCAGATTTCGTGACGGCCATGATGGCCTTCTTTCTCTTGATGTGGCTCCTGGGCTCGACCGCCAAGGGCGACCTGCAGGGGATCGCCTCCTACTTCAATTCGCCACTCAAGGTCGAGATGTCGGGCGGTCCCGGCTCGGGAAGCAGTTCGAGCATCGTCACCGGCGGCGGCAAGGACCTGACCCGCACCACCGGGGAGGTGCGCCGCTCGCAGAGCACAGAAGGCAAGCAGAGCTCGCCAGCCGCCGATGCCGAAAGCGCCAAGCGCGAGAAGGCGCGCCAGGAAGCGCGGCAGGACGCGCGCCGCCTGGCCGAACTGCGCGACAAGATGGAAGCGCTGATCACCGCCAACGTGCGGCTGCGCGAATTCCGTTCGCAGATCCGCATGCAGGTGACGCTCGACGGGCTCGAGATCCAGATCGTCGACGACCAGAGCCGGCCGATGTTCGACACCGGCAGTGCGCTGGTCAAGCCGTACATGCGCGACATCCTGCGCGAGATCGGCACGGCGCTCAACGGCATCGAGAACCGCGTGAGCCTGGCCGGCCACACCGACGCCACGCCTTACGGCAACGGCGACCGCGGCTATGGCAACTGGGAACTCTCCGCCGACCGGGCCAACGCGTCGCGTCGCGAACTGGTGGCAGCAGGCATGCCGGACGACAAGCTGGTGCGCGTGGTCGGACTGGCCGCGAGCGACCTGCTCGAGAAAGAGAGCCCGCGAGCGGCCGTCAACCGGCGCATCAGCATCACGGTGCTGACGCGCGAGGCGGCATCGCGCATGTTCGGCGGCGGTGCGCAGATGGAGGGCAACGACGCGGTCAAGGCGATCACCCAGCAGATGGCGCTGGACGCCAAGACGCCACCCGAGCCCGCAGCCACCGAATCGGGCGAATTCAAGAAGATCGCTTCGCCACCTGCGCGCTGACCGTGCGCTGGCGCGATCTGCAGGCCACGTGCGTGCTCAGGCCGCGGACGGCTTTCTGACCCGCGCCGGATTGCCGACAGCCGTCGCGCCACGCGGCACGTCGCGAGTGACCACGCTGCCGGCCCCGATCACCGCATCGTCTCCGATCGAGACGCCCGGAAGAATGATCGCCGCCGCGCCGATCCACACGTTGCGCCCGATGCGGATCGGCCGGCCGAATTCGAGCCCCGCTTCGCGCGCGGCCGCATCGCGCGGATGGTCGGCGCTCATGATCTGCACGCCCGGGCCGATCTGGGTCTTGTCGCCGATGCTGACTTCGACCACGTCGAGGATCACACAGTTGAAGTTGAGGAACACGCCCGCGCCGAGCCGGATGTTGAAGCCGTAGTCGCAGTGGAACGGCGGCCGGATGGTGGCGCCCTCGCCCACCGCCGCAAAGCGCTCGACCAGCAACTCACGCCGCTGCGCCGGCAGCATGCCGAGCGCGGCGTTGTATCGGACCAGCCACTCGCGCGTGGCCGCCTGGTCCGCCTGGATTTCGGGGTCGACCGGGTCGTACAGATTGCCGGCGAGCATCTTCTGCTTTTCTGTGAGAGACATGGTGCGCAGTCGGGCTGAGTCGATGAACAGAGGCCATCGTAGCGCCGCGCCCCGAAGAACAGCCGGATTACCCCTGCTTATCGGCCTTTAGATTTCCGCGGCGCTCCAGACAATCTCTGGCAACGCAAACCGTCCACCATGAGCAGCAGCCAAGACCGCCAACTACCCGCCACGCAGCGCAAACTCGACCAGGCGCGCCGTGACGGCCAGGCCGCGCGCTCCAAAGATCTGTCGCATCTGGCGGTGTTGGGCACCGGTTCGGTCGCCTTGCTGCTGCTGGCGCCTTCGGCCTTCGAACAGTTCCGCTCGACGCTCGCCCAGGCCCTGGTGTTCAACGCCGGCACCGTGTCCGACCCTGCCGAGATGCTGCATCGCCTCGCCAAGCTGGTCGGGCTCGGGCTCATCGGCTGCATCGCCTTCGCGGCGATCGTGACGGCGGCCACCGTGATCAGCACCGTCGCCGCCGGCGGCTGGGTGGCCAGCACCAAGGCGATCATGCCGGACCTGAAGCGGCTGAACCCGCTGTCGGGCATCGGCAATCTGTTGTCCAAGCAGCAGTTCACCAACGTGGCGAAGCTGGTGTTCATGTCGGCCCTGCTGGGCGCGGTCGCATGGAACTTCGTGGCCGGCTCGATCGACACGGTGGTGCGCATGGTGCTGCAGCCGTCGCCTTCGGCGCTGGTGACGCTGGGCGACTGGCTGGTGTCGGGCATGAGCCTGATGCTGCTCGTGATCGTCGCCGCGGCCGTGATCGACGTGCCGCTGCAGGGGTTCTTCCATCGCGCCAAGCTGCGCATGTCGCACCAGGAAGTGAAGCAGGAACACAAGGAGTCCGACGGCAACCCGTTGATGAAGGGCAAGCAGCGCAGCAACGCGCGCGAGATCGCGCAGCGCGCCAGCATCACCGCCGTGCCGCGCGCCGACTTCG
Source organism: Gammaproteobacteria bacterium (assembly GCA_018820395.1). GTDB lineage: Bacteria > Pseudomonadota > Gammaproteobacteria > Burkholderiales > Burkholderiaceae_C > Variovorax. The sequence continues at coordinate 5,879 of JAHJOG010000316.1, read as the reverse complement.
TGCTAATGAACCCGACGCACTACGCCGTCGCCATGCGCTACGACGAGACGTCGATGAACGCTCCGCAAGTCATTTCCAAGGGCGCGGACCTGCTGGCGATGAAGATCCGCGAGATCGCCAACGAGCACGGCATTCCGGTGGTGCAGTCGCCCATGCTGGCCCGCGCGCTGTTCGCGCACGCCGAGATCGACCAGCCCATTCCGTCAAGCCTCTACACCGCGGTGGCGCAGGTGCTGGCCTATGTCTACCGGCTCAAGTCGGCACTGCGCGGCGAAGGCGCGATGCCGCAGACCGTGCCCGAGCCCTTCGTTCCGCCCGAGCTCGATCCGCACAACGTCAAGCCCGCCGCCGCTGAGCCCATCGTCGAGTCCACCGCCGAGAAGACGAAATGATCCCGATGCTGACCTCCAACGCACGCCGATTGATGGGCAGCAACGGCGACGTGATGCAGCGCGCCGCGGCACCGCTTCTGGTGATCGCCATCCTCGCGCTGATGGTGCTGCCGATTCCTTCCTGGATGCTGGACGGCTTCTTCACGCTCAACATCGCCGTCGCGCTGATGGTGATGATGGTCGCGGCCTACATGGTGCGGCCGCTGGACTTCGCGGCCTTTCCGTCGGTGCTGCTCTTGACCACGCTGATGCGGCTGTCGCTCAACGTGGCATCGACCCGCGTGGTGCTGCTCGAAGGCCACACCGGGCCGGGCGCGGCCGGCGCGGTGATCGAGGCCTTCGGCCACTTCCTGATCGGCGGCAACTTCGCGGTCGGTCTGATCGTGTTCGCGATCCTGGTGGTGATCAACTTCGTGGTGGTGACCAAGGGTTCGGAGCGCATCGCCGAAGTCTCGGCCCGATTCACGCTCGACGCCATGCCGGGCAAGCAAATGGCGGTCGACGCCGACCTGAATGCCGGCGTCATCGACGAGAAGGAAGCCCGCCGCCGACGCGCCGAGGTGTCGGAAGAAGCCAACTTCTTCGGCTCGATGGACGGTGCCTCGAAGTTCGTGCGCGGCGACGCGATCGCGGGCATCTTGATTTTGATCATCAGCATCGTGGGCGGCTTCACGATCGGCGTACTGCAGCATGGCCTGTCGGCCGGCAAGGCGGCCGACACTTACGTGCTGCTCGCGGTCGGCGATGCGCTGGTCGCGCAGATTCCTGGCCTGTTGATCTCCGTCGCCGCGGCGATGGTCATCTCGCGCGTCGGCAAGGAAGAAGACGTGGGCAAGCAGATCGTGCAGCAGTTGCTGATGTCGCCCCGCGTGCTCGGCCTGACGGCCGGCATCCTGACGCTCCTGGGCGTGATCCCGGGCATGCCGCACGTGGTGTTCCTCGGCATGGCCGCCGTGCTCGGCTATGGCGCGTGGACGCTGGCCCGCCGCCCGCCGCCCGCCGAGCCGGCAGCGCCCGCGGCACCGCCGCCCGATGCGGAAGCCACCTGGGACGACCTGCAGCCGGTGGACCTGCTCGGCCTCGAACTCGGCTACCGCCTGATCGCGCTGGTCGACAAGACGCGCCAGGGCGACCTGCTCACGCGCATCAAGGGCGTGCGCCGCAAGTTCGCGCAGGAGGTCGGCTTTCTTCCGCCGGCCGTGCACGTGCGCGACAACCTCGAACTGCGCCCGAGCACCTACCGCGTGACCCTGCGCGGCGTGGTCGTGGCCGACGGCGAGGCTTTTCCGGGCATGTTCCTCGCCATCAACCCGGGCGGCATCTCGACCCCGCTCATCGGCACGCCGACCACCGACCCGGCCTTCGGCCTGCCGGCCCACTGGATCGAGCAGCGCCAGAAGGAAGCCGCGCAAATGGCGGGTTTCACGGTCGTTGATTCGGAGACCGTGATGGCGACCCATCTGTCACATTTGATGCAGGTTCAGGCCGCGCGGCTTTTGAGCCGAACCGAAACCCAACAACTGGTCGAACACGTGAGCAAGCTGGCCCCCAAGCTGATCGAGGAAGTCGTGCCCAAGCTGGTGACGATCGCCACCTTCCAGAAGGTGCTGCAGCTGCTGCTCGAAGAATCCGTGCACATCCGGGACATCCGCACCATCGTCGAAACGCTCGCCGAGCATGCCGGCCAGACCACCGACCCGGTCGAACTGGCGCGCCGCGTCCGCGTGGCGCTGGCACCCGCCATCGTCCAGCAGATCTATGGCCCAGCCAAGGAGCTCGACGTGATCGCCATCGAACCCGGCTTCGAGCGCTTGTTGATGCAGGCGCTGGGCAACCCGCAGGCTCCGGCGCTCGACCCCGGCGTGGCCGAAGTCCTGACCCGCACCGCGGCCGAAGTGGCACAGAAGCAGGAAGAGCTGGGCGTGCCCGCCTGCCTGCTGGTGCCTGACGCGATCCGTAACGCCATCGCACGACTGGTCCGGCGCGCGGCACCTCGCATGCAGGTGCTCGGCCACAGTGAAATTCCTGAAACCCACACGATCCGCATCGGCCCGATTCTCCGAGGAGCTTCCGCATGAGCATGAACATCCAGCGTTTTCACGCATCGACCGCACGCGAAGCCCTCGCGCTGGCCCGCGCCACATTCGGTGACAGCACCCTGATCCTTTCCAACCGGCAGCTGGCCGACGGCGTCGAAGTGGTTGCCGCCGCCGAGGGCGATCTCTCGTCGCTCGAATTGACGCTGCCACCCGCGACCACCGCGCAGACGCCGGTCAAGGTGCGTTCGGCCGAACGTCCCGCGCCCGCTGCGCTGCCTGCAGCGCCCGCGCCCCGTTCGCCGGCCTCGCCCCTGGCCCCGTCGACGAACACTTCGGCGAACCCCGTCGCCGCCAGAGCCGCCACCAGCACGCACGACATGGTGCAGGCCGACACCGAGCAGCTGTCGATGAGCACGCTGTCGTTCCAGGACTATGTGCGCGAGCGCATGCTGCGGCGGCAGAACGGCGTGCCCGAAGCCACCGCTGGATCGGCATCTTCGCCAGCACCTGCATCCTCGGCCGCATTCGCTGCCGCGCCCACGCGCGCGGCGCCGCGCACGCTGCAGCCATCGGCCGACGCCGCCGCGCTGCGCGCCCGCGCACCGGCTGCACCGCTGACGGCTCCTCAACTGCCCCCCGAGCCGCTCGAGCTGCCTGCGGTCGACGAAGCCCCCGCCGCATCCACGCCGGCGGCACTGAACGACTGGGAGCAACCCGCCAAGCTGGCCCAACCCGCAGCCCAGGCAGCGCCTTCCATCGACATCGCCAAGGTGCTGATGGCCGAGCTGAGCTCGATGAAGCAGCTGATGGAAGAGCGCTTCAACACGCTGTCGTGGCTCGGCCAGGCGCGCCAGGACCCGATCCATTCCAACCTCATGCTCAAGCTGGTTCGTGCCGGCTACTCGCCCGCGCTGGCCCGCTCGGTGCTGGAACCCATCGAGATGCGCACCGACGCCAACGACGTCGTGCGCGACGTCATGCGCTCGCTCGAGCGCATGCTCGGCATCGAGCCGGACGCGCCGTCGATGGTCGAAGAAGGCGGCGTGTTCGCGCTCATCGGCGCCACCGGCGTCGGCAAGACCACGACCGCCGCCAAGCTCGCTGCACAGTGTGCGCAGGTGCACGGCGCCGCGAGCGTCGGCCTGATCACGCTCGACACGCACCGCGCCGGCGCCCACGAACAGCTTCGCGGCTACGGACGCAGCCTGGGCATCGTCGCGCACCTGGCGCACGATCGCGCCGCGCTGCAGGAACTGCTCAATCTGCTCAAGGGCAAGAAGATGGTGCTGATCGACACCGCCGGCATCGCGCCGCGCGACCCCCGTCGGCGGGAGGTGTTGGACGTGCTCGACACGCCCACGGTCAAGCGCGTGCTCGTCCTCAACGCCGGCGCGCACGGCGACACGCTCGACGACATTGCGACCAGCTTCAAGATCGGCGGCACCTCGCAAGCCATCTTGTCGAAGGTCGACGAGGCCGCCAAGCTCGGCCCGGCACTCGACACCGTGATGCGACACCAGCTCACCCTGCGCGGCGTGACCAACGGCCAGCGCATTCCACAGGACTGGAAGGCCGCGAACGGCACCGACCTGATCCGCGAATCCATGCGCGCCGCACAACGCTCGGCCTTCGATCCGCGCACCGCCGACATGGACTTCTTCTTTTCGCCGGCCGCCTGCGCCGTCTGACGCTCACCGAGCGACACCGATACCGACATGCTTGCAGCCAATCCGTCCCTAAAGATGTACACCCAACGAGGCCAACTCGACCGCGACGCCTTGATCCGCCAGTACGTTCCGCTCGTGCGGCGCCTTGCGCATCACATGATCGCGAAGCTGCCACCCAACGTCGAGCTCGACGACCTGATCCAGGTCGGCATGATCGGCCTGGCCGATGCGCTGTCGCGCTACGAAGCCAGCCAGGGCGTGCAGTTCGAGACATTCGCCACCCAGCGAATCCGCGGCGCGATGCTCGACGAGCTGCGCGACGGCGACTGGCTGTCGCGCGGCTCGCGCAAGAGCCAGAAGCAGATCGAACAGGCCGTGCGCAAGCTGGAGCATCGTCTCGGGCGCTCGCCCGTCGAATCGGAAATCGCGGCCGAACTCGACATGCCGCTGGCCGAATACCAGTCGCTTCTCGGCCGCGTGCGCGGCACCCAGCTGGTCTACCTCGAAGACATGGGCGGCCGCGACGAAGACGACGAAGGTTTTCTCGACCGCCACGCCGCCGACGCCGAAGCCGACCCGATGAGCGTCTTGAAGGACCACCGCCTGCGCCAGGCCCTGGTGACCGCCATCGAGACCCTGCCCGAGCGCGAAAAGTACATCATGGGCATGTACTACGAGCAGGACATGAACCTGAAGGAAATCGCCGCCGTGCTCGGCGTGACCGAATCACGCGTGTGCCAGCTGCATAGCCAGTCGATTGCGCGGCTGCGGGCGAAGATGCGGGGGCACTAGAGCTCGCCCCCAGGCTGCGCGCACTGCGTGTCGCTTCGCCAACCCCCTGCCGGGGGCAACACCGGTGGACCGGCGGAGCCGGATCCGCGGTGTTTCTGGTGAAGAGAAGAGTCGAGAAGAGGGTGGTTCAGGGGGCTTTGAAGAAAGGAAACGGTGATGACTGCTGCTTCTGAGTTGTTGGCGGGTGGGGATACGGCGGGGGCGTTGAAGGCGCTGAGCGAGGAGGTGCGGGGGAGGCCGGGGGACAGTCGGTTGCGGGTGTTTCTGGCGCAGTTGTTGTGCGTGGTGGGGCAGTGGGAGCGGGCGCTGAATCAGTTGAAGGTGGCGGCGGAACTGGACGCGTTGGCGGTGCCGATGAAGCAGGTGTATGGGGAGGCGGTGCTGTGCGAAGGGGTGCGTGCGGAGGTGTTCGCGGGGCGGCGCACGCCGATGGTGTTCGGCCAGCCGGACGAGTGGCTGGCCTTGCTGATCGAGTCGTTGTTGCGGCAGGGAAGCGGAGACGCGGCGATGGCCGAGGACTTGCGGCAGCGCGCGTTCGATGCCGCGCCGGCGACGGCGGGCACGCTGGACGGGCAGGCCTTCGAGTGGTTGGCCGATGCCGACATGCGGTTGGGGCCGGTGCTCGAAGCGTTCGTCAACAACCGCTATTACTGGATCCCGTTCGCGCGGCTCGCGCGCATCCGTTTCGAGCCGCCCGAAGACCTGCGCGACTGTGTGTGGATGCCGGCGCACCTCGCGTTCGAGAACGGCGGCGAGTCGCTGGCGCTGGTGCCGACGCGCTACGAAGGCAGCGAGAAGTGCAGCGACGGCGGCCTGCAGCTCGCGCGCAAGACCGAGTGGCGCGAGCTGCGCCCGGAGGTGTGGGCCGGCTGGGGCCAGCGCATGCTGAGCAGCGACGTGGGCGAGCACGCACTGATGGACTTGCGCGAGATCGTCTTCACGGCCGAAGCCGGCCCGGAATCGGACGCGGTCGATGGCTGAGCCGGGCG
>JAHJOG010000315.1 GCA_018820395.1 Gammaproteobacteria bacterium | reverse complement strand
GGGTATCCCCCTCCGCGAATGTCCCCCGCCTTCGGCTCCTCCTTTATTTCGCTGCGGGGGATACCCGGCACCCTCGGCACGAGGGGCGCTTTTGTTCAGCGCTGCGGCGGGGTGGGCGTATATGCGCGGGCTTCTAGCGCTGCGATTTTTTTGTCCAGGACCTTGAGCATCGTTCGAAGCTCGGCGGCGTTGCGCCGCAGCTTGTCGCGCTGGTCGACCATCGCCTTGAGCATCTTGGCGTGGCCGTTGCCCGAACGTCGATCGGCGATGAGTGTTCGGATCTCGCTCAGCGACATGCCCAGTCCGCGGCCCGACTGAATCGCTGCAAGGAGCCGCAGGTCCGCTTCGGTGAACTCGAGGTAGGGTCTGGACCCTCCGGCCAAGCCGGCCTTCGGCACGAGAAGCCCTTCGCGAACGTAGTGACGGACCGTCGTGGTCTTGACCCCGCCCCGCGACGCAAACTCGGCAATCCACATCGATGCCTCCTAGGTGTTGCTGCGCAGTTGACTGCATAGTTATAACCACTGCATGAATTCGACCATCCCGCTTCTTCTGTTGCCCGGCCTCATGAACGACGAGAGAGTCTGGAGCCCGATCGTGGCTGCGCTCGATGACAGGCGGCACATCCGCATCGCGGCCACCCACCGGCATGCGAGCGTCGATGAGTCGGCACGCGAGGCGATCGCCGTCATGCCGCCGGGCCGGTTCGCGGTCGCCGGCTTTTCATTGGGCGGCTACGTCGCGCTCGAAGTCTGCCGCCAGGCCCGAGAGCGCATCGCGGGGCTCGGGCTTCTGGACACGGGTGCGCGGGCGGATGCCGACGACGCGAAGCAGGCGCGAATCCGCATGGTGCAGGCGCTCGGCGCCGGCACCGCGACGTTCGAACAGATCGCGGCCGGATTCGCTGGCCGTCTGCTGCATCCGTCACATCTGAACGACCCTGACCTGCTTGCGTTGCTGGCCGACATGGCGAGGGCGGTGGGAGGCGATGGCTTCGCGCGGCAGCAGCAGGCCGCGATGAATCGAGCCGACCAGCGGGGCTTGCTCGAGGAACTCAGAGTGCCGGCGCTGGTGCTTTGCGGGCGGGAAGATCAGGTGACGCCAGTGGCTTTGAGTAAAGAGATGGCGGGTCTGCTACCCGACGCTGAACTGGTGATCGTGGAGCGGTCTGGGCACATGGCGACTTTGGAGCAGCCGGAGGCTGTGGTGGAGGCGGTGGTGCGTTGGCTGGACGTGGTGGATGGGCGACTGCGTCGTTGATGTCCCTTGACGACTGAGCGAACCGCAGTTTCATACCCGGTTAGGCGGCTTCAGTTGCGCCTACGTTAGCCTCGGCGGGATGACGCCTGAACTTCGAGAAATTCATGCCGGCTGATTCGCCGCGCAACGCCATCGCCAGGCAATGGGAGCTTCTGAGATGCCTTCCGTCAAGCGCGCCCGGGAAGCGTGCGGCGGATCTCCAGATTCAACTTGTTGGCGCTGGATATCGAGTCACCAAACGAACGATCGAACGCGATCTCGAAGCGCTTGCCTCCATGTTCCCCATCACCCACGGCGCTTCGGTGCCCTACGACTGGCATTGGATGAAGGGCGGCGCGTTCGGACTGCTCGGCCTGTCGACCACTGATGCCTTGTCTCTGCATCTCGTCGAGCGGTACTTGCAACCGATCCTTCCGGACGCGATCAGAGCTCAGCTGAAGTCGGCTTTCGATCTCGCTGCGGCAAAGCTTGCGGCGCAGAAGACAAGCAACCCCCTGGGCGATTGGCCGAGCAAGGTTGCAGTAGTCAACACCGGCCTGACCGTTGTTCCAGCACCGATCGACGCGACCGCATTGCGCGTCGTGCAAGAAGCCCTGTTGGCAGGCGAGCAGGTCGAAGTCGAATACATCCGAGCTGATGCTGAAGTTCCGAAGACTCAGACACTCCATCCGCTGGGGCTGGTGCTTTGCGGCCCCACGACCTACCTGATCGCCACCGCGTTCCGCCACGCAACGCCGCGCATCTATGCGATGCATCGTGTCCGCGCCGCGCGCCGCCTTTATGCGCCAGCGAGCTCTCCTATGGGGTTTTCGCTGCGGGCCTATATCGACGAGGGAGGCCTGCAGTTCGGAGACGGACGACGGATACGACTTCAGGCCTGGGTTTCGCAGCGTCTGGGCGCTGTGATGGCAGATGCCAAGCTCGAACCCCGGCAGCGGCTCGAACCGGTAGACGGCGGCTTCTTGCTAAGGGCCACCTTGGCACACAGCTGGAAATTGAGGTGGTGGATCTTGTCGAAGAGCGGCGACATCGAGGTGCTCGCGCCATCCGATCTGCGTTCAGAGATTAGTGAGTTGCTGGCTGCAGCGTCCAAGCGCTACATGGACTAAGTCGACGAGGCCATCGAAATCCACGGACTGTGCGACGTATTCTGTCGCGGTGCATCGCTAGGCTCCCTCCTGTCGTCACCCCTTGGAGCCTTGATGCTCGGACTTTTCGTTATCGTCTGCGGGCTCGCCGTCAGTCAGCATGTCGGGCAAGCCGTGTTGGCCAGCCTGCAGCCCTTCCGGTTCTCATCGTGGTGCTGGTCATTTGTTGTCCAGTATGTGATTTGTCTCTCGCTCCTGGTCTTTGTCGACCACACCCCTTGGGCAGATGCGATCTCTCCGGCAATAACCTTGACTGTCTTCGTCCGGCTCTTCTACTTCATCAAAAAAAAATGAGCGTCATCAATCCTGCTTCACGCGGCGTGCTCACACCCGAGGGAGTGACCGGGTCGTTCCTCGCGCGCTGGTGCGCGATGGCATGCATTGCTTTGGCCTTGTCCGCAGGCGCCGTTGCGTGGACGGGTACCGCCAGCTACGAAGAGCAACTGTCCGACATCATGGTTGAGCAAGGATTTTCCAAGGACGCGTACGAAATCGTTTCGCAATCTTCGGTGCTCATGCGGCTCTTGGCCGAAGCCGCTGGCGATCGCGAGCTTGTGCTCAATCTAGAGCTTGCCTTGCTGAAGCATCGAGGACGGGCGCTCACGGTGCTGGAAGCTTTTGGCACGGATCCGCAGTTCCAGAAAGTCTTGCGGAGGCATGGCGACTTAGTGATCCCGGTCATCGACTATTTCATGGTCAAAGACAGCGCCACCCTTTGGGCAAAGTCGAAGTTGTCGGCTGTCTGGGAATCAATCTCAACGGTGTTTGGAAAGAAGTTGGTCACCGAGAAGCTTGTCTATGGACCTCGGCTTCGAGGCATCTCCGCGATCGAGACCATCCGCGAAGACGGCCACCACTTCCTGGGTCAATTCGTCTTCGACGAGAACGGTCAAGCAAAGCGCGTGCAGACGGACCGCGTCCTTGAAGTCCTCAAGAAGCTGTTCGCAAGCGGCATCACTGATCTGGAATCCAAATATCGCAGAGGCGATGCCATTTCGATGCCCGACATAGGCTGGGCGGGAGCCGACGTTCTTTCAGTCTTCGGTGCGACCAAGGCGGTGGCATTTCTCGGGAAGGGCGCCGTTTCGGGCAAAGCGGTCGAAGAAGCTGCGGTCGTCAGTTGCCGCACGACGCTCATGGCGCACACCGCCCTGGTCGGTGAGAAATACGGCGCGCGAGTCGCAAAGCGAGGAGCCAAGCTGGCAGCGGTCTACCTCGTCGTGCGTCACCCCAGTCTGCTCAGCGGGGTGTTCGGTGCACTAGGGAAGTTTTTTGGGGTTCCAGCTTGGTTGGCGATGCTGGCAGGTTGGTCGGGCGTCGCGTTTGCCGCAATGTTCTTCATTCTCCCGTTGCTGCGCGGCGCGACGCTCTTGATCTCGCCCATTCGGTGGATCGCTGGCGCCGCAGCTTGGATCTTCCCTAGCCGTTCGCGACGGGCCCTGGACCCAGGCGCTGCTCGCACGTAGTTTTGGCGGACGGCGAAGACAGCCTGTCCAACTTCGCGATGATGAAGGTCACGCGCGATCCAGCAGTGCCTTCATGGAGTAGGGAGCGACTTTCGTACCGAGCCACGAACGCGGTCAATGCCAAGGTTGAAGTTGGAAACGCTCGAGCGGCAGTGCACCGATTACGGTTTCGCCGTCCGTAAAAACGGCGATGTGTCAGGAGCGGTCCCATGCAACAAGAGCCGAAAAGACCACCTTGTACGTTGCAACCAATGTGATCATTGAAAGCACCACTGCCATCAAGAACACATACCACCCCCATTCATGCGATGGGCCCTGAAAGAGGTGTGGCGCGAACTCGAAAGTTAGAGCCCAGGTCGTCACTGCCACCGCGCCTGCGCAGGCAATCGCCACAAGTTTTGCCGCGACTCTTGAAATTTGCATTGCTCGTGTCTCTCGTTGCTATCCATCTACCATGTTGAGCGACCGCTGCTCGCCTCTGGGTCGCCCGTTGGCGGCCTGTCAAGCATCAGAAACTTGCCGAGCAACTGTGAAAGCGTCGTACGACATCGACATCACGGCAGCCGACCAAAACCCGGCAACCGCAGGGCCTGATCGTCGACGTCGATGCCGAAGCCAAGTCCCAGCAAGTTCAGTTCCAGGCCCTCGTCGCGTGCCACCGTCACACCCGCCAGCCCCAGCAGTGACAACTGCCAGCCCGTGCCGCTCGGCGCATGGTCGATGAAGGTGGTCGAGCCCAGGTAGTCTTTGCCGATCGCCGTGGGTGGCAGGTCCAATCGCAGCGCGGGCACCTGCCGGGCCACCCAGGCCACGAAGGTGTTGCTGTTGGGCCCGGGCCAGAGGCGGTACGAGTCGCGCCATGGGTAGGCCGCCACGGCCGATTCGATCTGGTCGATCATGGCTTCTGCCTGGGCGCCTCGGTGGTCCGCAAGCAACTGCGGATAGGCGCCGAACCAGAGCAGGTCCGGTGCGGACACTTCGTTGGTGACCATGGCATCGCCGCCGCGACGGGCCCGCCAACCGACGATGTGATAGGTCGTGTAACGCTCCGCGCCGGCGCGCTTGACCGCGATCCAGGGATGAATGCCAAAGGCGCCGCGCCATCGCACGATCCGGGCGCCATAGACCTGCACGACCGCACCGCGCTCGACCGACGGGCTGGGCGCCTGGCCGGTGCTCTCCCGACTCGTCATGTGCCAGGGCGTGTCCAGATCCAATCTGCCGGAAGCCAGCACGCCGATCGGGCCGAGCAACAGCAATGCGAGGAGGCACAAGAGCCCCAGTGGCCAACGGGCCCAGCGTGGGACGTGGCTGCGTGCCGGAGGGGACGATGGTGCATCGGGCATTGCTCCAGTATGCCCGGCGGGCAGTCGGACATGGGCGCTCGCTCAAGCTGATGAGAATGACTCAATTGCCCCGGGTTTGAACTGCCCTCCAGAAGTGGGACAGTCACAACTCCGGGGCGATTCAGTCATTCTGCAGAGCAACTTATGGTTCAGTCTTTTGGCATTCGGCAGCTTAGCCGAGCGAGAGTCCGCGAGAAATTGGAACATGCTCGGCTCCCTCTTGTTGCCTCTTGTGCAATGCAAGCCGGCCACTCTTCCACATGATTGCGCGCAAATTACTTGAGTAGGAGGGCCGAGCTAGCTTGGCGATAAAAACAGTCATCAATATTGTGGAAGGAATTTTTTACCAACCGAAGTATAGTCCACGGAAATAAGGTTCCAAATGGGAGTCACTTTTAAAGTGTTCGCTTGCGTCCAGTTTGGATTGCCTACAATGGGGAGAGCACCTTGCGCACTGATCAAAGGATTGTGAAGGGGGTGGGGCTAAGCCGCTTGTGGCAACTAGTGTTGGTACACCTTCTTATTGGCACGACGTGCGTGCAGGTTGCAAGTGCCCAGGAGCCGTCAAACGATTACGGTGCCGCGGGAATCACTTGGCAGGTAGTGAACCGCTTTCCCGTTTTTAAAGATAGTGAGCGTTTTGCGCGATTAGCCGGGGTGCCAGATGCTCAAGGCAAGCCGCGGACTGGCCTTTGGGAGCCTGGTGCTAGCGCGACAAGCGTCATGACCAACCCGCAGTTCTATAAGGGATTGCGTGAGTACCTTCCTGCGGCGAGTGAGACTGCGTGGCAGGAGTCGGAGCAACTCTATGACTCGACCGTGCTTTTTCGAAAGACCAATCATATTGTAGCGAGCTCTTCCATTACTGAGGGAGACTGTCGCTGGGAGCTTTTCAGCAAAATAGAGGTAGCTCCAGGAAAATGGGAGCTTGGCGAACAGGTTGACCAAGCATCAGGTAGCTGCGCGAGCAGCCCTTACCTCAAGGTTCCAGACATTTCAAAGCCATACAGACTTAGACAGTTGAGGCCAGATTCGGCTACGTCAATCGAGGTTGACGTATTGATTAAACAAAAGCTCGTGGTGGCACTCGGGGACTCTTTTGCTTCAGGCGAAGGTAATCCCGACTATCCGGCGAAGTTCGAAGAGTCATCCGATGGCACCGCGAAGGTACTTTTGCACGATTGGTACCTGCGCTATCCGAACACTGCAGTTCTTAAAAAAGAAAACTCTGCAAAGTGGTGGGATCTAGCATGTCACCGCAGTCTTTTGTCATGGCCGTCGATGGCTGCGCTAAAGCAAGCAGTCAATGAGCCCCAGTCGGTTATTCAGTTCGCCTCATTTGCATGCTCTGGCGCCGAGATTTACGACGGCTTGCTGCGCCCCCAGGCCGAACCTCCTGGGTTTGAGTACATGTCAAGCCCGAAATTTGTATGGGAAGGTGGCGGAAAGCCCTCGGTGCAGCTGCAGTACTCTCAAATGCATGCCCTCGCTTTGTTGCTCTGCGATAGCAAAGTGAACAGACCCGTCGTCGAATACTTAGGGCAAAGCAACGGGATCAGGCCGAGGCAACGTCCCTTTTTCGGAAAATTTCAAGCGGCCAGATGCGAAGGCGCTCCTCGACCAGTAGATAAGCTCTTCTTCATGTTTGGAGGCAATGATACCGGGTTTAGTCGGGTTGTGATGTTTGGCCTTTATCCGCCAAGCCTCGACTACAAGGTGCCGGGATACAAGTATTTAGTGAATAGTGGCCTCTTCGACCAATTGGACCCTATAGATCCCAATCGAGCTTATAACTTTGGCATTTTGAAGTTGCCAGAGTTACTCTTGCACGCCCACAAGGAATTTATGGCGTTGAATATTGAGCCTGCAAATACGACTTTGGTCGGTTACCCAAACTTGGTCGGTGATGTTGTCGAGAGTACTCCTGAAGTAAGGGATCGCTGCAATAAACGCACCGCTGATGGTTTTGTCCCAATGCAGGTCCTGGCCGGAGCGCAAGTAAAAAACGCTAACGCCAGATTTGGACTTCGTACGGAGAAGAATCTCAAACGTATCGAACGCGAATATATTGAAAAACTTAGGTCGACTTTGCGCGATTCTGTTCTTTTAGAGGGAAAAATGACATGGCGATACGTTGACTCGAACGAGGTATTTTTTAATCACGGTATATGTGCGGGCTCATCCAGTTGCAAAGGGGACGAATGTCCGCATGCTGACAGAGTCAGGTGGGCCTGGAGTTTTCTTGACGCACAGCTCAAACCTTGGAACGAGCAAACTTGCATGGACAGAAGAGAAGAAAAGGTTCCGGGAAAAAATATTCCCAAGTCGCAAATCGTCTACTCCTGCCTGGCTCCGCCTTGGAGGCAGCCCAGTGAGTTTGAGCTTTACGACCCGGCACGGAGTGCCGGTGTTCGATACGGCACCGACATCTTGTTAGGAGCTGCTCGCGTTGATAGCGCCAGAAAGAAACAAATTCGCTCTCCTTTTACTAAGACGGGCGAGAGATTTGCGCTTGATGGACTGTTCGGCGCAGTGCATCCAACGGCGCACATGCACGCCCTCATTGCAGATAAAGTCCTTCCTTGACGACGCGCTCTAATAAAGTAATTGCCTCTGGGAGGTTGGGTTTGGACACACCCTTGCACATGAGGAGTCGAAGGAGCACTAGTCAGGCGCCCAGCACTTCGGTCGAGCGCGGTGCGCCCGTGCAGGTCGAGAGCCAGCGTCTGCCGTCGGCCTGGCGCGAATCAATGAGACTCTCGCGGAAGTTTCCAATTACCGGCATCAGGCAGCAGCGCTGATCGCCGAATCTCGGGAACAGGACTAGGGAACGTCTGATTCGCCGGCTCTTCCACAGCGTGCAAGGGCCGGAAGCAGTCTCCCATGACCCGGAGATCGATGGGCTACTTTGCAGCGACAGCGGGTGCCGGGGTAAGCCTGACCGTACGACAGCAACTTGGCGCCTTGCGGACATTCATCGGCAACTCGCGTTGAACGCCAAGGCGATGAGCGCGCGAAGGGACCGATACTCGAAACTTCGGCACGACACACGGGCGTCGATTCTTGGAATATCCCCAGGTACTCGGGGATCGCAGCCCGGCGCAGGGGCAGCGGGAGGCGTTCGGAAAGATCCATGACTGCGGCGTGCCCTTGAGTTTAAGGAGTTTGAGCACCATGACACAGCCGACGTTCAACATCTTTGACGCCTTGTCTGCCTGGGGCAAGACGCTTCCCACTTGGCAGCATTTCCTGCTGAGCAAATTGGTGGAGGAAGTTGAACTGCCGGACGCGGTGCTGGATGAGGTCTTTTCAGAGTACCTGATCGACCAGAACCTAGCTGACCCCGACGCAGCTCGCGCGGCTTGGGACTTGGGACTTCCTCAGTTTCAGCCGGGTGCTCCTGCAGTGGTGAGTACCCTGACGACGATGACCGGCGTGTCAGGCGTCAACGCACTGGCCGCCGGTGAAACGCTGAACTTTGGCCCCAAGCTCACGGTGATCTACGGACCCAATGGGGCCGGAAAATCTGGCTACGCACGGGTGCTGAAATCCGCGTGCTTTACGCGATCGAAGGATGTCGGGATCCTAGGCGATGTAAAGCTTGTGAAGAGCAGGCAGCTAAGGCCAACTGCGAAGTTCTCCTTCGACGATGGTTCGGCCGTGGACTTTGTTCACCAGGAACCCTGCCAGCGAATGCGCGATGGCTTCGCGGTCTTCGACTCGACCTGTGTACGCGTGCATCTGGACAGCCGCAATGCTTTCCAGGTTATGCCGTATCTGTTCGATGTCTTCCCGCGCATGGTGGCCGTGTTCACCGAACTGCAGACCAAACTCCGCAACCAGATCACGCTGCGCACGCCTGCCGCCGACAAATACGCCATCCAGAACAGCACATCCGAAGTCGCAACGGCACTCTCAGCCCTCACTGCACAGACGGATCTGACGCGACTGCAAGAGCTTGCGGTGTACGGTGAAGCCGAAGCTGTCCGGCTCTCTGCGATCGAACAACAATTGAGCGAGTTGCGCACCACTGACCCGAAAGAGATCGTCAAGAGGAACGAACAGCGTATTTCCGACCTGAAGGCCGTCCATGCGTCCATCGGTGCCCTGGCGCAGGCGATCCAACCGTCGCTCGTTCAAGGCATCGCTGAGGCGGTGTTGCGGACAACCACGCTGGTGGAGCAAGGCGCGGCGCTGTCATCGGCCCGTTTCGGCGTAGAGCCGGTTCAACCGGTCGGAACCCGTGCGTGGCTGGATCTCCTGGCCGCTGCGATTACCTATGGCGAGGAAGCGTATCCAGGAGCCCCATTTCCGCCCCAGACAGATGGTGCCCGCTGCGTGCTTTGCCAACAGACCCTGGATGCCACCAGCGCGGACCGCCTGACCAAGTTTTACGAGACGGCCACCAGCGGTGTGGAAGCTCAGCTTGCTGCCACCAGGGGCACGCTGAAATCGCACAGCGTTTCGCTTGGCAAGATAGGACTGTCTTTCTTCGGCGAGGAAAGTGCCGTGCGGCGCACCGTGCAAGAACTTGATGCGGCACTGGCGGCGGAGATCGTCGGGCACGTCGAGGGCTTTCGAATCGTTGTCGGCGTGTTGCTCGATGCTGTAGCGACGGAGACGGATCCGTCACTGTCGTTACTCGCATATGACGCCGTCTTGGACCGAGTGTCCGCGCTGGAAGATCGTCTGGATCAAGACAATGGAATGCTCCGGCAAAGCGATCCTCAGGCGTTGATCGACGCGCTGCTTCTGGAGTTGCAATTGCTCAAGGACCGACAGTGGCTGGCCGGCCAGTACGTCGCCTTGGCGGAAACGGTCGAAGACTTGAAATGGGTGGTCAAAGCGAACGCATGCCTTCGCAGCCTGCCCACCATCCAGCGCGATGTCACGAGCAAGCAGAAGGCCCTGGCCAAGGAACTCATTGCACAGGGCTTTATCGCACGATTCACTGAGAACTGCACCGCGCTTCGTCTGACACTTCCGGTGCAATTCAAGTTTGCTGGCGAGGCAGGGACCACGGACCGAAAGATCGAAATTGCCAACGCCGGGATGACCGGAGTCGATCCTTCACAAGTGCTTAGCGAGGGAGAGCAGACGGCCGCTGCGCTGGCGGACTTTCTGACAGAGGTGGAACTTAACGGCGCTTGTGCGGGGGTGATCTTCGACGATCCAGTGACTTCGATGGATCACATGCGCAAGGAAGCGATCGCGCAGCGGCTGGTGATCGAAGCCGATCGGAGGCAGGTCGTCGTCTTCACGCACGACATTCTGTTCACGAATTATCTCGCGACGGCTGCCGAGGACAGCGGCGTGGCATTCGCCGGGCGCACCGTATGGCGCGATGATGCCAATGCGCCCGGAGTCATTGACCGGCTGGCCTTTCCACATGAGCACTATGAGGGGGCTGCGCATGACCGGGCCAAAGGCCACTACGAGTCGGCGCGGACGTTGGCGGGCGATCCGCAGCGAGACGCATTGGAAAAGGCCTGTGGCAATCTGCGCACCGCCTATGAGGACTTCATCCAGAAGCGGCTGTTCAACAACGTGGTGCGGCGTTGGCGGGAGAACATCACGTTCACACTGAATCAGGTGTACTTCGACGAAGCAATCGCGGAGCGCATTCATGATCGGATGGCTGCGCTATCGCGCTACATCGATGCCCATTCCCACTCGGAAGACTTCCACGAGGTGCCGCTCACAACCGATTCGGTCAAGAGCGAGCTGGGCCTGTTCGACGCAATCAAGTCGGACTACAAAAAGGCTCGTACGGGATGGGAGAAGGCGAGGCCGAAGGCGGCGGACGTCTTCAGTTAAATCTCCTTTGGAACACATTTGAGCATGTACGACCTGCACCGCCTAGGATGGAGCAGCTTCCAGCAGCTTTGCCTCACCATCGCACGGGAAGTTCTTGGACAGGCGGTGCAGTCTTTCCTAGACTCGAATGATGCAGGGCGCGACGGTGCTTTTGCAGGAAGCTGGACTCCATCGCCAGGGCAATACTTCAGCGGTAACTTCGTCATCCAGTGCAAGTTCTCCGGCAAGGCGGGGAGCTTGCTGACGAAATCCGGCATGGCAGACGAAATTCCCAAAGTCCGCAAGCTCGTTTCCGGCGGGCTCTGTGATGTCTACATCCTGATGACGAACGCTGGCGTGTCTGCAAAGCAGGAGACTCAAATCAAAGCTGAGCTGAGCGGCGCCGGAGTGAAGGAAGTGTTGATCTGCGGCTCCACTTGGATCGAGGCCCAGATCAGGGAGAATACGCGGCTGCGGATGCTCGTGCCTCGCGTGTATGGTTTGGGAGACCTGAGTCAAATTCTGGACCAGCGTGCCTACGCTCAGGCCCGCGCGGTGCTTGAATCGTTGCGTGATGATCTGGCAAAGGTCGTCATCACGGATTCCTATCGTAAGGCTGTTAATGCGCTCGACGAGCATGGATTCGTCTTGCTGATCGGTGAACCCGCTGCAGGCAAGACAACCATCGCCTCCATGCTGGCGATGGCGGCCGCGGACAAATGGAGGTCGTCGGTGCTCAAACTGGCCGACCCGGCCAAAGTCGTGGAGCGGTGGAACGTCGACGAACCTTCGCAATTCTTCTGGATCGATGATGCATTCGGCGTGACGCAATACGAATCGCCTTTGGTGCATGGCTGGAATCACTCGCTGGCGCAGGTCAAAACGATGCTGCGCCGAGGGGCCAAGATTGTCATGACGTCCAGAGACTACATCTACAACAGAGCCCGCCAGGATCTCAAGGAAAGCGCATTTCCTCTGCTCAGCGAGAGCCAAGTTGTGATCGATGTGCATGATCTGTCCGACTTGGAGAAGCAGCAGATTCTTTACAACCACCTTAAGTTAGGCAAGCAGACCGCCGACTTCCGCGCGACCCTCCAACCCCACTTGGAGTACATGGCGGCACATCCGCGCTTCATTCCGGAAACCGCGCGACGCATTGCAGACCCCTTGTTCACGAACGATCTCTACGTGAGCAAATACCATTTGGGCGAGTTCGTGGAAAAGCGGGAGCAACTTCTGCTTGAAGTGATCCAGGGCTTGGACGCGAGCAGCAAAGCAGCACTCGGCCTGATCTACATGCGAAAGGACCATCTTGAAAGTCCGATCATGTTGCAAGGCTCCGAGCCGCACGCCATCGAGAGGCTGGGCAGCACGTTGGGGGAGTGCATTCAGGCGCTCGATGCACTCAATGGCAGTCTTGTGACTCACATGCATGTCGATGACCAGCCGGTATGGCGATTCAAGCATCCGACGATCGGCGACGCTTACGCCTCGACCCTGGCTTTCAGCCCGGACCTGCTTGGCATCTTTCTCAGCGGCAGTTCCACTGAGAATCTTCTGTCTCAAGTCACATGTGGGAACGTCGGTGTCGAGAAGGCTGTCATCGTCCCCAAGTCGCTGTTTCCGATGATGATCGAACGTCTGAGGGATTTCTCGGCCAGCAACCAATACAAGGTTGGGTGGATGTCCTCGTGGGGCGCTCGGTGGACGCTCTATCGGTTTCTCGCCAATCGCTGTTCGAAGGATTTTCTGGCTGCTTATCTCGAGCAATCACCAGACGTTTTGCAGCGCGTGGCCAAGCCAGGGCAGAGTCTCAGCGCCGTTCCCGAAGTCGATCTTGCCGTGCGCTTGCATGAATTCGGCCTTCTTCCTGAGGAGGACCGCAAGGCGTTTGTCGAGACGGTGAGCACTTATGCCGTCGACGGCAAAGATCTGTATGCGTTAGACGATCCTGGCATTCGCAGCGTGTTCCAAGACAACGAGTTTGACGAACTGGAGGAAGCGGTCAGAACGGTTTTGCTCCCAAAAATCGCGGATGTCCGGCGCAATGCGCAGAGCAGCCACTCATCCTCAGATTCGCCGGACGAACACATGCAAGGAATCCTCGAATCATTCGGCACCCTCAAAAAGCGATTTGGCGAGGACGAACAGTTAGTCAAGCTCATTGATAAGGAAATCGATCTCGTGAACGAGTGGATCTCCGAAACAGAGCCGCCGGAGCCGAAGGTGGGACCCAGAGTCCTCGGAGCCGTGGAGCATTCAGATGAGAAGCACGGCACGCGAAGCATCTTTGACGATATTGCAGATTAGTGCTGCTCGGCACCCGTCGAATTGGAGGACATCGTTATTGTGGCCGGCTGACATCTCGCCGCCAAGGAGCGGTTTGATGGGCAGACCAAGGTGGCCGCGCTCACAGCGCCGGACGGGCGTGTTAGTGGGGCCTTGGACTGATGATGCCGGCTAAGTAATGCGGGCCGACGAAACCATAGCTGTCGCTCGGCTCATCAGAGACGAGTGGCTCTGGCGACAAATTCGAGAAGCGGTGGATCGGGGCTCCTTCCCCGTTGTTGCCCGTGAGGAAGAACATGACCTTGGCCGCGCAAGCTGGGTCACGTTTTAGGGCTCGCAACGGCGATCCAGCGATGATCTTCACGGTCCGCTTTCGATCACAGCGGTCGTCCATTGACTGACATGTCGCTGGCAGCTCTCAGTCGAGGCTGTGTGAAAACACTTCCCCTCGCGCTGCTTCAAAATAAAATCAAGTCACCCGTTCTAAGCCAGGTGGCCCATGAAGCGATTCATCGAAGGCGCGGACCGACATCAGGTCACGTTGTTACCGGAGCGCCTTGAGGACTTTGTTGGCGAAGACAACCCGATGGGCATCGTCGATGCGTTCGTCAACGAGCTTGATCTGCAGAAGCTCGGCTTTGACGGTACCGATCCCGCTGTTACCGGTCGACCTGGTTACCACCCGTCGGTCTTGCTCAAGCTGTACATCTACAGGTATCTGAACCGCGTCCAGTCGAGTCGCAGGCTGGAGCGTGAAGCACAACGCAATGTCGAACTCATGTGGCTCACTGGCCGTCTGACCCCCGACTTCAGGACCATCGCCGACTTCCGGCGTGACAACGGCAAGGGCATCCCACCGAGCTGGCCCGTATGTGCAACCTCAGTGAATTGCCCGCAAGCGACGTCGAGGCGGTGTTCGCGGCCACCGATCTTGCCGAGGTCTGGGGCATCAGTCGGCGCATCGGTGCACAACTGAGGGGGGTCTGCCTGACCTTGGTGCTCGACGTCGTTCGGCTTGACCCCGCAATGTGCGCGGACTCGGTGGACGGATGTGCCACAGGTGCCGGCGTAGCGGACCCGAATTTTCAGACGATAGATTCCTCTCCAACGCGCACTGGCATCATGGGGCCATGAACCGCCACTATTTGTCAGCCATCGTTGCGGTGGCCGTGGCGTTGCTCTTGCGTTACCTGCTCAACCCGGTGCTGGGGCAGCAGGGTCCCTATCTCATCCTGACCCTGCCGATCGTCGTGGCGGCCCTCTATGGCGGCTTTGGCCCGGCTGTGCTGGCCACTGCGCTTGGAACGTCGGCCGGGACCTACCTGTTCATCGAACGCGCTGGCGGTATGCGCGAGGTGCTGCAACCGGAGAACGTCACCCGGCTGGTGCTCTTCGTGGCGATCGGACTGGCCATCGGCGTGATGGGAGGACAGCTGCGTCGCTCGCGCAGCGCACTTGCCGAGAAAGTACAGCAGCTGAAGGCGGTGAACCGCGCCAAGGACAATGCCATGGCGGTGCTGGGCCATGAGATCCGCAACCCGCTGTCTGCCATCCATTCCGCACAGACGATGCTGCAGCGCGCGCCTGGCGACGAAAAGAGGGTTTCCTGGGCCAGCGAGGTCATTGCCCGGCAGGTCGCGCAGATGACCCGCATGTCCGACGACTTGCTCGATCTCTCAGGAATGATGCGCCACAGTCCGGTGGCGCACTCGCCGGTCGATCTGCGGCAGGTGCTTCGACTGGCGCTGGAGCAGTGCGCGCCGCTCTGCGCAAAGAAGGATCACCACCTGCGTATCTTCCTCGGCGACAGACCCGTCACGGTGGGCGGCGACGCCCAGCGGCTGGTCCAGGTCTTTGCCAATCTGCTGACCAACGCCGCCAAGTACACCGATCCTGGGGGCGAGATCGCCCTGACACTGTCGCCACGAGGCATGCGCCAGGTTGCAGTGTCGATCAAGGACAACGGCATTGGCCTTCCACCGGGCACCATTGCACAACTGTTTGAACCCTTCGTTCAGGCACCGGGCGCATCCTCCAACGCCGAGGGTGGGCTGGGCCTGGGTCTGGCGATCGTGCGCAAAATCGTGCTGGATCACGGCGGTGAGGTTGCGGCCGAGAGTCAGGGGCTGGGAATGGGCAGCCAGTTCACCGTGGTCCTGCCGTTGGCTCCCATGGGCATTCAGCAGCCAGCGACGCCCGCGTCCGCGATGGAACCGGCCGGACAGCCGGATGCGTAGGTCGGGGTGCGCCCCCGTTGCCCGAACGGCAAGGCCAGTTCGACTAGCGCTGCAACACCGACGTCACATACGCCGTCCCCGCCTCCAACGGCCGAAGCGAATTGAGCCGCAGCGACCCATACCGCAGCACCGGGTTGTTGATCAGCTTCCCCGTGAATCGCCCGTTGAACCGTGCGTCGGTGCAGCCGCTCAGGGTGAGGTCGAGCGATGCGTTGGCGGGGGAGACGAAGTCGACGCTGGTGCCGGTCATCTTGCAGGCCGCTTCGGGCACGTCGCCGTGCACGCTGCCGTCGTCGGCGATGCGCATCTGCCCTGGGTACACCGCGGGCGCGCCGCGCGCCCCGTTTTCACCCATGACCACATAAAACAGAAACGGGCCTTGCCAGGCGCCTTGGTAGCGCGTGAAATCCTGCGCGTGCGCGCAGCCCGCGAAGACCAGCGCCAGGGCGGCCAATGAAGATCGCATCGGCGGATGGTAGCCGCAGAGCGTGTCGCGGCGACGGCGCGGGCGGTATGCCATGCGCCTCGAAGAGGCGCAGTACGGCTCGGCCATACCTGGTTCAGCGCACCAGCGAGAGCGCGAAGGGCAGGCTCAGCACGCCGAGCACGGTCGACAGGGTCACCAGCCCGGCCACGAAAGGCCCGTTGTGGCCCATGCGGGCCGCGAGCACGTAGGCGCTCGATGCCGTCGGCACGGCCGAGAAGATCGTGAGCACCACCACCTGCGGCCCCTGGAGGCGCAGTGCGAGCACCAGGCCCCAAGCCACCAACGGCAGGATCAGGTGGCGGATGGCGAGCAGACACACGGCCAGCGTCTTGCTGCGCGCGAGCGACGAGAACTGCATGCCCGCGCCCGCGGACATCAACCCGAGCGCGAGCGACGCGGCGCCGATGCGGGTCGCGGTCGGCTCCAGCAGGCTGGGAATGCCCAGGCCGAGCACGTTGGCGATCAGCCCGGCGACGGTAGCGATGATCAGCGGGTTGCGCACCAGCTGCCCCAGGAAACCGCTCTGCGCGTGCCGCGTCATGGGCCACACGGCGGCGATGTTGAAGATCGGCACGCACACGCCGATCAACACCGAGATGAGCAGCAAACCTTCCGGGCCGGCCAGCCGGTCCGCCAGCGCCAGGCAGATGAAGGAGTTGAAGCGAAACGCCACCTGCGCGCCCGCCGCGTGGTCGCCGCGATGGATGTGCGGCCCGATCCCCGGTACGAAGGGCAGCGCATAGGCAAGCACGATGCCGACCAGCCCGAGCCCGACGCCCGCGCTCAACATGTGCGAGGTGGCTCCGAAGTCGAGCGGGCTGCGCACGATCGAATGAAAGAGCAGCACCGGGAAGAGAAAGTAATAGACCAGGTTCTCGACCTGATCCCACACGCGCCGGTCGAGCGGGGTGTAGCGGCAAAGCATCCAGCCGCAGGCGATCAGGGAAAAATCGGGGAAGAGCAGTCGCGCATAGTTCACCCACCAAGGATAGCCGGGCCATCGACAGGGTCTGATGGGGCCCGGCTGGGCCCGGCGCTCGGGCCGAACCCGTTAGCATGCGTTTTTTTGCAATCCATCCCTCGTAAAGGAAATTCGATGCGACGTCGCGAATTGAATCTGTTGGCCGGTGCCTCCGCGCTGGTGCTTGCCGCCGGCCCCGTGTGGGCGCAGGGCTACCCGAACAAGCCGGTCGAACTGCAGGTGCCCTTTGCACCGGGCGGCACGACCGACATCGTGGCGCGTGTGATCTCGGAGCCGTTGGGCAAGGCGCTCGGACAAAGCGTGGTGGTCATCAACAAGGCGGGCGGCGGTGGCCTGGTGGGCGCGGCCGAAACGGCGCGTGCCGCACCGGACGGTTACAAGCTCGGCGTGGCGACCGTGTCGAGCACGGCGGCCAATCCGGCGATCAACCCCAAGGTGCCGTACGACCCGATCAACGACTTCACGCCCATCGTGAACATCGCGGCCACGCCGAACATCATCGCGGTCAACCCGAGTTTCCCGGCCAAGAACTACAAGGAGTTCGTCGCCGAACTCAAGAAGAACCCGGGCAAGTACTCGTACGCGTCGTCCGGCACGGGCGGCATCGGACATCTGCTGATGGAACTCTACAAGAGCCTGACCGGCACCTTCGTCACCCACATCCCCTACCGCGGTGCGGGCCCGGCGCTCAACGACGTGGTGGCGGGGCAGGTGCCGATGATCTTCGACAACATCCCCTCTGCGCTGCCCTTCATCAAGGCGGGGCGGCTGGTGCCGATCGTGGTCGCGGCGCCGCAGCGCCTGGCCGCGCTGCCCGACGTGCCGACCTTCAAGGAAGTCGGGCTGGAGCCGGTCAACCGCACCGCCTACTACGGCATCCTCGGCCCCAAGGGCTTGCCGAAAGAGGTGGTCGACAAGGTCAACGAGGGCGTCGTGAAGGCGGTGCAAGACCCGGCCGTGCGCAAGCGCATCGAGGACACCGGCTCGATCGTCATCGCCAACACGCCCGAGCAATTCGCGGCGCAGATCAAGGCCGAGTTCGAGATCTACAAGCAGGTCGTGGCCAAGCAGAAGCTCAAGCTCGAATAGGCCGGCTTCGGCTCCACACGCCATGAGCGACGTCGCGAGCGCCACGACGCCCGAGATCGACGAGTTCATCGACGCGCTCTGGCTGGAGGACGGGCTGTCGAAGAACACGCTGGCGGCCTATCGGCGCGACCTGTCGCTCTTCGGGCAGTGGCTGGCCAAGGAGCGTGGCGGCACGCTCGATGCGGCGCGCGAAAGCGACCTGCAGGCCTACATGGGCGTGCGGCTGTCGGACAAGGGCAAGGCCACGTCCGCCAACCGCCGCCTCACCGTCTTCAAGCGCTATTACCGGTGGGCGCTGCGAGAGCGGCGCATCGCCGCCGACCCGAGCTTGCGGCTGGCGCCGGCCCGGCAGATGCCGCGCGCCATCAAGACGCTGTCCGAAAAGCAGGTCGACGATCTGCTCGGCGCGCCCGACGTCGGCACGCCGCTCGGCCTGCGCGACCGCGCCATGCTCGAGCTGATGTACGCCAGCGGCTTGCGCGTGAGCGAGCTGGTGACGCTCAAGGTCTTCGAGATGAGCCTGAACGACGGGGTGCTGCGCGTGACCGGCAAGGGCGACAAGGAAAGGCTGGTGCCCTTCGGCGGCGAGGCGCGACGCTGGATCGAGCGCTACCTGCACGACGCGCGGCCGGTGATCCTCGGCGGCCAGCAGACGGCCGACCTGTTCGTCACCGCCCGGGGCCAGGGCATGACGCGCGTGATGTTTTGGGTGATCGTTAAGAAGCAGGCGCTGGCCGCCGGCATCCACGTGCCGCTGTCGCCCCACACGCTGCGGCACGCCTTCGCGACCCATCTGCTCAACCACGGCGCCGATCTGCGTGCGGTGCAGATGCTGCTCGGGCATGCCGACATCTCGACCACCACGATCTACACGCACGTGGCGCGCGAGCGGCTGAAGCAGCTGCATGCGCAGCATCATCCGCGCGGGTGAGCCCGCCCGGCCGGCGGCGCCCGGATCAGCCGGTCACGAGTGGATGGTCCCGCCGTCGACGTTGATGATCTGGCCGTTGACGTAGCTCGACGCCGGCCCGCACAAGAACTCGATCACCGTGGCCACCTCGCGAGGTTCCGCGAAGCGGCGGATCGGGATCTCGGCCATCAACTTGTCCGAGCGTTCGGCGATCAGCTGCCGGGTCATGGGCGTGAGGATGATGCCGGGCGCCACGGCATTGACGTGCACCACGGGCGCGAAGCGCCGCGTCATGGCGCGCACCATGCCGGCGATCGCGCCCTTGGCGGCCGAATAGGCGATGCGGTCGAGCCCGCCGCGGCGGAAGGCGAGCGAGCACGCGAACACCAGGCGGGCCGGCAGCTCCGGCGTGCCGGGGCAGCGCGCGTGCAAGAGCCGACCGAGCTGGTAGCCGTTGCGCACGTTGGCCGCCATGGTCGCGTCGAAGAGCGACAGGTCGGCGGTGTCGTCGAGGTCCGGCAGCGAGAGCCCGGCCAGGTGCACCACGGCATACGGCGTCGGGCCTTCTTCGAGCGCGCGGATGCACGCGTCCTGGTCGGCGAGGTCGTTGACCTGGATCGCGACGCGGTCCGGCGCGTCGAGTGCTTCCGCTGCGCGTGCGAGCGCGTCGGCCGAGAGGTCGGCCAGGCGCACCTTGGCGCCTGCCGCCAGGAAGACGCGCGCCGTCTCGACGCCGATGCCGCCGCCGCCGCCGGTGATGAGCACGGTCTTGTCTGCGTAGAAATTCATGGGAAAGCTCTGGAGGGTTGTCGTTGAAAGGGAGCGCTCAGGCGCCAGTGGCAGCGGGGGCCGGCGCGCCGGCGGGTGGCAGACCGGCGAAGAAATCCAGGATTTCGCGGCTCGCATAGTCCGGCCGCTCGAAGGCCACGAAGTGGCCCGCGTTCTCGACCACGGCCACGTCGAGGTCGTCGAAGTAGTCGCCGAGCCGGTCCGCGAATTCAGGCAGCAGCACCGGGTCGCTCGCGCCCCAGCGCACGCGGGTCGGCAGGCCGATGCGCGGCATGGCCGGCGCGCCTTCGCGGATCAGCCGTTCGCGAAAAGGCTGCATCGCCTTGTACCAATTGAAGCTGCCCTGCAGGTTGCCCGGCAGCATGTAGTTGTCGACCCAGGCTTCGAGGTCGTCGTCGAAGGCGCCGGGTGCGTGCGACCAATGGTCCAGGCACCAGCGCAGGTAGCGCCGGCAGTGCGCGCGGTCGGACGCGAGCCATTCGGCGGTCCACGGCAGCTGGTTGAAGTACTGGTACCAGGATTCGCGGATCACGCGCGCGTCGGCCCAGCGTTCGCCGATGCCGGGGTAGGGGCAGTCGAAGAAGAACAGGCCGCGCAGCCGCTCCGGGTGCAGCCGGGCATAGCCCTGCGCGATGTTGGCGCCCGAATCGTGGCTGACCAGGCCGACGTCGCGCAGGTCGAGCGCGTCGATGAGCGCGGCGAGGTCGGCGACGTGGTGCTCCAGCGTGTAGCTTTCCAGCGCTTCGCCGGGCGGCTTGTCCGAATCGCCGAAGCCGCGCAGGTCGTAGGCGATCACGTCGTGCCGCTCGGCCAGCGCGGGAATGATCTTGCGCCAGGTGCGCCAGAACTCCGGCCAGCCGTGGATCAGCACCAGCGGCGATCCGCGTCCGGCACGCACGTAGTGCACGCCGATGCCGTTCACCTGCAGGCGCCCGTGCGCCCATGGCGCATGCGTGGCTTGCGTCATGGGGCGGCTCAGGCCATTTCGGTCGCGATGGTGTGGAAGTCCTGCTCGCGCAGCAGCTTCCAGACGCGGCTGCGGAATTCGACGAAGCTGGGCAGGTCCATCACGTCCTCGATGCGGTCGCGCTCGCTCCAGCGCTCGGCCT
The DNA here is from genome assembly GCA_018820395.1 of Gammaproteobacteria bacterium. GTDB lineage: Bacteria > Pseudomonadota > Gammaproteobacteria > Burkholderiales > Burkholderiaceae_C > Variovorax. The sequence continues at coordinate 5,948 of JAHJOG010000315.1, read as the reverse complement.
TGCGCGTGCTCGCCACGTCGATGTCGGCCACGATCGCGCCGCCGTTGCGGCTCATCACCACCACGCGGTCGGCCAGGTACACGGCTTCTTCCACCGCGTGCGTGATGAACATCACCGTGCGCGGCGACAGGGAGCACAGGCGCAGCAGCTCCTCTTGCATCACGGTGCGGGTCTGGGCGTCGAGCGCGCCGAAGGGTTCGTCCATCAAGAGCACGTCGGGCTCGAGCGCGTAGCTGCGCGCGATCGCCACGCGCTGCTGCATCCCGCCCGAGAGCTGATGCGGGTACGCGTCCTCGCGGCCCTGCAGGCTCATGAGCTGGACGAAGTGCTTGATGCGCTCCGCGCGTTCAGCCTCGGGCATGCCCTTGCAGCGCAGGCCGAAGCCGATGTTCTCTGCCACCGTCTTCCACGGGAAGAGGGCGAACTGCTGAAAGACCACGGCGCGGTCCGGCCCGGGCTCGTGCACTTCGGTGCCGCCGACGCGCACGCGGCCGAAGCTGGGCGTGTCGAGCCCCGCGGCGAGCCGCATGAGGGTGGTCTTGCCGCATCCCGAGGGGCCGACCACGGCCACGAACTGCTGGTCGCGCACGTGGAGGTCGATGTGGTCCAACACGGCGTTGGGCTGGCCATTGCGGGTGAAGACGCGGCCCACGTCTTCGAACTGGATGTCGCTCACGATAAGTCTCCTGCCGGAATGCTCACGCACTCTCGCGATGGATGATGGAAAAGCCGACGTCGTGCACCGGCTGCTCGATGGCTTCGCCGCGCAGCTTGCGCAGTGCCAGGTCGGCCGCCCATCGGCCGATCTCGCGCTGGCGCACGTTCACGGTGGTCAGCTGGGGTTGAATGGCACGGCCCAGCGGCGTGTCGTCGAAGCCGGCCACCGCCACGTCCTGCGGCACGCGGATGCCGAGCCGGGCTCCTTCGAGCACGAAGCCGGCCGCGATCATGTCGCTGGCGATGAAGAGGGCCTGCGGGCGCCAGCCGCTCTCGGGCACCGCATGAAACTCGCGCGCCAGCGCGGCGCCGCTTTCGAGTTCCATCGGGGCCGAGCCGATCCACGCCTCGTTGGCCGGCAGGTTGGCTTCGGCCAACGCCTGCCTGAAGCCTTCTTCACGACCCCGGGTGCGCTCGTTGTCGGTCTGCGTACCGCCGCGGTACGCCAGGCGGCGATGGCCCTTGGAGATGAGGTAGCGCGTCACTTCCAGACCCGCCTTGAAGTTCGAGAAGCCGACCGCGAGATCGATCGGTTCCGGCCCGATGTTCCAGGTTTCGACCACCGGCATGCCGGCCTTGCGCAGCATGGTGCGCGTGCCGCGGGTGTGCGTGAAACCAGTGAGGATCACGGCGTCGGGCCGGTAGCCGAGCAGGCCGCGGATCAGCTCTTCCTCGCGCTCGGCGCTGTAGCCGCTGTGCGCGATGATGAGCGAGAAGCCGGCTTCGCCCAGCACTTCGTTGATGCCGTGCACGGTTTCCGCGAAGACCGAGTTGGCGATGTTCGGCAAGAGCAGGGCCACCAGCTTGCTCCCGCGCCGCGACAGCGCGCGCGCCGTGAAGTCGGGCACGTAGCCCAGTTCGGTGGCGGCCCGCAGCACCGCGGCCCGCGTTTCGGCGGTGACCGACGCATGGTTGGCCAGCGCCCGGGACACGGTGATGGGCGACACGCCGGCATGCAGGCCGACGTCGCGCATCGTGAGCGAGTGCTTGACGCGAGTCATCGGTCGAATCCGCTGCGGATCACCTGCATGAAGTTGCGCGCCACGGCCTGGCCGTCGACAAAGCGTTCTTCCCACACCGCGAGCGCGTCCGCGTGGTTGGGTGCGAGCAGTTGCCGCGAGAAGGCCTCGACGCCGACGATGCCGTCGTAGCCGACGTCCGCCGCGCGGCGCGCCCAGGCCACCAGGTCGAGCGAGCCGTCGTAGGCGTCGCCCCGGTGGCTCTGGTCGAGTTCGAGGTAGGCGAGGCGCGGTAGCGCGGCCTCGATCATGGCGAAAGGGGCCGATTCGTCGATGCTCATGTGGAAGGTGTCGAGGTGCAGGAACACGTTGTCGTGCGCAACCGCCTCGATGAATTCGAGGCCGCGCCGCGTGTTGTACAGCAACGGGGTCTCGTACCGGTTCACCACTTCGAGCGCCAGCCGCACGCCGGCCTCGGCGGCATGCGCGGCCACCTCGTGCATCGATTCCGCGGCACGGCGGAAGGCCGCTTCCGGCAGCGGCGAGGCGGCCTTGTGGATCGGCCCGTACAGCACGCCACCGATCTGCTTGGACCCCATGTCGCGCGCCAGCGCCACGGCGTGCCGCAGGTGTGCGATGCCGCGCGCGCGCACCTGTGCATCGGCATCGCCGATGTCCTTGTCAGGCGACAGGCCGCAGGTGTTGAGCGGCGACAGCCCGTGGGCCGCGAAGGCACGCGCCAGCGCCTGGGGCTCGATGTCCTCGAAGCGGCGCAGCGGCACCACCACATGGTCGTAGCCCAGTTGGCGGCGCCGGCGAGCGCGGGCGCGATGCCCTGCGGGCTCCAGTCGCGGCCCCAGACGGCGGCATGGATGGACGTGCGGATCGCCATCAGCGGGTGCCTCCGGCCGGTTCGGCGAATCGCTCGCGCACGGCGCGCAGGGCCTCGACGCCGCTCGCCGCGCCGATCGCCTCGCCGGGATCGCCGCGCATCGTGTAGCCGCCATCGACCGGAATGATGGTGCCGGTGATGAAGCCCGAGGCGGGCAGGGCGAGAAAGGCGATGGCGTGGCCGACTTCTTCGGGCAGGCCCCAGCGGCCGGCCGGGGCGCGATCGGCATAGAGCGCGTAGTCGAGCATGCCGTGGTCCAGGCGCTGCTGCAGCGTTTCGGTCAGGATGTAGCCCGGCGCCACCGCGTTCACGGTGATGCCCTGTCGAGCCACCTCGACCGCCAGCGACTTGGTGAAGCCGTTGATGGCGTGCTTGGCGATCGCGTAGCCGCTGCGAAACGGCAGGCCCAGCACGCCCAGCACCGACGAGATGTTGATGATGCGGCCGAAGCCGCGCGACGCCATGTCGGGAATGACGGCCTGGCTGCACAGGAAGGCTCCGCGCACGTGGACGTCGAACATTTTCTGCACGTCGTCCATCGGCATCTCGGCCACCACGGCCAGCCGCGGCGTCATGATGCCGGCGCAGTTCACCAGCACGTCGACGCGCCCGATCTGCTCGTTGCAGGCCCGCACGGCGGCTTGCACCGACGCGGCGTAGGCCACGTCGGCCGCGGCCCAGCAGGTGGCCACGCCGAAGCGTTCGGCCAACGCGCCGGCCGCGCGCTCGGCGGCTTGCGGGTTCATGTCGAGTACCGCGATGGCCGAGCCGCGGCGCGCGCATTCGGCGGCCGTCGCGAAGCCGATGCCCTGCGCGCCACCGGTCACCAGCGTGCAGAGGCCTTCGAGGCTGTCGGTACTCACAGCGCGCCCGGCTTGCCCTCGGCGAAGGCCTTGAGCTTCGGGTTCTTGTTGATGTAGTCGAGCACCACCGGGTTCACGTAGGCCTTGGCGTCCAGCACCTTGGGGATCGTGCCCGCAGACTTGAAGAACTCGGCGAGGCGCGTGCTTTCCTTGTCGAGCATCGACTCGCCGGAAGACCGGTCGAAGGCCTTCAGCTGCTCGTCCAGGCTCCAGTAGCTGCGCGTGTCGATCTCGCCTTTGGTTTCTTCCGGCGAGAGGCTCACGCCGCCCTTGTCGTAGAACTTCTTCATCGACGCCAGGGTAGCCTGACGGTCGTCGCGCATCACGTTCATGCCGCGCAAAAACATCGCGGCGAAGCGTGCCACGGTGTCGAGGTTGTCCTTCAGATAGTCGGGCCGCACCACCATGTTGCCGGTGACCAGCACGCCGGCGCTCTTGCCGTCGCACAACAGCTTGCCACCTTCTTTTTCCATGCGCGCGAAGTGCGGATACCACACGGCGCCGACCGGAATGTCGCTGCCCTTGAAGGCGTCGACGATGGCGCCCGGGGCGATGTTGACGGCCTGCACGTCGCCCGGCTTCAGGCCGAGCTTGGCGAAGCAGGCCTGCGCGGCGTAGTCCGAGGTGGAATTGGCCGGCACCAGGTATTGCTTGCCCTTGAGCGCCTTGGTCGCGTCGGCCTTGATGGCGTCGAAGGCCTTGTCGCGTGCGACCACGCCGTTGGCGCGCGAATCGTCGATGAGGATCAGCACGGTCTGCAGGTCGAAGCGCGAGGCACCGAGCAGGGCGGGCGGGCCGCCCATCAGGCCGATGTCCCAGGTCTTGGACGGCACGGCAGCCACTTGCTGCGCGCCGGCGACGAAGGAGGTCATGTTGCCCGGCTTGAGCCCGGCTTCAGCCCACCAGCCGCGGTCTTCCGCGATCTGCAGCGGCACGCCGTGGATGGTCACCTGGTAGCTGACGTTGACCGGCACGGGGTCGGCGGCAAACGCCAACGGCGCGGTACCGAATGCGGCCACCGACAGCGCGAGTGCACCGAGGCGGGCGAGCGCGTGGCGCCGGGGTTGGATGGAATGTCTCATCTTTGTTCCTTTCTGGGGATGGAAGGGCACCGGGCCGAGCCGGCTGCGAATCACGCGGCGGCCGAACCGAGCCGACGCTTGACGTATCGCTCGAAGTGCCTGAAGAGCCACTCGAGCACGAGACCGACGAGCCCGATGGCGAGCATGCCGACCAGGACGATGACGATGGTGCGGTTCATCTGACCGCGCACCATGATGTAGGCGAGGCCCGACGTGGCCACGATCAGTTCGGCGCCGACCAGCGACTGCCAGGCGTTGCCGGCGGCCACTCGCAGCGCGGCGACGATGGCCGGCATCGCGCTCGGCACCACCACCTCGAGCAGGATGCGTCCGCTGCGCGCGCCGAGCATGCGTGCAGCCTCGAGCAGGCGCCCGTCGACCAGCTTCGCGCCGCCGTAGGCGCCGATCACGCAGGCCGGGAAGGCGCCCGTGAAGATGATCAGCACCGGCCCGCCGAAGCCGGTGCCGAACCACAACACCGCGAAGGGCACCCAGGCGATCGGCGCGATGAAGCGCAGCAGGTCGAAGGCCGGCTTGACGGCGGCGTCGAGCGTGCGAAACCAGCCCATCGCCACGCCCAGCGGAATGCCGAGCAGCACCGCCAGGCCGAAGCCCGAGCCGAAGCGCCTGAGACTGGCGAGCAGGTGAAAACCGAGCGTCGATCCGGCAAAGGGTTCGTGCAGCATCGACACGAAGGCGAGCAGCACGGCCACCGGGGTCGCGAGCGTGCTGGCGCTGTCGATGCGCAATGCCAGCAGGTGCCAGACCAGCACGAAAGAGGCGACGCCGAGCGCGCCGATCCAGCGACGCGGCGGCCGGTCCGCGGCGATCATGCCGACCGCCTTGCGCGGCTTGTGCGGATCGCGAGGCACCGGCTGGGCAACGCGTGGAGAGGCGGCATTGGATTTCATCGCTTGCTCCACGGCACCATCCGCCTTTCTGCAAGGCCGAGCAGCAGGCTGCTCACGATGCCCAGCACCGCCACGGTCGCCATGCCGACCACGATCATTCCGGGGTACACGTCGTCCTTGGCCGCGGTCAGCACCTTGCCGACGCCCCAGATGGCGCCGAGCAGTTCGGCCGCGACGATCACGGTCCAAGAGGTCTGCAGCGACAGGCGCAGGCCGATCATGATGTGCGGCAGCGCACCGGGCAGGATCACGTGCCGCAGCCAGTTGAAGCCGCGCGCACCGCTCACGCGGGCCGCCTCCAGCAGCGTGCGGTCGATCTGTTCGACGCCGGTCATGGTGTTGATCACCAGCGGGATCGACGCGGCCAGCGCCATCACGAAGAGCTTGGACGCATCACCGAGCCCGAACCAGAGCAGCGCCAGCGGGATCCATGCGAGCGGCGGCACCGGCCGCACGAAATTGAAGATCGGCCCGAGGAAGTCGCGGCAGAAGGCCGACAGCGACATCGCCAGCCCGAGGCCGAT
>JAHJOG010000314.1 GCA_018820395.1 Gammaproteobacteria bacterium | reverse complement strand
CTCAAACAGCTGCGAGCCCTGATCCGCGAAAGGCTGCGCGCTTCGGCGGCGCAGAGGCGCAGGCCCGCCCAGCACCGCCCACCGGGCTCCGTCGACGTTGGTGAGGCCGAACGGCGCGACGGCCGTTGCCGAAAGCCCACTCGAACGTTGCTACTCAACGCGTCGAAGGGAACGATCACGCGCAGCGTGTCCGCGGTGGTGGGCGGCATGGGCTTGGCTGGCCGTTGAGCCTCCGGCGAGCACCGCAGAAAAAGGCGGATCAGGGCCGCAGCTGTCTGAGCGAAGCGAGTTCTGCGGACCCCGCCTTTTTCGAGGAGCAGCAGCGAAGTCCGAAGGACCGGAGGCGTCGGCCGACCGGAGAGATACCGCCCTCCGACGCCCCCGGGCACCGGCTCAACCTCATCCATTCGCAAGCTGCAAGGCCAATCGGTTGTGCCGCTCCACCAACGGCCCCGCATCCACGGTCGCCAACTGCCCCTCGCGCACCACGACCCGTCCGTTGACCACCGTCCACGCCGCTTGCGGACTCGCGCACAACAGCAGGCTCGCCACCGGATCGTGCACCGCGCCGCCGGCGAAGGCGAGCGCGCGCAGATCGAACAGCGCCAGGTCCGCGCACATCCCCACTGCCAGATGCCCGATGTCCTTGCGGCCCAGCACCTCGGCCCCGCCGCGCGTTGCCAACGCCAGCGCATCGCGCGCCGTCATCTCGGCCGGACCGTGGTCGCAGCCGAAGGGCTCCAGCGAGCGCCCCACCCGCGCCAGCAGCAGCGCCTGCCGTGCCTCGCCCACCATGTGTGCGCCGTCGTTGCTCGCGCTCCCGTCCACGCCCAGGCCCACCGGTACGCCCGCATCCAGCATGCGTCGGATCGGCGCGATGCCCGACGCCAGCCGCATGTTGCTGCACGGGCAGTGCGCCACCCCCGTGCGGCTGTCGGCGAAGAGCGCGATGCCGGCCGCGTCGAGCTTCACGCAGTGTGCATGCCACACGTCGTGGCCCAGCCAGCCCAGGTCCTGCGCGTATTCGGCGGGCGTGCAGCCGAATTTTTCTCGGCTGTACACGATGTCGTGGTCGTTCTCCGCCAGGTGCGTGTGCAGCCGCACGCCGAAGCTGCGTGCCAGAGCGGCCGACTCGCGCATCAGGTCGCGGCTCACGCTGAAGGGCGAGCAGGGTGCGACCGCCACGTTCACCATGGCCCCATGCGACGCGTCATGAAATGTTTCGATCAACCGCTGCGTGTCCGCGAGGATGAAGTCTTCGCGTTCGACCACGCTGTCGGGCGGCAGGCCGCCCTGCGACTGGCCCACGCTCATGCTGCCGCGGCTCGCGACGAAGCGCATGCCGATCTCGCGCGCGGCCTCGATGCTGTCGTCCAGCCGCACGCCGTTGGGGTAGATGTAGAGATGGTCGCTGCTGGTCGTGCAGCCGGACAGCAGCAGTTCGGCCATGGCCAGCTGTGTCGACACGCGCACCATCTCGGGCGTCAGGCCGGCCCAGATCGGATACAACCCGCGCAGCCACGAGAACAACTCGGCGTCTTGTACCGGGCGGATCGCGCGCGTGAGCGATTGGTACATATGGTGGTGCGTGTTGACGAGCCCCGGCATCACCAGGTGGCCTCGCGCGTCGATGACCTCGTCGGCTTCGAGCTGCAACTCGTCGGCGGGGCCGATCGCTTCGATCACGTGATCGCGCACGAGAATCGAGGCTTGCCGCAGCTCGCGGCGTGCGTCGTCGAAGGTGGACACGCACTCGGCATTGCGAATCAACAAGGTGCTCATAGGCGGCTTGACGGTTGAAGACGAACAGGAGAAAGACAAATGATCGCATCGAAACAAGGGCCCGACCCCCGCTCGGCGCCGCGCGCGTTCCTCGAGCACCTCTTCCGCGTGGCCGTGGCGCGTGCGCTGCCGCTCCAGAGCATGAAGCCCTGCCTGCCGAAGCCGCCGAAGGGGCGAACACTGGTGCTCGGCGCCGGCAAGGCGGGCGGCTCGATGGTGCATGCCGTCGAGGCGCTCTGGCCTGCGGAGGCGCCGCTGTCGGGCCTCGTCGTCACGCGCTACGGGCATGTGCCACCGCGGCCGGAAGGCGTGGCTTCGCGCATCGAACTCGTCGAAGCCGCGCATCCGGTGCCCGACGAGGCAGGACAACAGGCAGCGCAGCGCATGCTGGCGCTGACCGAGGGTCTCACGGCCGACGACCTGGTGCTCTGCCTGATTTCGGGCGGCGGCTCGTCGCTGCTTACCCTGCCGGCAGACGGGCTGACGCTCGAGGATAAGCAGCGCATCAATCGCCAATTGCTCGAATCGGGCGCTCACATCGGCGAGATGAACTGCGTGCGCAAGCATCTGTCGCGCATCAAGGGCGGCCGGCTGGCGGCGGCCTGCACACCGGCGCAGGTCGTCACGCTCACCGTCAGCGACGTGCCGGGCGACGATCCGGCCGTGATCGCGAGTGGACCCACGGTGCCCGACGCGAGCACCTGCGCCGAGGCCCTGGCGATCCTCGATCGCTATGGCATCGAAGTGCCTCCCGCCGTGCGTACGCGGCTCGAAGACGGCACGCTCGAAACCCCTAAACCCGATGACGAGGTGTTCGATGGACACGTCACGCATCTCATCGCGACGCCGCAGCAATCGCTCGACGCCGCCGCAGTGGCGGCCCGCGCGGCCGGCATCGACGCGCACATCCTGAGCGACGAGATGGAAGGCGAGTCGCGCGAGGTCGGCAAGGTGCACGGCGCGTTGGCGCGTGCGGTCGCCTTGCGCGGCCAGCCGTTTGCGCGGCCCTGCGTGATCCTGTCGGGCGGCGAGACCACGGTCACCATCCGGCCACGCCGGCCCGGGCAAGCGAAGGGGCGCGGCGGTCGCGCCGGAGAGTTCTGCCTCGGCCTCGCGGGCGCTCTGGCCGGGCAACCCGGGATTTGGGCGCTGGCGGCGGACACCGACGGCATCGATGGCGTGGAAGACAACGCCGGCGCTTTCGTCACCCCCGACACCCTCGCGCGTGCCGAAGCGGCCGGCTGCAAGCTGGCCGACCACCTCGACCGCAACGACGCCTACGGCTACTTCGACGCCATCGGCGACCTGTGCGTGACCGGGCCGACACACACCAACGTCAACGATTTCAGGGCCATCCTGGTCCTGCCGCCGGCAGACGCCAAAACCTGATGGGCCTTCCGCTCAGGCCGTCTGCGCGCCCACCGACTGCCGCCGGCGCCAGGCCGCGGGCGGCGCGCCGAACTCGCGGCGAAAGGCCCGGCTGAACGCGGTGTCGGTCTGGTAGCCCACGTCGCAGGCAATGCGAGTGAGCGGTGCGTTGCTGCGCCGCAGGAGGTTGGCGGCGAGCAGCATGCGCCACTGCGTGAGGTATTGCATCGGCGACGTGCCGACCAGGTGCTGGAACCGTTCCGCCAGGACCGACCGCGACGTGCCGGCCGCGCGCGCGAGTTCGTCGAGCGACCAGGCGTGGGCGGGTTGTTGATGCAGCTCCTTGAGTGCGGTGCCGACGATCCGGTCGCCGACGCCGGCGAGCCAGCCGGTGCGCCCCGCGCTCTGCTCGCTCACGTAGAGCCTCAGCACTTCGATGAACAAGACTTCGGCCAGCTTGGCCAGTACGCCCGCGCCGCCGGGCCGCGGCGAGCGGGCTTCGGCCAACGCATAGCGAAGCGAAGACTCCAGCCACGCACCGGCATTCGAGCCGCGCACGTTCACCTTCAGCAGCGAAGGCAGTCCGCCGAGCAACAGGCGGGCGAGCGGCGCGTCGCAGGCCAGGTAGCCGCAGATGACGCGGGTGGTCGCGCCACCGCCGCCGTACGACAGCTGGCGCGGGCGGCGTGCCAGGACTTCGTCGAGGCGGGCACCGGTCGGCGGCGGCAGACCCACGGCGGAGGTCATGCGGTGCGCGTCGCCTTGCGGAAACACGATCACATCGCCGGCGACGAGGCGCGTGGCGGGCAGCCCCTCCATTTCCACGAAGCATTCGCCTTCAGCGATCAGATGAAAGATGACCACCCGGTCGGCGCCGGGTTCCAAGAGCGGTGCGGCGGTGTCGGCATGCGGCGACTGGTAGCACCATGGCGCGGTGAAGCGGGCCTGGATGAAGATGGCGCCGACCAGGCGCACCACGCGCAGAGTTTCGGAGAGGGCGTCCATGGTGCGGCTGCGTCGGGCGGGTGAGGGCGGCGGGGTCGGCTGTGCAGGTCCCGGCCAGTCAGCCGACCTCGATCTGCACGTCCAGCGGCAGAGGATCGGGCAACACGTTGGGAATGGGTGAACAGCGCAAGCCGTCGTGGACAAGGGCGCGCAGCCGCTCGGCCGGGACGCCGCTGGCCGCGATGCGCACCTGCAGTTGCACATCCTGCGGACCCGCGGAGACAGGGCGCCCCTCGGCGTCCGGCAGGCCGAGCAGCCCGCGTGTGTCCGAGCGGCTCGCGGCGCGCACTTCGAGTGCGTCGAGCGCGATGCCGGCGCGCGCGGCCGCGAGCGCGATGCTGGTCGCCGAGCAGGACGCGAGACCCGCGCGGAACAGCCAGCCCGGCGTGATGCGGTCGCCGCTGCCGCCCAGCTCGCCAGGCACGTCGGTCGAAATCTCGGTGCCGTCGGCGTGGCTTGCGAGCACGCGGGTGCCGCCATCCCACCGGGCCATGGCCGGCGCATCGTCGTGGAGGCCGGCTTCGGGGCGGCGCTGCAATACCGCTTCGACGCGTTGCAGGGCGGCTGCGATGGCTTGCTGGGTCATGGAGAAACTCCGAAGCGCGGATGGCGGATTGTGGTCCTTCGCTTCCGTTCGGCCAAGCCGGAGGATGCCGCCTCGGGCCATGCACGGCCTGCGGGCTTGCTGGCGTCGATGCGAGGCGCGAGTACCAAGCACCGAGCAGCGAGCGCGTCGCGACCTCTTGATTCGAGGACGCACGGGCAACTTGCCAAGACGCGCGGGCAGGACGGCGACGGATTGCAGCCGGATCATCCAGCCATTGCAACCCACCGAAAGAGACCGCCATGGACCCGACCCCCGACTTCGCCGCCCTCAAGACCCGCCAGCAGTCCGCCTGGGCCAGCGGCGACTACGCCCTCATCGGCACCACGTTGCAGATCGTCGGCGAGCAGCTCGCCGAAGCTTGCGACCTGCGGACCGACGAGCGAGTGCTCGACGTCGCGGCCGGCAACGGCAACGCCACGCTGGCTGCCGCCCGGCGCGGCTGCGTGGTGACCTCCACCGACTACGTCGCGGCCTTGCTCGATCGAGGTGCGGAACGCGCTGCGTCCGAGCGTCTGCAGGTGGACTTTCAGGTGGCCGACGCCGAGGCGCTGCCTTTCGAGGACGGACGCTTCGACGCAGTGGTGTCGACCTTCGGAGTGATGTTCACGCCCGACCAGAACAAGGCCGCGGCCGAACTCGCGCGGGTGTGTCGGCCGGGCGGGCGCATCGGGCTCGCCAACTGGACGCCCGACGGATTCATCGGCCGCCTGTTCAAGACGCTGGGGCGCCACCTGCCACCGCCAGCCGGCGTCCAGCCCCCGTCGCGCTGGGGCGTGGAGGACAACCTGCGCGCGATGTTCGGCAACGACGCTGCTGCGATCGTCGCGACGTCACGCACCTTCAATTTCCGCTATCGCTCCGCGGCGCATTTCATCGACGTCTTCCGCACCTGGTACGGGCCGGTCCACAAGGCGTTCGCCGCGCTGCCCGAAGACAAGGCGCAAGCGCTCGAACATGACCTGACCGAACTCTTGAACACGATGAATCGCGCCGGGCCGTCGTCGCTGGTGGTGCCGGGCGAGTATCTCGAAGTCGTGGTCACGCGCCGCTGAAAAGCGGCTAGCCCCCAGCGCTCGCTTCTGCCGCTTCGCGCGACGGGTTGGACTGGACCTTCGCCCACGCGCAGGGGCCCATCAGGTCGAGCCAGTGGCGGACCACGCCGTTGGTCCAGCCGAAACCGTCCTGCAACGGATATTCGCCGCCGCCGCCGCCCGCGACACGCTCGACGGTGGATTCGCGCAGGCGGTACTTCTCGACCAGCTTGCTGTCGCGCCGGTAGAGCACGCATACGGTGCGCATCCAGCGCGCACGAATGTCCTGCGCGAGCGCCGACTGGCCGTAGGCGTCGAAGCCGCGAACGGCCATCCATTGCAGCGGTGCCCATCCGTTGGGGCGGTCCCACTGCTGGCCGCTGTGGCATTCGGTGGTCGACAGCCCGCCGGGTGCCAGCAGACGCTCGCGCACCGAGTTCGCGACCACGGCGGCCTGACGGCGGCTCGATGCACCGACAAAGAGCGGAGCGACGGTCGCGGCGGTGAAACAGTGGCGTCTTTTCTGCTGGCGCCAGTCGTAGTCGAAATAGCCGCCCTTGGATGCGTCCCACATCAGCGCATCGATGGCGGCCCGGCGGTGCGCGGCGCGCGCCTCGAAGTCCTCGCCGGTGGCCGGATCGCCGTCGGCCTTGCTCAGCCGGGCAATGGTGGTTTCGAGCTTGTAGAGAAAGGCGTTGAGATCGACCGGCAGGATGTCGACGGTGCAGATGTCGGCGAGTGCCGAGCTGGGTGAGCCGTCGGCTTCCGTTTCGCACAGCCAGCGCGAGCTGAAGTCCCAGCCCGACTCGCACGCGGCCCGAAGGTTGCGGTACACCTCGGCGGCCGGTCGGTCGGATCGGCCCGCGGTGGCGACGTCCTCGCGCCACGATTCCTCGCGCGGCGTGTCACGGTCGTCCCAGTAGCGGTTGAGCAGGGCGCCATCGCGAAGGCGCACGACGCGGCGCGCACAGTCGCCGGCGCCGACAGTCTCTGCGCCGTCCATCCAGTACGCATGCTCACGGCGCAACTGGCGCAGATAGTCGGTGGCCGGCTGGCCGCCATGCGCTTCGCACAGCTCGACCATCAGCGCGAACACCGGCGGCTGCGACCGGCTCAGGTAATAGGTGCGCGTGCCATTGGGCACGTGGCCGAAGGTGTCGATCAGGTAGGCGAAGTTGTCCGTCATGTCCTGCAGCAGCGCATGGCATCCGCTCTGCGCCAGCCCGAGCATCGTGAAATACGAATCCCAGTAATAGAGCTCGCGAAACCGTCCCCCCGGCACGACGTAGGGATGCGGCAGTTGCACGGCCGAGCCCTTCTGGGGATGCTGTTTGGGATGGCGCGTGAGCGCGGGCCAGAGCGAATCGATGTGCGCGGTCAGCGACTGCCCCGGCACCGAGACATAGTCCGAGTGACGCACGACCGGCGCGTCGAAATGGCGATGAACGAAGGCATGCAGGTCGAAGTCGGCGTCCTCGCACTGCGCGCGGTAGGCGGCGAGGATGGCTTCGGGGTCGACGCGCGGCGCGCAGTCGACGAAGGTCTTGCTGTCGGGGAACACCCCGTCGCTCTGCACGGCGCGAAACAGCTCCTGGTAGCGGTCGGCAGGCGAGTAACGGTCTTCCTCGGGGCAGTTGGACGCAGCCTCGTGCCACGACGCAGGGCGTTGGTCGAGCGAGATCATTGCTCCGAATAGTTCCAGAGCAGGCCGCCGTCGACGAAGCTGGTGGTGCCGGTGACGTAGCCCGCGTCATCGCTGGCCAGAAACGCGACCAGCCGGGCCACGTCTTGCGGCTCGCCGAGGCGGCCGAGCGGTATCTGGGCGCGCAGCGCGTCCAGCTTGGCCTGGTCGCCGAGCAGATTGGCGTTGATGGGCGTGCGGATGGCACCCGGCGCGACGTTGTTGACGGTGATGCCCAGCGGCGCGAGCTCGATGGCCGCATCGCGCGTCAGCATGCGAAGCCCGCCCTTGCTCGCGCAGTAGGGCGCGAAGTTGGGAAAGGGCAGGTCTTCGTGCACCGAGCTGATGTTGACGATGCGCCCGGGCCGTTTGCCATCCTTCAACACGCGCGCGAAGGCTTGCATGAGAAAGAACGGGCCTTTGAGGTTGACGTCCAGCACCATGTCGTAATCGGCCTCGGTGACGTCGAGGAACGGGGCATGGCGCTCGACGCCGGCGTTGTTGACGAGGATGGCGAGCGTACCGAAATCGGCCGCGGCCTTCTTCATCATCGCGGCCGCCTCGTCGACGTGTGACACGTCGACCTCGTAGATCTCGCAACGCCGCCCCAGAGCCGTGATCTCGTCGCGCACCGCGCGGGCGCGCTCGTCGTCATGCAGGACGTTGAGCGCGATGTCCGCGCCTTCGCCGGCGAGATGAAGCGCGATCGCGCGTCCGATGCCCTGGCCTGCGCCGGTGATCAGGGCTGCCTTGTTGTTGAATCGCATGGCTGTGTGAGTGAATGCGCTGCGGAGGGTTCCCGCACGAATTCATTGTTGCCGGATCGGGCCCGGGCCGCCTGTGGTGCACGGGCATGACCCCGCGTAGGCCGATGTTGATCGCAAAACTTGCCGAAAGCGCCCGAAGCCGGGCCCGCGGCTCACTCGCAGAGCCGTCGGATCTCGTCGGGCGCCGGCACCGCCCGGATACCACCGCCTTCGCGACGGCCCGCGAAGATGCGGACTTCTTCGCATTCGAGGATGAGCGTGTCGCCGCGCGTGACGCGATAGCTCTGCACGAAGCTGCTGCCGCGCCATTCCTTGACCGTGACGGCGATGTCGAGCGTGTCGCCGTAGCTGGCGGTGGCGACGAAGCGCGTGTGCGTGTCGACCAGCGGCGTACCGATCACGCCCAGCGTGTCGGCCGTCTCGGCCCAGCGCGGCACGCCGTTGGCGGTAAAGAAATGGCGCGACGCGGCGTCGATCCAGCGAAAGAAGTTCGGAAACCAGACGATGCCGGCCGGATCGCAGTCGCCGAATTCGACGCGGACGGTGTAGGTGACGGTCTTGCTCATGCGCCGAGGCTATCCCATGCGGGTGGGCAACCAGAGCGCGATCACCGGGAACGCGATCAGGATCACCAGCCGCACGATGTCGGTCACGATGAACGGCGCCACGCCACGGAAGATGGTGGTGAAGCTCACGTCGTGCAGCACGCTCTTGATCACGAACACGTTCATGCCCACCGGCGGACTGATGAGGCCGAGTTCCACGACGACCACGACCACGATGCCGAACCAGATCGGGTCGAAGCCGAGGTGGGTGATGACCGGAAAGATGATCGGCACCGTGAGGATGATCATGCCCATCGCATCCATCACGCAGCCGAGCAGCAGGTACATGAGCATGATCAGCGCCAGCACGCCGTAGCGGCCGATGCCGAGCCCCGTGAGGAATTCGGTGAGCTTCTGCGGGGTCTGAGTGATCGTCAGAAAGTAGCCGAAGAGCAGCGCTCCGATCAGCACGGTGAACACCGCGGCCGCCGTGCGCGTGGCCGACAGCAGCGCTTCGCGAATGCGGGCGCGGTCGAGCCTGCCGCGCAGCACGCCCAGGATGAACGCGCCGCTCGCGCCCACGCCGCCGGCCTCGGTCGGCGTGAAGAAGCCACCGTAGAGGCCGCCGATGACGAAGATGAACAACACCAGCGGTGCCCAGACGTTCTTCAGGTCGACCAGGCGCTCGGACCAGGGGCGCACCTCGCCGGCCGGCAACAGGCCGGGGCGCAACCGCACGATCAGGAAGATCGTCATCACGTACATGGCCATGGCGAGCAGGCCGGGCACGATGCCGGCCATGAAGAGCTTGCCGATGTCTTGTTCGGTGAGGATGGCGTACACCGCCAGCACCGTGGACGGCGGCAGCATCGCGCCGAGCGTGCCGCCGGCTGCGATCACGCCGGTCGAGAACGATTCGGGATAGCGAAAGCGCCGCATTTCCGGATAAGCGACCGCCGAGAAGGTGGCCGCGGTCGCCACCGACGACCCGCAGATCGCCGCGAAGCCACCGCAGGCCAGCACGGTCGCCACGCCGAGGCCGCCGCGCAGGTGGCCGATCAGAGAGTTCGCTGCCTTGAACAGTTCGCGGCTCACCCCGGACACCGAAACGAGGGCCCCCATCAGCATGAACATCGGGATCACGCCGAAGGTGTAGTCGGTGACCGTCCGCATCGAGGTCTGGCCGACCAGCTTGAGCGCAGGCATGGGGCCGACGATCCACGCATAACCCGTCACGCCGACCAGCCCCATCGCCATGCCCACCGGCACGCGCAGCAGCATCAGCGCGAACAGCGCCACGAAGCCCAGGACGGCAATGGCGTCGGTGCTCATCAGTCGCTCAAACGTTGGTCGGGCGTTTCGTCGTCGAGCAGCTCCGGGTGGAAGATCAGCCGCCAGGTGCGGATGGCGATCAGCAGCACCGCCGAGATGTCGCCCAGCCAGGCCACGGCATAGAAGGGCCAGACCGGGATGTTGAGGTCGTAGGTCAGCACGTGGTCCTGATAGGTGCCGCGCACCTTGTCGAACAGCGTGGCGGTCTGCACCGCCACCACGATCAGCAGCACCAGTGTCGCGAACACGTCGATGGCGCGCTTCATGCGCGGGCCGCAAGCGCCCCAGAGCAGATCGACCGTGATGTGCCCGCCACGGTAGCTGGTCGCGGCGATGCCCCAGAAGATCAGAATGCCCAGCAGCATTCGCCCGAAGTCGTATGAATCGGGAATGGAGGCGTTGAAGAACTTGCGCAGCACTACCGCCACGAAGATGTTGAGCGCCACCAGGCCGACGAAGATCGCCGCCAGCCATTCGATGCCGGCGATCATGCGGTCGCTGATGCGCCGGGGACGGGGGGCGCGTGCGGCGTCGTCCGTCATCGGCTCAGCCCGCTTGGCCGAGCCCGCGAATGCGCGCGGGAGCGAGCGCTCGATCTAGAGCGCCGCACCGTTCTTGCTCAGGTTGGCCTTCAGCGAATCCATCACCGCCTTCGGGTCCTGGCCGACCTTCTTCACGCTCTCGGCCCACTGTTCTTCACCCGGCGCCACGGCCTTGCGCCAGGCCGCCATCTGCTCGGGCGTGAGCTTGTACACCTCGTGCCCGGCCTCGGCCGCGATCTTGGCGCGCCCGCCGTACTCGAAGTCGGCCCACGGCGACGCCACCTTCTGCGCCCATTCGCTCGTGCAGTGGTCGTCGATGACCTTCTTCTGCGCGGTGGACATGCTGTCGTACTTGTCCTTGTTCATCGCCCAGACGAAGGGCGTGACGTACAGCGGCGCATCCATGTGGAACTTGACCACCTTGTCGATGCCGAACAGGATGATCGATCCCCACGGGAAGGTGATCGCGTCGGCCACGCCGCGTTCGAGCATGTCGCGTGACCCCGGCGCCGAGGCCTGCACGTTGGTGCCGCCGAGCGAGGTGACCATCTGGCCGATGGTGCTGGTCGCCGGCCGGATCTTCATGCCGTTGATGTCCGAGGGCAGGGTGATCTTCTTGCGCGCATGGAAGGTACCGGGGTCGTGCACGAACGCGAAGCAGAACTTGACGTCCTTCATTTCCTTGGCGGCGTACTGCCGGTACCAGGCGTCGATGGCGGCCGAGCCGCCCTTGGCGTTGGAAAACAGGAAGGGCAGCGATGCGCCCGCCATGATCGGGAAGCGGCCCGGCTGGTAGCCCGGGTTGATGTAGGCGAAGTCGGCGATGCCGTCGCGAGCCATGTCGTAGTGGTCGAAGGCCTTGCCCAATTGCTCCGACGGAAACAGCGTGGCGGTGATGGTTCCGTTGGATGCCTTCTTGATGTCTTCGGCCCAGGCCACCAGCGACGGATTGAGCGGATGCTGCATGGGCACCCAGCTCGACATCTTGAGATTGACCGGCTTGTCCTGGGCGTGCGCAGGTGCGGCGGCCAGCAGCAGGGCGCACCCGACGGCGGCAGCGGTTTTCAGGAGCACGGGCAATGCGCCGGCGCGGGCAGCGCGTTTTGGAGGGAGCGTCGTGTTGTTCAAGGTTTTGTCTCCTGAGTGAGCGAAGCGAAAGTCGTTCGTTTTTATAACCTTCTGCGCGTCCTGTCACCGTGGGTTTCCCCGGGAGGCGAAGCCCGGTGACGACCCATGCGTCAGCGGCTCTTGCCGCCCGCGCCTTCCATGCTCGGGCGCCGCATCCAGCGAATCGGCTGCTCGGCCACCGGGCGCGGCGGCGCGCCGTGGCGCACCAGCGCGGCGTCGAGCGCG
>JAHJOG010000313.1 GCA_018820395.1 Gammaproteobacteria bacterium | reverse complement strand
CGATGCCCTCGGCACGCGCCGCCCACACGGCCACGCCGGGGCCGACCACGGCGCGCACGCCGTCCTGCACCAGCTTCGCGACGATCTGACGCGCATGGGCTTCGGAATCGTAGGCATGCAGCGCAACCGGCAGGCGGTAGTCGTCGACGAAACGCACGACTTCGGCCGGCACGCCCTGAAAGAAGAGCAAGGCGATGCGAGCGTCGCCGGCACCCGCTTCGGTCAGGGCCGCCATCACGTCGAAGCCGCCGACGCGCACGGACACCACCGGCAGGTCGAGCCGGCTCCGCAAAAAGTCGGCATTGGAACCGGCACTCACCACCACGTCGCAACGCCCGGCATCGATGACGCGGCGCAGTTCGGTCACCGCCTGGTCGAAATGGCCATGAAGCACCTGGACCACTGCACGGCCAGCCAGACGCGGCGCCAGCGATCGCGCGACGTCGGCCAGCTCATAGGCACTCACGACACAGATGGCGGGGAGTTCGGCGGTGAGATGAGGGCTCGGCGCGGGCATGGCCGATGGTAGCAACGACTTTCAGCGATGCGTCACCAGCGTTTCGCTGACGAAACATCATTGAAACAATGCCCAGCCTTCAGAGCGAGAAATTCCTTGTGCATCAACGTCTTGACAGCGTGGCGAGGCAGGCATGCGCCTTGCGCCCAAAATGGCCTGACCCCTGAAGACACCCGCGAGCCGTCTGCGCATCTCGAGCACATCGTCTGTCCCTGAGCCCGCTTCTCATCCATCCCCACTGCCGCAACCCGAAAGCACGCCACCACCATGACCCAGCCACCCGATGCTTCTCTCCATCCCGGAACCCGCCTGCGCCGCATGCTCGAAGAGCGCCGCGGCCTGCTCGTGCCGGGCGCCGGCAACGCGCTTGCAGCGCGCGTCATCGAAAGCATGAAGTTCGAAGCCGTCTACCTGAGCGGCGCGGGCCTCACCAACCAGTTCTACGGCATTCCCGACCTCGGCTTCGTCAATCTCACCGACATCGCGCAGCACACGGCCGCCTTGCGCGACGCGGTGGCCCTGCCCTTGATCGTCGATGCAGACACCGGCTTCGGCAATGCGCTCAACGTGCGGCACACGGTGCGCACGCTCGAGCGCGCCGGCGCCAATGCGCTGCAGCTCGAAGACCAGGTCATGCCCAAGAAGTGCGGCCACTTCTCGGGCAAGGCGGTGATCTCCAAGGCAGAGATGGTCGGCAAGGTCAAGGCGGCCGTCGATGCCCGCGTGCACGGCGACTTTTTGATCGTGGCGCGCACCGACGCGCGCGCCGTGCACGGGCTCGACGACGCGCTCGAACGCGCGCGCGCCTATGCCGAGGCCGGCGCCGATGTCACCTTCGTCGAAGCGCCGACCGGTGTCGACGAGCTGCAGCGCATCGCGAGCGAGTTGCCCTGCCCGCAGGTGGTCAACATCGTCATCGGCGGCAAGACCCCGGCCCTGCCGGCCTCGACCTTCGCGTCGATGGGCTTCGGCCTGGTGCTGTATGCCAACGCGGCCTTGCAAGGCGCGGTGCGCGGCATGACCAATGCGCTCGGCAGGCTGCAAGCCGATGGCGAACTGCCCGAAGACGCCACCCTGGTCGCCACCTTCGCCGAACGGCAGGCACTGGTGAACAAGGCGATGTTCGATGAACTGGACGAGCGGTACGCGGCGCCTTGAATGCGCTCGGCCGAAAGCTAGACTGCATCTACACCTTCCCTCAGCGCCGCTCTTCTCCGCACCAGTACGGCGAGAACGTTGCGTGCATCGAAGGCATGAGTCCCTTCGACTTCGCGACATTGCCTGTCGTCGAAGGTCGAACGCATCCCAAGGACCGGCCGGGCGGAACGACGTCTGTGGCTGGGAGGCTTCGCTATGAGGACGAGCCGCCGGTCGGCGACACCGACCACTGAGCGGCAAGCGGCGGCCAGACCCGTCCGACCGCGACCTGGCCTCGACACGAGGCCGCGCTCACGATTCCAGCGTCAGCCCAAGCGCGCGCGCAGCGCCCGCACGGCGCTGTCGACCGTCGTCAGGACAGTGAGTTTCGTCGCCGCCTCGCAGGCCGGCCGGGCGCGCGCCATGCTGAACTGAGCGAGGGCGATGCGCGTGCAGCCACGCTCGCGCAACTGAAGCGCCTGCTCGACCACCAGCCGGTCATGAGCCTGCATATCGCCGGCATTGAGCGCGTCGAGCGCGCCCTTGGCGAAGGCGGTTTCGAGCTCGATGTGGGCCGGAAACTCGGGCGGCATCGACTGAAGCGTCGGCATGAAGCTGGCGATGAGGCCGAGCTTGCCGCTGCCGGAGGCAGCTTCCTCGATCATGGCCTGATTGGGTTTGAATACCGGCATGGACGGATGCCGGCGCGCGACGGCTTCGATGCACTTGCCGAAGGCCGAGCAGGTGAAGAGGATGCCTTGCGAACCGACCTCGACGGCGTATTGCGCGAGCCGCTGAAAGCGTTCGGTCATGGCGTCGTCGAGGCCCTGGCCGCTGCGCGCGAGGTCGGCCGACAGGCTGTCGTCCAGCAAGTTCATGCGCACGGCCTCGGACCAGTCGCGCGAGAACGCTTCGTTGATGGGCCCCACCGAATGCGGCAAGGCGTGGATGAGTGCGATGCGGGTCATGGGAGCCATTCTCTTCGAATCGTCGGACTTCGCTCGCTCACGAGTTCGGCGCAGGCGCCTTCCAGCCGCCGCCCAGCGCCTGGATGAGCGTGACCGCCGAACTCTGCCGGGCGAGCTGCAGCTGCAGCAGGTTGCGGCGCGCGTTGAGCGCCGAGGCCTGGGCGGTGACGACGTCGGTGTAATCGACCTGGCCCGACCGGTAGCGGTTGATGAACTGCTGCTCGACGCGGTCGGCCAAGGCCGATGCTTCGCGCCGCAGCACGAGCTGCTGCGCCAGGCTGCTGCCGGCGGTGAGCTGGTCTTCGACGCCCTGGAAGGCGGTGAGCACCGTGAGGCGGTAGCGCGCGACGGCGACGTCTTGCGCGGCGCGGGCCGCATCGATGCGTGCGCCGGTCGCGCCCGCGTCGAAAATCGTCTGCGCAACGGAAAGCCCCAGCGACCAGAGCGTGTTCGACGCGTTGAACAGGTCCGCGACCCGGCTGGAGCTGCTGCCGAGCGATGCGGTCAGGCCGAGGCTCGGAAAGTACGCCGTGCGCGCGATGCCCACCTGCGCGTTGGCGGCCGCCACCGCGCGCTCGGCCGACGCGATGTCGGGCCGGCGCTGCAGCAGGGTCGACGGCACCTCCACCGGAACGCCCGGAACCACCGGGTCCCATGGCGCAGCCGGCAACGAGAACTCCGCCGGGGAGCTGCCGACCAGCACGGCGATGGCATGCTCGAGCGTGTCACGCGTGCGCTTCAGCGCCACGCGCTCGGCTCGCGTGTTGACGAGCAGCGACTGCGCCTGCAGCAGGTCGGACTGCGCGGCAATGCCGGCGTCGTAGCGGTTCCTGGTGATGGTCTGGCTGCGCTCGTAGCCTTCGATGGTCTCGTCGAGCAGCTTGAGTTCGGCGTCCGCCTCGCGCAGCGAGAAGTAATTGATGGCGAGCGAACCCACCGCCGACAGCCGCGCCGCGGCCAGGTCGGCTTCGCTGGCCTGCGCACTGGCCTCGGCACCGCGGGTGGCCTGGCTGAGGCGGCCCCAGATGTCGGGCGCCCAGGCGGCGTCGAGCGAGACGCTCGACTGGTCCACCGGCGACGTGCCGCGCGCGCCGCTGCGGCGTGTGCTGCCGCTCGCCGACAGCGTGGGAAAGAGGGCAGCCCGTTGCTCGCGCACCAGCGCCTGGGCTTGCGTGTAGGAGGCGACGGCGGCGGCGATGTTCTGGTTGGAGATCTGCACGCGCGCCGCGAGGGCATCGAGTTCCGGGTCGGCGAAGAGCGACCACCATTCACCGCGATCGAGCGCGTCGGCCGGTGCCGCCGGCAGCCAGCCGGCTTCTGCCGGCAACTCTTTCCACGCCGCCGGCACGCTCGCCGTGGGTGCCTCGTACGCGGGGCCGATGGCGCAGCCGGCCGAAGTCAGCGTGACCGCCGCGGCCAGCGCCAGGGCGACGCCGCGCGATCGGGCGGCTCGGGTCGGTCGAAGGAACAATGGATTCATCTCGTTGGCACTCTCAAGTCGCCTGCGAGGCTCGACTCAGGTTTCGTTCGTTGGCGGGCCGCCGGCGCAGCTTGTCGAGCAGCACGTAGACCACCGGCGTGGTCAAGAGGGTCAGCAGTTGGCTCGCGATGAGCCCGCCGATGATGGCCACGCCGAGCGGCTGCCGCAACTCGGCCCCCTGCCCGAAGCCGATCGCGAGCGGCAGCGCGCCCAGCGCAGCCGCCAGCGTGGTCATGAGGATCGGGCGGAAGCGCATCAGGCAGGCTTCGCGCACGGCTTCGACGGCCGACAGGCCGCGCGCGCGCTCGGCTTCGAGCGCGAAGTCGATGATCAGGATCGCGTTCTTCTTGACGATGCCGATCAGCAGGAAAACGCCGATGAGCGCGATGATCGAGAACTCCATGTTGAAGAGCAGCAGCGCCAGCACCGCGCCGACCCCGGCCGAAGGCAGCGTGGTAAGCACCGTGACCGGATGCACCAGGCTTTCGTAGAGCACGCCGAGCACGATGTAGATGACGATCAATGCCGCGAAGATCAGCATGAGCTGCTGCGATTGCGATTGTTGCGCCGCGAGCGCCGTGCCCTGGAAGCTGCCGCGCACGTTGACCGGCATCGCGATGTCGGCTTCGGCCTGGGCAATGATGCGCTTGGCGTCGGCCAGACTGGTGCCTTCTGCGAGGCTGAACGAGATCGTGCTGGCGAGTTCGGTGTCCTGGTGCTCGATCGACGACGGCACGGCGCGCTCGCTCAGCTTGGAAAAGGACGACAGCGGCACCATCAGCGTCGAATTGCTGGCGATCTGCTGGCCGGTCGACGCCGCGCGCAGCGCCGGGTTGGCCGACACCGTGGTCGACGTGCCCGTGGCCGCGTTGGTGGTGGACTGGATCGAGCTCACCACCGTGGCGCCGCTCGCCGACGTCGTGCTGTTGAGCGTCGACGGCACGTAGAGATCCTTCAGCGCGATCGGCGCCTGCTGAAAGCGCGGCGCCCATTCCATGATCACCGAGTATTGGTTGAGTTCGTCGTAGATGGTGCCGACGGCGCGCTGGCCGTAGGCGTTGTAGAGCGCGTTGTTGACGGCGGCGGAAGTCACCCCGAGCCGGGCCGCGGCGTCGCGGTCGACTTCGACGAAAGTCTCCACGCCGTTGGCCGAGTCGTCGCTGTCGAGGTCGGTGAGGCCCGTCTCCTGGCGCAGGCGGTCGGCCAGCTTGCCGGTCCAGCTGCGCAGGTCGCCCAGGCTGTCGCTCTGCAGCGTGTACTGGTAGCTCGAATTGCCGGAGCGCCCGCCCATGCGCAGGTCCTGCACCGGGAAGAGAAACACGCGCAGCCCGGTGAGCTGGTTGAGCTGCGGGCGCAGGCGGTCGATCACCGCCGCGGTCTTCTCGGTGCGCTCACCGAAGGGCTTGAGGTTGACGAACATGAAGCCGCCGCCCGAGCGGCTGCCGCCCGCGAAGCCGACCACCGAGTCGACCGCCGGGTCCTTGTGGATGATGTCGACCGCCTGCTTGAGCTTGGCGCCGAGCGCGGCGGAAGAAATGCTCTGGTCGGCGCGCAGGCCGGCGTTGAGCTGGCCGTTGTCCTGTTGCGGGAAGTAGCCCTTGGGAATGGCTTGAAAGAGATAGACGTTGAGCCCGATCACCGCGAGCAGCACCACCATCACCACGCCCTTGCTCGCCAGCGCCCAGTCGAGGCTGTGTTCGTAGGTGCGCAGCGTCCAGCGCCAGCCACGGTCCGTCCGCGTGGCGAGCCAGCCGCGCAGGCCGCCGGTCGGGCGCGGGCCGTGCTCGGCTTCGCCCCGCAGCAGCAGCGCACACAGCATCGGCGTGGTGGTGAGCGAGATGACCAGCGAGATCATCACGGCGACCGACAGCGTCACCGCGAACTCCCGGAAGAGCCGGCCCACCTGCCCGCCCATGAAGAGCAGCGGAATGAACACCGCCACCAGCGACAGGCTGATCGACAGCACCGTGAAGCCGACTTCCTTCGCGCCGCGCAGCGCCGCCTCGACGCGGCCCATGCCCTTCTCGACGTAGCGCGCGATGTTCTCCAGCACCACGATCGCGTCGTCGACCACGAAGCCGGTCGCCACCGTGAGCGCCATCAGACTCAGGTTGTTGAGGCTGTAGCCCAGGAGGTGCATGACGCCGAAGGTGCCGAGCAACGACACCACCGTCGCCACGGCCGGAACCACCGTGGCCCGCGCGCTGCGCAGGAACAGCCCGACCACCAGCACGACCAGCACCACCGCGATGATGAGCGTGGTCTCGACTTCGCGCAGCGACGCGCGAATGGAATTGGTGCGATCGGACGCGATGCGGATCTCGATGTCCTGCGGCAGCTGCGCGCGCAGTTCGGGCAAGAGGTTGCGCACGCCGTCCACCGTGTCGATCACGTTGGCGCCCGGCTCCTGGGTGACCAGCACCACCACCGCCGGCTCGCCGTTGAAGAGCCCCAGCGTGCGGGTGTTCTCGACGCTGTCGATCACGCGGGCCACGTCGGCCAGCCGCACCGCCGCGCCGTTGCGCCAGGCGATCACCAGGTCGCGGTAGTCGGCCGCGCGGCGGCCCGGTGCGGGCGTGTAGATCTGCAGGCGGCGGTCGGCGCTCTCGATCGCGCCCTTGGGGCGATTGGCGTTGTTGGCCTGGATGGCGGCGCGCACGTCTTCGGTGCTGATGCCCAGGCGGTTGAGCGAGAAGGGTTCCAGCTCGATGCGCACTGCGGGCAGCGAGCCGCCGCCGATCTCCACGTCGCCCACGCCTTCGACCTGCGACAGGCGCTGGCTCACGATGTTCGACACCGCTTCGTAGATCTGCCCCGGCGTGCGCGTCTTGGACGTGAGCGCGAGGATCATCACCGGCGCCGAGGCCGGGTTGCGCTTGCGATAGGTCGGGTTGCTGCGCAGCGTCGCGGGCAGGTCGGCGCGCGCCGCGTTGATGGCGGCCTGCACTTCGCGCGCGGCGCTGTCGATGTTGCGGCTCAGGTCGAACTGCAGCGTGACGCGCGTCGATCCGTTGGAGCTGTTGGACGTGAGCTCGTTCACGCCCGGGATCACGCCCAGCCGGCGCTCGAGCGGCGTCGCGACGCTCGACGCCATGGTGCTCGGGCTGGCGCCCGCCAGCGAGGCCTGCACCGAGATGGTCGGGAAATCCACCCGCGGAAGCGAGGCCACCGGCAGCGCGAAGAAAGCCACGATGCCGGCCAGCGCGATGCCGATCGTCAGCAGCACCGTGGCGATCGGGCGGGCGACGAAGGGGCCCGAAAGGTTCATGGCTCCGGCACCGCCTGGGGCGGCCGCCCGCTGAAACGGCGGCCCAGCCGGTCGAAGGCGAGATAGATCACCGGCGTGGTGAAGAGCGTGAGTACCTGGCTCACCACCAGCCCGCCGAAGATCGCCAGGCCGAGCGGCCGGCGCAGCTCGGCGCCCTCGCCCCAACCCAGCATGAGCGGCAGCGCCGCGAACAGCGCCGCCAGCGTGGTCATCAGGATCGGCCGGAAGCGCAGCAGCGCCGCCTGGTGGATCGCCTCGGTGGGCGGTCGGCCCTGGTTGCGCTCGGCATCGATGGCGAAGTCGATCATCATGATCGCGTTCTTCTTCACGATGCCGATGAGCAGGATGATGCCGATGATGCCGATCACGCCCAGGTCGTTGCCCGTGAGCATCAGCGCCAGCAGCGCGCCCACGCCGGCCGACGGCAGCGTCGACAGGATCGTCAGCGGGTGCACATAGCTTTCATAGAGCACACCCAGCACGATGTACACGCACACCACCGCGGCCAGGATCAGCCAGAGCTGGTTGGTGAGCGACTTCTCGTAGGCGCCCGCCGCGCCGAGCAGCGTGATCTGCACGCTGGCCGGCATGGCGATGTCGCGCGCGGCGGCGCGAATCGCCGATACCGACTTGCCCAGCGCCACGCCGTCGGCAGTGTCGAAGCCGACGGTGGCGGCCGGGTATTGCGCGACGCGCGTCACGGCGAGCGGCGCGAGCTGCTCGCGCACCGTGGCCAGCGACGACAGCGGCGTCGGCGTGCCGGAGCCGGTGCGCAACTGCAGGTTGCCCAGCTCTTTCGGCGAGGAGAGCGCGTCGCGCTGCGCTTCGAGGATGACGCGGTACTGGTTGGTCTCGGTGAAGATCGTCGACACGATGCGCTGACCGAAGGCGCT
>JAHJOG010000312.1 GCA_018820395.1 Gammaproteobacteria bacterium | reverse complement strand
CGGCGGCGGTGCGGGGACCGGCGCCGTGGCCCGCGGCGCGGCGCGCTGAACGGTGGTCGACCAGAGTTCGGCCTCGACCGCGTCGTCTTGCGCCTCACGCCGCCAACTGACGCCCCACGTGAGCGCGATGATCAGCAGCACATGCGCCAGCAGCGCCAGCACCATCGCGCGAAAGTTGCCGCCTTGCGGTGGCGGAGCGAACTCGGGGCGGTCGGCGGCCAGCGACATGGTTTATTTGGCGCCCGTCGTGGTCACCGACAGGCCGACGCGCTCGATGCCGCTGCGTTTGAGCTGGTTCATGGCGTTGACGACGGTTTCGTACTTCACGCCCTTGTCGGCGCTGATGATCACCGGGCGCGCCGGGTCGCCGTCCTGCGCCGTCGATGCGGCCGAGCCGATCTGCGACATCGGGATGGACGCGCCGCCGCTGCCCTTGGACGGGTCTTTCTTGATCTGGACTTCGTCTTCGCTCTTGATCACGATCTCGATGGGCTTGTCGGGCTGCTTGTTGGCGCGGTCGACGCTGGGGAGGTTGATGACGCTGGGCGTGATGAGCGGCGCGGTGACCATGAAGATGATCAGCAGCACCAGCATCACGTCGATGAACGGGACCATGTTGATCTCGTTGATCGTTCGGCGGCCGCGGCCGCGGGAGGACATGGCGGGCATGGGGATCCGTTCTGCTGGAGAGGTTCAGCGGCCGGTCGCCGCGACGGTGGCCGGGTTGACGTGGGCGGTCAGGTTGCGCTGCAGGATGTTCGAGAACTCCTCGATGAAGGTCTCGAGCCCGATCGAGATCTTGTCGATCTCGCGTGCGAAGCGGTTGTATGCCACCACGGCCGGAATGGCCGCGAAAAGGCCGATGGCCGTGGCAACCAGGGCTTCGGCAATGCCGGGCGCGACGGTGGACAGCGTGACCTGGGCCAGTGCCGCGAGGCCGGTAAAGGCGTGCATGATTCCCCACACCGTGCCGAACAGGCCCACATAGGGCGACACCGATCCGACGGTGGCGAGGAACGACAGGTTCTGCTCCACGGCGTCGAGCTCGCGCTGGAAGCTGGCGCGCATCGCGCGCCGCGCGCCGTCGAGCAGGGTGGGGGTGTCGGACACGTTGCGCTCTCTCAGCTTCTGGTATTCGCGCATGCCGGAAGCGAAGATGCGCTCCATGGGCCCGGCGAACTTGGCGTTCTGCGCGGCCGAAGTGAAGAGCTCGTTGAGGCTGGTGCCCGACCAGAAGTCGCGCTCGAACTCGTCGTTCAGTGAACGCGTTCGCTTGAGCGCGAAGTACTTGCGGATGATGGCCGCCCAACTGACCACAGACACCACGATCAGCAGCGCGACGACGAGCTGGACCGGGATGCTCGCGTGCAGGAGCAGGGAAATGATGGACAGGTCTTGGTTCATGACTGGAGAGGTTGTGACATGGAGTCGGCGTGGCGCTCGAGGGTTCCCGCGAGGCTTTGCGGCATGCGCGCAGGTCGCAGCGTATCCGCTTGGACCCAACCGATGCGGATCGTGCCCCGGCAGAGCACGTCGTCGTTGGCGTTTGCAGGAGATTCGGGCGCATGCGGTGAGACGAGCAGCACGCGTTGATCGATTATCAGCGACGCCGAACCCGCCTGGCGGAGGTCGGCTGTAACCAGCAGTTCGTCGTCGAGCCGGGCGGGGCGCAGGTACTTGAGCTGGGTTTCGGTGACGACGAAGATGCCGCCGGTCTCGTCGCGCAGCCGCTGCTGGGCGATGCCCATCGAACGCAGCCATTCGGTGCGGGCGCGTTCCATGAACTTCAGGTAGTTGGCATAGAACACGATGCCGCCGGCGTCGGTGTCTTCCCAGTAGACGCGCAGGCGAAGTGCGAAGCTCATCGGTGGGCGGTGCTCATGCGGACACGGCGGCATCCGCCCATTCGCGCAGCCGGACCGCCGCTTCGTCGAGATGCTGCATCGAACTGGCCGTCGAGAAGCGCACGAAGCCCGCGGTGCCGGCGGAGCCGAAGTCGCGTCCGGGCGTGATCGCCACGCGCGCGTGCTTCATGGCCTCGAAGGAAAGATCCCAGCTGTCGCGAATACCGAGCCTTCTGGCGAATTCAGAGCAATCGGCCCAGGCATAGAACGCGCCGTCGGGCATCACGGGCACCTTGAGACCCATGGCATCGAGCTGCGGAATGAAGCGATCGCGCCGCGCCTTGAATTCCGAGCGACGGCGCTCGTACTCGGCGATGCTGTCGGGCTCGAAGCACGCGAGAGCGGCGTGCTGTGCCACGGTGCTGGCGCAAATGAAGAGGTTCTGGGCCAGTCGCTCGACGACCGGCACCAGCGCATCGGGCACGACCAGCCAGCCCAGCCGCCAGCCGGTCATGTTGAAGTACTTGCTGAAGCTGTTGATGCTGATGATCTGGTCGTCGATGGCGAGCGCGCTCTTGCCGTAAGCAGCGTCGTACGACAGGCCCAGGTAGATCTCGTCGATCAGCGTGATGCCGCCGCGCGCCGACACGGCTTCGTGGATGCGCCGGAGCTCGGCGGGGTCGATGGATGTGCCGGTTGGGTTCGACGGCGAGGCCAGCAGCACGCCGCGGGTCATCGGCGTCCAGGCGGCCTCGACCTTGGCGGCGCTCAGCTGGAAGCGCTCGGCGGCCGTGGTCGGCACAAGCACGGCGCGCCCTTCGGCCGCGCTCACGAAGTGCCGGTTGCACGGGTAGCTCGGGTCGGGCATCAGGATCTCGTCGCCCGCCTCGATGAGGGCCAGGCAGGCGAGCTGGAGCGCGGCCGAAGCACCGGCGGTGATCACGATGCGCCGCGCAGGCACGTCGACGCCGAAGCGCTCGGCATACCAGCCGCTGATGCGCTCGCGCAGATGGACCAGGCCCGTGGCCTGCGTGTATTGGGTGGCGCCTGCCCGCACCGCGCGTGCCGCGGCTTCCTGCACCAGAGGCGGCGCCGTGAAATCGGGCTCGCCGATGTTCAGGAAGATCATCGGCCGGTCGGAGGCGGCGAACTCGCGGGCCAGCTCCGACGCCGCCTTGGCGACTTCCATCACGTAGAAGGGCTCGATGCGCTGCGCGCGCTGCGAGATCCTCATGCGCGCGCCTTGCCGCTGGCGCGATCGGCTTCGACCTCGGCCGGGCGCAGTTGGGTTGCCAGACCGTTGAGCACCGCGTTGACGTACTTGTGGCCGTCGGTGCCGCCGAACTCCTTGGCGAGTTCGATGCATTCGTTGAGCACGACGCGCCAGGGCACGTCGAGGCAATGCCGGAACTCGTAGGTGCCGATCCACATGATCGCGTGCTCCACCGGAGAGATCTCGTCGAGCTTGCGGTCGAGCAGAGGGACGATCAGTGCATCGAGCTCGGCAGCGCTCTGGATGGAGCCGTGCAGCAGCGCGTCGTAGTGCACCGCGTCGGCCTTGTGAAAGCCGGCCAGGTCGCGCGTGAACTCGTCGATGGCGGTGGCGTCGTTGCGGCCGACCAGGTGCTGGTAGAGCGCCTGCAGGGCGAACTCGCGGGCTCGGCTGCGGGTGGATTTGGCGGAAGCCTTGCGCACGCCGGTGCTCGTGAGCTTGGTGCGCGCTGTGCGGGCTTGAGCATCGGTCTTGCGCGAAAAAGGAATGTCGTCGGTCATGCGAGCGTGGTCAGTAGGCAGGCCATCTCGACGGCGACACGCGCCGCGTCGCGACCCTTGTCGGATTGCCGGGCCACGGCCTGGTCGAGATTTTCGGTGGTGAGGATCGCATTGGCGATCGGCAGGCGGTAGTCCAGCGCAAGGCGGCTGACGCTCGCGCCGGACTCGTTGGCCACCAGTTCGAAGTGGTAGGTTTCGCCGCGGATGATGCAGCCCAGCGCGATCAGCGCGTCATAGCGGTTGCGCTCGGCGAGCGCCTGCAGCGCGACAGGAATTTCGAGCGCGCCCGGAACGGTGACGTGGTCGATCGCGTCGGCTGCGACGCCCAGCGCTTCGAGTTCGCCCAGGCAGGCCTGGGCCAGCGCGTCGGTGATGTCGGCGTTGAAGCGCGCCTGCACGATGCCGATCCGCAGGCCCGTGCCGTCGAGCGGCTTTTCTCCCTTGTCTGCTTGCTGCATCAGGTGTCCTTGGTGTCTTGCGTGTGCCGGGTGCGATGCGCGTGGATCATGCGGCCTGGTCCTTGGTGAGGTAGCCGGCGATCTCCAGGCCATAGCCGCCCGCCATGCTGGGCATGCGCCGTGGCGCGCCGAGCAGGTTCATCTTGCGCACGCCGCATTCGCGCAGGATCTGCGCGCCGATCCCGTAGCTGCGCAGGTCCATGCGGCCGCGCTCGGGCGCCTGGGCGGGCCGCGCCGTGCCGTCGAACTGCGCCAGCAACTCGGCGCCGGTTTCACCGCAATTGAGCAGCACTGCCACGCCTTTGCCTTGTGCAGCGATGTGGCCGAGGCTCGCATCGAGGCTCCACGAGTGGAGCGAGCGGTTGAGTTCGAGTGCGTCGAGCACCGAGAGCGGCTCGTGCACGCGCACGTCGACGACTTCGTCGGCGTTCCAGGTCCCGCGCACCAGCGCCAGGTGCACGCCGTGGCTGGTCGTGTCGCGAAATGCGTGTGCCGTGAAGGCGCCCCAAGTCGTGCGGATCTCGCGGCAGCCGACCTTCTGTACCAATGTCTCGGTGCTGCTGCGGTGTTCGAAGAGGGCGGCGATGGTGCCGATCTTGAGGCCGTGTTCGGCCGCGAAGAGCTGAAGGTCTGGCAGGCGGGCCATGGTGCCGTCGTCGTTCATCACTTCGCAGATCACGGCAGCGGGCGAGCAGCCGGCCATGGCGGCGAGGTCGCAGCCGGCCTCGGTGTGGCCGGCACGCATCAGCACGCCGCCGTCGACGGCCTGGAGCGGAAAGATGTGCCCGGGCTGCACCAGGTCGGCCGCGACCGCGTCGGGCGCGACGGCCGCCTGCACGGTGCGCGCGCGGTCGGCCGCAGAAATGCCGGTGGTGACGCCTTCGGCCGCTTCGATCGACACGGTGAACGCGGTGGCGTGCTTGGCGCCGTTGCGCGCCACCATGGGCGGCAGTTGGAGCCGCTCGCACATTTCGCGCGACAGGGTGAGGCAGATGAGTCCGCGCGCATGCCGCGCCATGAAGTTGATCGACTCGGCCGAGATGTGGTCGGCCGCGATGACGATGTCGCCTTCGTTCTCGCGGTCTTCTTCGTCGACCAGGATCACCATGCGACCGGCGCGCAGGTCGGCAACGATGTCTTCGACAGGCGAGATGGAGGCGGGCTCGCGCCCGGCACGCGGGGCACCGATCGGGGTGACGGAGGCTTTCATGGCGCGCTTTCGATGTTCGGTGAGGGGAGGACGCCGGCCTGGAGCATTCGCTCGACGTAGCGGGCGACCGTGTCGATCTCCACGTTGACGCGGCTGCCTTCGCGCAGGTGGCCGAGGGCGGTGTTCTCGACCGTGTGGGGGATCAGGTTGATGCTGACTTCGCAACCCTTGCTGCCGTCGGCGGCCGACACGCCGTCGTCGACCGTGTTGACGGTCAGACTCACGCCGTTGATGGTGATGGAGCCCTTGTACGCGAGGAAGCGGGCCAGGGCCTCTGGCGCCAGCACGCGGAGTTCAAAGCTTTCTCCGACCGGGGCGAAGCGGGTGACCTGGCCGACGCCGTCGACGTGGCCCGACACGATGTGGCCGCCCAGGCGGTCGGATGCGCGCAAGGCCTTTTCGAGATTGACCGGCGCGTCCTGCTCGGTTAGCCCGGCGGTCTTGGCCAGCGATTCGGCCGAAATCTCGATCGTGAACTGCGCCTGTGCGACGTCGAGCGCCGTGACGGTCATGCAGGCCCCGTTGAGCGCGATGCTGTCCCCGAGGCCGACATCTTCCAGATAGCCGCGCGGCGCCGCGATGCCAAGCCGCTTGCCGTGGGATGAAGAGCCGCCGAGGTCGTGGATGGCGGCGATGCGCCCCACGCCGGTGATGATTCCGGTGAACATCCGCGCATTTTCGCAGAGAAGCGAGCGCGGGCCGGATCAGCTGCCGAAATCGCCTCGGCCCGCAACGCGCGCCACGATCCGGAGGTCGGGGCCGATGCGGTCGACCGAGCGGAATTCCAGCGGCAGGGCGGCGGCCAGCTCCGTCAGCGGGCCGTCGCCGAACGCCCGGCTGGCGATGCCCAGGCCGTCGCCGATGAGCTTGGGGGCCAGGTAGACGAGCAGTTCGTCGACCAGGCCCTCGCGGATCAGCGAGCCGTTCAGCTTGTGGCCGGCTTCGACGTGCAGCTCGTTGACCTCGCGGCGCGCGAGGTCGCGCAGCATTGCCGCCAGGTCGACCTTGCCGTCGGCGTTGGCAATGCATCGCACGTCGGCGCCTGCGGCTTCGAGCGCGGCCTGCTTCGCAGCGTCGGGTGCGGCGGCATAGATCCAAATGGGCCGTTCGGCTTCGAAGATGCGCGCCGCAGGCGGCGTCTGCAGACGGCTGTCGATGACGACCAGCGGCGGCTGCCGCACCTTTTGCCCCACGGATGGCGCCAGGCGGACGTCGAGCCGCGGATCGTCCTCGAGCACGGTGCCGACGCCCGTGAGCAGCGCCCCGGCGCGGGACCGCCAGGCGTGCCCGTCCGTGCGCGCGGCTTCCGAGGTGATCCACTGGCTCGTGCCGTCGAGCAAAGCAGTTTTGCCGTCCAGCGATGCCGCGGTCTTCAGGCGAACCCAGGGCAGGGCGCGAATCATGCGGCTGAAGAAGCCGATGTTCAGTTCACGCGATTCGTCTGCGAGCTCGCCGACTTCGACTTCAATGCCTGCCGCGCGCAGGCGCGCAAAGCCCTCGCCTTGCACCAGCGGATTCGGATCGGCAATGCAAGCCACCACGCGGCGGATGCTGGCGGCGATCAGGGCGTCGCAGCAAGGGCCGGTGCGGCCGTGGTGGGAGCAGGGTTCGAGGGTGACGTAGGCGGTCGCGCCGCGCGTGTCGTGGCCGAGGCGCTCTGCGTCGCGCAGCGCCATCACCTCCGCGTGTGGACCGCCCGTGGGTTGGGTGTGCCCCTGACCGAGCACTACGCCTTCCGGGCTCGCGATGATGCAGCCGACCGCCGGGTTGGGCGGGCACAGGGCTCGGGCTTGTTTGGCGAGGTCGAGAGCTTGGGGCAGCAGGGCGTGCATGGGTTGGACAGCAGAGGGGCGGGCCCCTATTTTGTCCAACAGGTGGCTGCGTTGGGTCCCGTTGCGTCGCGGAATCCCTGGTCATTGATTGTTAACGTGTCGCACCCCAAGGTGTTCGCGGTGTCCGTCGGGCGCGCCTGGAGCGTATACGTTGACGCCGTGATATCTGTGAATGCGATGGTCCAGTGCGACGTGGCGCCGCCAAGGGGGCTTCTGTTATAGCCCGCAGCTGTCAGCGCAGTGTTGGCAGCCGTGACGCTATTGGTACCTCCGCCGGTGGTACCTCCGCCGGTGGTGCCTCCGCCGGTGGTGCCTCCGCCGGTGGTGCTTCCGCCGGTGGTGCTTCCGCCGGTGGTGCCTCCGCCGGTGGTACCTCCGCCGGTGGTGCCGAACATGTAAGTGTTGTTATTGAGAACGTAATTGCGTTCCATCCAAGCAGCCGCTTCCAGAAGCACTGCTTTGGCATCGGCGCGTCGCGCGCGAATCACATAGGCAGACAGTGACGGATAGGCAATCGCCGCCAGGACGCCCATGACGACCAGGACGATCATCAGTTCGATCAGCGTGAAGCCCCGAAGGCTGCGTGCTCGCGCGGAAGTGTTCAGTGACAGCGGCATGATCACAGCTCCCTCCACCAGATGCGCCCGACATTGGGCGGCGTGATGCTCACGCTTCCTGGGCCGGTCGGACCGACGGACCCTCCCGTTCCAGCCGTCAGATTGCGTCCGTTATTGATGATCTGCCCCGTACTGCGATCGACACTTACCGCACCGATCGCGGCTTCGGTGCCGTTGATGAAACCATCCGCGTTGGTGTCGAATCCAGTCGGCAGTCCTGTCAGCGCGTTCAGGCGATTGATCCAGCTCCGCCCGGGCTGGCAGGAGTGAACCGCAGTTGCGCCGCTGCCGGTGGTACTGCCGCGCGGCGATTCGATCGACAGCAGGTCGACGACCTGGCCGATCGGGTTGTGTGTCGCATTGCCGATGCCTGTTTCGCCGGAGCTCAGATCGAGTGCCCAGCACCTCTGAGTTGTCAAGGCAGTGCCTGTGATGGGGCGGGTGCCCGTGAACACATTGCTGTCGTACATCGTGTACATCGCAATCGTCGGGGTGCCCTCCCAGGATTGCGGGTTGGTGCGCTCATACCCGAGATAGCTGCTCGTCAACATCACCGGACCGGTGCTGGACGAGGCCAAATTTTCGAGGAGCGCGTTGCTCACTGCGCGCGTCGAAGTGGTGACAGTGCCGTTCGTCGTATTGGCTACAAAAATGCCGCTTTGGACGAAGCTTTCTCCGTTGCACGATGACGTCGTGTTGGTTGGCGCCGTGGTCTGCACGGAGAACTGCACCGGCGGGCCGGACCAGATCACATCGCTGATGACGCCCGTGGGCCAACTGGGGTTGCCGATGGCCCTGTAAACCGTGATGGTTGTGCGCAGCCTGGGGTAGTTCTTGTACTTGAGCGGAGGGGTCAGCGCGGTCGTGCCTGTGGCGTACTGGTCAAGGTTGAGGACATAGTCGCCTCCGGCTGACGGGGCAGCCAACTGGACGTTGTCGACCAGGGTCTTGGTCCCGCCGGCCTCATCGACAGCGGCGACGGTGACCCGGACGCCGTTGGTGCTGTCGACAAAGCTACTGTCCAGGCCGTGGATCACGACCTTTCGGTACTCCACGTCTCCATTGATCGTTTTGTCGAAGCCGTAATAGTTGACCGGGATCGTATCGACCGCATAGGTCACCGTTCGTTGAACGCACGGGCCTCCAGTGGCTGCCTCCCAGACAGCCGCGCGGCTTTTGTCGCCGAGTGCCCACACGCAACCGGGGCGCTCCGGATCTTCAGTTACGGCGTAAAAGGCGGCCGGATCAGTGACGATGTCAGGGGCGGTGCTGAGTTTCGAAGTGTCTCGGAAGCAGAAGTCTCCCGTCGCAAAGTCATAGCACGAGATCCGCGATTGCTTGATTGCGTAAGGCGGGGCTGCGTCGAGGTCGTCCTTGAAGGTGTACACCTGCGTCTTGCCGACCACGTAGCTTTGGAGGACGCCACCGTCATAGAACGGCTGATAGGCGAGAAACCTTCCCAAGGCAGAAGTGGCGCTGACAGTGACGGACGTACCATCGAGCGCATAGCATTCTGTGCTGGCGGTGGCGCAGACACCGGTCAAATTGCCGCTTGCGTTCAGCATCGGCAAGACACCATGACGCGCCGTCCCACTGACTGTCTTGATCCTGAAGCCAGCACAAGCTTCATTGGTGTTGCTAAGTGCAAAACCGGACGGCCGGATCGCAGGTTGCCGGCACCGCTTCGATCAGGAAGCGCGGCTGGCGAGCGAGGCTGATTCCTGGCACGACGCCCGTGGTGCGGTCGGGGTGGCGGGTGAAAGTACCGATGGGGATCGTGCTGGTGCTTGACCAGTCAACCGCCTCCCATATCGGCTCGCTGGTCGTCGGGGGTGTGGTCGGCGGCGGGAGCGGCGCCGGAGTGCACAGACCGTTCGGGCACGAGCTAGCGGTGGCGGGCTGGAAACCCAGCGCAAAGCGAGACGAAGGTGGACCGCTTCCGCAGCCTGGCATGCAGGTGCCGCCAGCGGCACAAGGGCTCAGCGCGGGGGTCGCGCCCGTGTAGGCCCTGCACATGATCGAGAGTTCGGCGTCTCGAAGCGCGGCCTCGGCAGCCTGGAAGGCGAGATCGCGATCGCGCGCGCTGCCGGCGATTCGCTGTTGGTAGAACCCGGCCAGGACGGCTCCGATCGCGAGAAGGAGCGCCGCCAGCGTGAAGACGAGGCCCATGAAAAGCGCGGCGCCCCGTTGAGACCTGCTCGAGGCGTGGCGCGGCATCCTATTCACCGCGGCGGAACAAGGTGTTCTGATGATGGTGTTCATGGCTAGTACGCGGCGGTGTTGGCTTGAACCCGCGATCTCAGAACGACGACCTTTCGCACGGCACGATAGAGAAATCGATCGTCGAAGGTCGTGGTTGCCGGCAAGCCGGTCGCTGTATTGACCTGGC
Organism: Gammaproteobacteria bacterium; assembly: GCA_018820395.1. Taxonomy (GTDB): domain Bacteria; phylum Pseudomonadota; class Gammaproteobacteria; order Burkholderiales; family Burkholderiaceae_C; genus Variovorax. The sequence continues at coordinate 5,431 of JAHJOG010000312.1, read as the reverse complement.
ACGTCTGCACCTGCTTCGACGCTCTAGTCGGAACGGCTACACGCGTCAACAGGCAGACTTCTACGCCGGTGACATCGGACCAATTGGGTGGAGTTGAACCTGTCGTGAATGCGGAAGCCGTTGCATACTGAGCCACACGGGATGAGTCGCCAGCCGGCGACACGAGGTAGCGAAACTGAAGATCACTGATGTTGTCCGCGACCGAAACGGCGACACTCGTGCCGTCGCTGCTCTGCCTCAGTTGAAGCGAAGGGTCGCTCGTGTTGATGCTGATGCGGCACCGGGTCCACCTGGTGACGACTGGCGTGGGGACCCCCGCCACAAGGGTGTTCAGACTGTTGACGTTCGCTGATTGTTCGTGGGTTTCATCAATGTCGAGACAACCCAGCAGAGGGGGCGGGGGAGCCTCGCTATCTCGGCTTCGTGTGACTTGCCAACCCAAGGTGATGGCGGGCGAGTTGGTTGTAGCGGATGTGCTACAGCTCTGGTCGTCGAGATCCGTCGGATTGGCGTAACCCGTGTCGCAACCATGCACCGTCGGTGGAATGGCTGCAGACGATAGGGCGGGCGTGATGTTCCGCATGAGGTACCCGAATCGGTCCTCCCCCGCTGTGGCCGTTTTCCACCCTTCCCAATCTGCGGGCATGTCGACAACACCGGCTTTTTCTAATTGGCGGGTGACGATCGCCATCGCAGCGGCGCCGGACTGCTGGAGTCTGCTCTCGGCGTCCTGTTGCGTGAGGTTGATGCTGGCCACCAGATAGATGGCAGCGACGGCAGCCATGACGAGCAGACCCAGCACCAGCGAGACCATCAGCTCGACGAGCGTCATGCCGTGCTGTTTGCGGGCCAAACTCGTTCGGCGGATCGGCGTTTTCATGGCTGAATCCCGATCTGCACGCAGCGCACGTTCAGGGGTGCGGAATTTACCGTGCCATCGCTGGGGCAATTCGGGTCACATACGAGAGCGCCGCCGCCGCTCGATGCGCACACATTACCGCGCGTATTCGTAGCGACGATCGTCGACAGTTCAGTCGTGAGTTGCTTCTCTCGCCACATGACAACCACGTTCCTGCTGTAGGGCTGGCCGGCGACTTGACGGACGACCCCAGTCGCGCTGTCGGTTCCAAGTCTCTGCGCGATTTCGTTGCGCCAGACAGCAAGGTCGTGCGTCGCCTGAGCAGCGGCGTTGGAGAACGGGCTCAATGCCGAAGGCGTACCAACGGGGGAGGCGGTCAGGCTGTTGTAGGTTGTCGTGGACGGGTCGGAATAGGTTGTCGAGTCCGTGGCAACGGCGGAGATATTGAGCCTCATGCGCTCTGCCATGTCGCTGGCCAACTGGACGGCGCCTGCGCGCATGTGCGCGTTGCGCTGGCTGCGCAGCGCATTCATTTGCGCGAGTGCGATGCCGAACATGCCAACGGACAGCACGACGATGGCGATCATGACTTCGATCAGGCCGAAGCCTCTTTGTGTGCGACGTGATGTGCCACCACGCTTGGTGCCGCTGCTGCGGACGATGAATTGACTTGTCTTCATGATCAGCACGCGTTGTTGGTCGGGGCCTCCCGGCGGACGCGGCCACCGAGTGAATTCATCACGAGGCACGTTTCGACGACGGCGCCGCCCGGCCCCTGTCGGCCGATGGTGACTGTGCCGTTGCCCACGTGCGAGAGGCCGCTGCGGGTAAAGGTAAACACTCCGCGACCGGCGCCATCGATGGTCGTACGCGGAGGTGCAGCGGCCGCGAAGCGCAGAGGCTCCAGCGCGGTCGGGTTGATCTCGTCGTCGTACACCATCCATCCGTTTACCCAGGCAGCTCCCGGAAGGGTGCTTGCGCATGTGTTGCCTCCCGCAACCGCCAGCGCACAGACGCTTATGTCGTGCCCTCGCGCAATGGCTTCGGCGCGTGCATAGTTCAATGAGGATTCGAGTTCGCTCGCCGCGGCCCGGGCTTGGCTTTTGTCGATGAACGTGCCCAAATAAGGCAGCGCCGTACTGGCAATGATGGCAGCCACGGCAATGGTCACCACCAATTCGATGAGTGTGAAGCCGCGGGCATGACGCAGCTTGCCTGAGTGATGGCTTTTCAAAGAAGACTCCCTGACTTTTATTGGATTCGACCTCAGGCTATCCAACCTGTGTCAAATCAAGTGAAGGGGAGTCTAGCCGTTAGCCTTACTCCGGAAGCGCCGCTCGCACCGACGAAATCGCCGCTCGTCCAGCTCAATCTGGACAATTCTCGCAATTGATTTTTTGCGACATTCAGGCGCTCAGCGAGCGCCTACGAAGGTGGGTGATCGGGCGTCGCCAAGCCATCGCTGGGGCATAGAGTCCATCCGTTGAATGTCAAGCGTCATCAGGTCGGTTCGCGCTTTGCCCAAAAGGGGAACCGTCGTCACCTCAAAAATGAGTGTGGTGTTGTCGAGCCACTCGATCTGATCGTCGACGGAGTCAGGAACGGAGTCAAAACCGGTCACCTTGTCAGTCTCTAAATCGAGAACCGCAGGAACCCATCGCGCGGCGCCAGTTCTTTTCTTGAAAGCTATTCTTTTCCCGTCTGGAGAAAACGACGGGCATTCGACTTCCAGTGAGGTTATTTCAATACGTCGTTTTTCGACGTTGCCTCGTGCAAGATGGGCAATACCTTTGGATTGCGCAGTCACGAAGAATTGATTCGAATCCTTTGGGTTGAAGGTAACACCCCAAAGATTGAGGTCAAGGGGATTGAAGACCTTGCCGTCCCGCAAGACTTGCCACGTCTGTATATCCTGCTCTGGCGCTTTTCCGTCTGCTTGTCCAATGAAGCTTGCGGTCGAAAACTGCCCAGGCCCGCTCATGTAACTGTGGCCGGTGACGAATGAGGTGCTCGCCGTGTATTTGCCGTCGGATGAAATCCGCGCACGGCTCACGATGCCGGCTCTGGGTTCATTGGCCTTTTGCAGTGCGAACGACCGGTCGAAGACGTACCCGGCTGCATCGCCGGTGCGCTGGCCGGTCCCGGGAACCAGGCCGCTCAAGCAGAACACCTTTCCGCTCGTGCTGGCGTGCAAACGGCTGCACGACAACGGTGTGGGCAGTCGCGTCGCGGGCTTGCGAGTTATCGGGTCAATCTGCACCAGATCGACTTGGAACCGTTGGGTGTCGCTTGGCCGTGTGACGAGCACGTATCGCTGCTGCGGGTCGGCGATGATGGTGCGCAGTTGGGCCATCTGATGGGCATTGGCGCCGGGGGGCAGGCCCGGTCCGGCATGTGACGCGACGGCTGCCAGTGCCCCGAGGATTACCGCTCGGCGCCCGATCGCTGTACTCATGATGCTGCAGCCTTGGGCATCGGCGCCTGGCCGCACATCAGCCAAGCGGCGATGGTCGTGGTAGCCGCAAGTCCAGCGCCAAAACCGAGCAAAGCCCACTGCGGGCTGATGGTTTGCCATGTCAAACCGAACAAGGGGGATGCAACGAGCTTTGCGAGCCCGGCGCAGGTTGCCGCAAGGGCGAGTCCGGTGGTCCGTACCTCGGGAGTCAAAGCCTTGACAATCATCACGGCCAGAACGCCGTCGGTGGCTGCGTAGTGCAGACCCATGCAAACCATCACTCCGGTGAGTCGTGCCAAATTGCCGGCCCCCCAGTCTGCAGTGACCAGGCCGTAGGCTGCGCCGAGGCAAAGGTAGCCGAACAGGAAGGTGCGCCATGGCGCCCAGCAAGTGGCTGCCCGCGAGATCGGCATGGCGGCGAGCATGAAGATCAAAGCACTCCCCACGTAGGTCAGCGGAAGGAAGCGCGCCGGCAACTGAGTCTGTTGCTGCAGCATGAGGTAGAGCATGCCGTCGCTGATCGTGAAGATGCCGAGGCCCGTCACGGCATAGAGCAGCCGACGGTAGGGCGTGTTCTGCCACAGCGTCTTGATCACGTGGTTTGCGGCCCGCGCCGGAGCCACTGACACGGGCGTGGCCGACGCGGGCTGAATCGTCGCCGGAAGGGGCAATGGCGAAGCAACGTTCCTGACGCGCAAGGTGAAGACCAGCACGCCGCAGATTGCGAAAGCCAAGCTCACCGACAGGAGAACCTCGTAGCGGTCGGCCCACTGCCACAGCAGCGCAGCGGCAAGCAAGGGGCCGAGCAAGGCGCCCGTCGCATCCATCGTTCGATGGACCCCGAAGGCCGCGGCTTCATGGTCGCGCCAAGCGTGCGCGGCGATCAGGGAATCGCGCGGCGCCGTGCGAATGCCTTTGCCCAGCCTATCCAAAAACAGGCCGACAAAAGCGAAAAGCGCTCCACCCGCCATGCTCAAGAGGAGGAGCAATCTGGCCAGCGCGGACAGCACATAGCCGGTCCAAGCCACAAGCTTCTGATTTTTCGACACGTCGGCACGCCAGGCGGCAAATACGAGTGTCAGCGCGGTGATGCCTTGGAAGAGTCCGTCGAACAGTCCCACTTGCAGGGGCGACAGGCTCAACACCGTCAACAGGAACACGGGCAGGACGCTGGTAAGCATCTCGCTGGAAATGTCAACCAGCAGGCTGGTCGCGCCGATCCAGTAAATCATGACGGGAACCTTCCCCAGCGAGGAAAGCGGCTGACCGTGCGTGGCCTCGAGCGCCTTGGCGGCGCTGTTTGCTGAATACATGACGGACCCTGACGAACTCAATGGTTTTGCCATTGCACGGCGGGTATCCCGCTCGCGCCCCCCTTTCGAACGCCGTCAGATGTCTTTCAGCAACTGCCTGAATTCATCCACGTCTTCGAAACTGCGATAGACCGACGCGAACCGTACGTAAGCGACCTTGTCCATGCGCTTCAATTCTCTCATCACCAGTTCACCGACCTTGGTCGAATCGATCTCGCGCAAGCCGCTGGACAGCAACTTCTGCTCGATTCGCGACATCGCCGAATCGATCTGCGCAATGCCGACGGGACGCTTGCGCAGCGCCAGCATCATCGAGGCACGCACCTTGGCGGGCTCGAAATCGGCGCGGCTGCCGTCTTTCTTGACCACCACCGGAAAGGTCACATCCGAGCGTTCGTAGGTGGTGAAGCGCTTTTCGCAGGCCGCGCACTGGCGGCGGCGCCGCACGAAATCCTGTTCTTCCGAGACGCGGGTTTCGACAACCTGCGTTTCGGCGTGACCGCAAAAAGGGCACTTCATGCGGCCACTCCGTGTTCAGCGGTAAACGGGAAAGCGTTCGGTCAGTGCGTTGACCTTGGCGCGGACGGCCTGGATGTTCGACTCGTCGCGCGGATTGTCGAGAACGTCGGCGATCAGGTTGGCCGTGATGCGTGCTTCTTCGTCCATGAAGCCGCGCGTGGTCATCGCGGGCGTGCCGATGCGCACGCCGCTCGTGACCATCGGTTTTTCGGGGTCGTGCGGGATGGCGTTCTTGTTGATCGTCATGTGCGCGCTGCCGAGCACCGCTTCGGCTTCCTTGCCGGT
>JAHJOG010000311.1 GCA_018820395.1 Gammaproteobacteria bacterium | reverse complement strand
CTTGCCGATGAAGGCCTCGGCGTTTCCTGCTCTGCCATGACCGCACCCATCCCCGGTGCATCCGCACTCGCGACGCCGTCGTTCAGCCCGCTGTACCAGCAGATCAAGTCGCTGATCCTGCAGAGCCTGCACGAAGGCGAGTGGAAGCCCGGCGAGCCGATCCCGAGCGAAACGGATCTTGCAGTTCGCTACAGGGTGAGCCAGGGCACGGTGCGCAAGGCCATCGACGAGCTTGCCGCCGAAAACCTGGTGGTCCGGCGGCAGGGCAAGGGGACCTTCGTCGCTACCCACACCGAGCAGCATGTCCAGTACCGCTTTCTGAAGCTGGTGCCCGACGGGCCGCCCGGCCAGGGTGAAGGCCCCGCAGAGCGAACGATCGTCGACTGCCGCCGTCAGCGTTCCGGCGCCGACGTTGCGCGTGCCCTGTCACTCAAGACAGGGGACCCGGTGCTGCAGGTTCGACGGGTTTTGGCTTATGCGGGCGTGCCGACGATTCTGGAAGACCTGTGGCTGCCCGGCCTCCCCTTCAAAGGACTGACGGCCGAGCGCCTGACCGCCTGGCACGGACCGATGTACGCTCTTTTCGAGGCCGAGTTCGGTGTGAGAATGGTGCGAGCAGAGGAAAAGATTCGCGCGGTTCTCCCGGATGTCGCCCAGGCCGCTTTGCTTCAGGTCGCGCGCGAGACCCCCTTGCTCAGCGTGGAGCGAATCGCGCTGACCTACCACGACAAGCCTATGGAACTGCGGCGCGGCCTCTACCGGACCGATACACACCACTATCGCAATGAGTTGGGTTGAGCGTCGAAAGTCCCGACGCCCGCCTCTGGTGCAAACGCCTTGCCCAGTGCGCTATCGTTTCAATAGCATCCATGCGCCGAACTGTGGCGCGTGGGCGTCGCGCTGAGGCCCGATGGTGCATTGCAATAGAATTTTGCGTAGTTTGCATTCCTGAAATAGACCAAGAAGCAATCAGAAAGTCTTAGAAAGCCCCCATGACAGAGTTGGCCACCCCTCCCCGACCTCCCCGGCGCGAGTTTCGCAACATCAACGCTTTCACCGATCTGACGACCTACCGGCTTCCGCCTGCCGGCCTGGTCTCGATCCTGCATCGCATCAGCGGCGCTTTGATGTTCCTGCTGCTTCCCTTCGTCATCTGGATGTTCGACACGTCCATCTCGTCGGATTACTCCTTCGCGCGCTTCAAGGGGGCCTTCGAAAGCGGGGTGGGGTTCTTTCCCGGCTGGTTCCTCAAACTCGTGGCGCTGGCACTGATCTGGGCCTCCCTGCACCATTTCATCGCCGGGCTGCGCCATCTGTGGATGGACGTGAGCCATGCGGCGGTCAACAAGGACTTCGGCAAAAGTTCGGCGATCGCAACGCTCGCCATCAGCATCCTGCTCACCGTGGTGCTCGGCGCGAAGTTGTTCGGTCTGTACTGAAAGTATCCAAATGGCTGTGAATTACGGTTCCAAGCGCGTGGTCGTCGGCGCGCACTACGGACTTCGCGACTGGCTGAGCCAACGCATCACCGGCGCCCTGATGGCACTCTTTACCGTCATCTTGCTCGCGCAGGTCGTGTTCACCAAGGGGCCCATCGGATACGACGCCTGGGCAGGCATCTTTGCATCCCAGTGGATGAAGGTGCTGACGTTTTCAGTGATCGTTTCGCTGCTTTATCACGTCTGGGTCGGCATGCGCGACATCTGGATGGACTATGTGCATTCGGTCGCGTTGCGACTCGTGGCGCAGGTCTTCACCATCGTCTGGCTGGTCGCTTGCGCGGGCTGGGCCATTCAGTCGCTCTGGAGACTCTGAATATGGCTTACACAAAAGAAGAAATCACCAAGCGCCGCTTTGACGTCGTGATCATCGGAGCCGGCGGCTCCGGCATGCGTGCCTCGCTGCAACTGGCACGGGCTGGTCTCAACGTGGCGGTTTTGTCGAAGGTCTTTCCCACTCGCTCGCACACGGTGGCGGCACAGGGCGGTGTCGGCGCCTCGCTCGGCAACATGAGTGAGGACAACTGGCACTATCACTTCTACGACACCATCAAGGGTTCGGACTGGCTCGGCGATCAGGATGCCATCGAATTCATGTGCCGCGAGGCGCCGAAGGTGGTGTATGAACTCGAACACTTCGGGATGCCTTTCGACCGCAATCCCGACGGCACGATCTACCAGCGCCCGTTCGGTGGCCACACCGCGAACTACGGCGAGAAGCCGGTGCAGCGCGCCTGCGCTGCAGCCGACCGCACGGGCCATGCGATGCTCCACACGCTCTATCAAAAGAACGTCGAGGCGCGCACCCAGTTCTTCGTCGAATGGATGGCGCTCGACCTGATCCGCGATGCCGACGGCGACGTCGTCGGCGTGACGGCGCTCGAGATGGAAACCGGCGACCTGCACATCCTTCAGGCCAAGACCGTGTTGCTGGCCACCGGCGGCGCCGGCCGCATCTTCGGCGCTTCGACCAACGCCTTCATCAACACCGGCGACGGCCTCGGCATGGCGGCGCGGGCCAACATTCCGCTGCAGGACATGGAGTTCTGGCAGTTCCATCCGACCGGCGTGGCCGGCGCGGGCGTGCTGCTGACAGAAGGCTGCCGCGGCGAGGGCGCGATCCTGCTGAACAGCAACGGCGAACGCTTCATGGAGCGCTATGCGCCGACCCTGAAGGACCTTGCGCCGCGCGATTTCGTGTCACGCTCGATGGATCAGGAAATTAAGGAAGGCCGAGGCTGCGGCCCCAACAAGGATTACGTGCTGCTCAAGCTCGACCACCTGGGCGCCGAGACCATCCACAAGCGCCTGCCCTCGGTGTTCGAGATCGGCGTCAACTTCGCCAACGTCGACATCACCAAGGAGCCGATTCCGGTGGTGCCGACGATCCACTACCAGATGGGCGGCATCCCGACCAACATCAACGGGCAGGTAGTGATCCAGAACGGCGCAGAAAACAGCGCCGTGGTGAACGGTCTCTACGCGGTAGGCGAATGTTCTTGCGTGAGCGTTCACGGCGCCAATCGGCTGGGGACGAATTCCCTGCTCGACCTGCTGGTGTTCGGCCGGGCCGCAGGCAACCACATCGTCGAGTTCAATGACAAGCGCAAGGAACACAAGCCGCTTCCCGCCGACGCAGCCGACCGCACGCTCGAGCGTCTGAATCAGCTCGAATCGACCACCGACGGCGAATACGCGCAGGACGTGGCCAACGACATCCGCTCGATCATGCAGCAGCATGCCGCGGTGTTCCGTACCCAGGCCTCGATGGACGAAGGCGTGGCCAAGATCGGCGCCGTTCGCGGGCGGGTGGCTGCCGTGGCGCTCAAGGACAAGTCACGCATCTTCAACACGGCCCGCATCGAAGCGCTCGAGGTCGACAACCTGATCGAAGTCGCCCAGGCCACGATGGTGTCGGCGGCTGCCCGCAAGGAATGCCGCGGTGCGCACACCGTCGAAGACTACGAGCGCCCCGCCGACGACCCGGTCGCTCCGCTGGGTCGGGACGACGCCAACTGGATGAAGCACACCCTCTGGTACAGCGAGGGCAATCGCCTCTCGTACAAGCCCGTCCAGCTCAAGCCGCTGACGGTGGAATCCGTACCGCCCAAGGTCCGCACGTTCTGAGCAATACAACAAGGTCACCACGATGAAGCGCACATTCCAGATCTACCGCTACGACCCGGACAAGGATGCCAAGCCGTACATGCAGACGATCGACATCGAGCTCGACGGTCATGAGCGCATGCTGCTCGATGCGCTCATGAAGTTGAAGGCTCAGGACCCGTCCCTGTCGTTCCGCCGTTCATGCCGCGAAGGTGTCTGCGGCTCCGACGCGATGAACATCAACGGCAAGAACGGCCTGGCTTGCCTGACCAACATGCTTACGCTCAAGGGCACGATCGTGTTGAAGCCGTTGCCGGGGCTGCCTGTGATCCGCGACCTGATCGTCGACATGACGCAGTTCTTCAAGCAGTACGACTCGATCAAGCCGTACCTCATGAACGACAACGTTCCTCCTGAAAAGGAGCGGCTGCAGTCGCCCGAGGAGCGCGACGAGCTCAACGGCTTGTACGAATGCATCCTGTGCGCCAGTTGCTCGACCAGTTGCCCGAGCTTCTGGTGGAACCCTGACAAGTTCGTCGGGCCGGCCGGGCTGCTGCAGGCCTATCGCTTCATCGCCGACAGCCGCGACCAGGCAACCGCCGAGCGCCTGGACAACCTGGAAGATCCGTATCGGCTCTTCCGTTGCCACACGATCATGAATTGCGTCGACGTCTGTCCGAAGAACCTGAATCCCACCAAGGCGATCGGCAAGATCAAGGAACTGATGGTCCGTCGGGCCGTCTGACCATGGAACCCGCGTTCGGAGTCGCCAGAATCTTCGCGTCGCCCGCGGCGCAGGGAGGGGAGGTGCTGGGCGAACGCGCTTTGAGCAAGCTCAAATGGCGCTGTAGACGCGGGCTGCTCGAGAACGACCTGTTCATTGCACGCTTCTTCGAGCGGCATGAGTCAGGCCTGACCTGCGCCAGAGCGCAGGCGATGGAGACATTGATGGACCTGTCCGACAACGATCTGCTCGACCTGCTGCTCGGGAGAAAAGAACCCGAAGCCGACTGGGCGAATCCCGACGTGGTCGAACTGCTTCGGTTGATGCGCCAAGACGGAGCGCACATTTCATCTGATCGATCAAACCATTGAAAGTAACCCCTATGAAAGCATCAGACACCAAAGCCACACTGTCTTTCACCAACGGAGGACAGGACGTCGACCTGCCGATCTACAAGGGCACGCTCGGCCCCGATGTGATCGACATCCGCAAGCTTTATGCGCAGACCGGCATGTTCACCTATGACCCGGGGTTCATGTCCACCGCATCCTGCGAGTCGGCCATCACGTACATCGACGGCGACAAGGGCGAACTGCTGTACCGCGGCTACCCGATCGAACAGCTCGCGACCAATTGCGACTTCCTGGAGACCTGTCACCTGCTGCTGTACGGAGAACTCCCGAAGGCAGGCGAAAAAGACAACTTCGTGAAGCTCGTGACCAACCACACGATGGTCAACGAGCAGATGCAGTTCTTCCTGCGTGGCTTCCGCCGGGACGCTCATCCGATGGCGATCATGACGGGCCTCGTCGGCGCGCTGTCGGCCTTCTATCACGACAGCACGGACATCAACAATCCGAAGCATCGCGAGATTGCCGCGATTCGACTGATCGCCAAGATGCCCACGCTCGTGGCGATGGCCTACAAGTACACGATCGGTCAGCCGTACATGTACCCGAAGAACGACCTGAGCTACGCGGGCAATTTCCTGCACATGATGTTCGCCACGCCATGCGAGGAATACAAGGTCAGCCCGGTGCTGGAACGCGCACTGGATCGAATCTTCATCCTGCATGCCGACCACGAGCAGAATGCCTCGACGTCGACCGTCCGCCTTTGCGGATCCTCTGGCACCAACCCGTTCGCGGCCATCGCGGCCGGCGTGGCATGCCTATGGGGCCCGGCCCACGGCGGCGCCAACGAAGCGGCCCTCAACATGCTGGGCGACATTCAAAAGGCTGGCGGGGTCGAGAAGATCGGCGAGTTCATCAAGCAGGTCAAGGACAAGAACTCGAACGTCAAACTGATGGGTTTCGGTCATCGTGTCTACAAGAACTACGACCCGCGCGCCAAGCTGATGCAGGAGACCTGCAACGAAGTACTCAACGAGCTCGGCCTTCAGAACGACCCGTTGTTCAAGCTCGCCATGGCGCTCGAGAAGATCGCGCTGGAAGACGAATACTTCGTCTCCCGCAAGCTCTACCCCAACGTCGATTTCTATTCCGGGATCGTCCAGCGGGCCATCGGAATCCCGGTTCCGCTGTTTACCGCCATCTTCGCCCTTGCACGGACGGTCGGTTGGATTGCTCAGCTCAACGAGATGATCGCCGACCCGGACTACAAGATCGGCCGCCCTCGGCAGCTGTTCGAAGGTTCGCCCAAGCGGGACGTTCGTCCGATCGCCGATCGCTGACCCGCAGAATCTGCTCGAAACGCGTATCAAGGCTGCCTCCGGGCAGCCTTTTTGCGTTTTGGCTTACAAGCGGAAGCGTTTTGCATGCCTAAAGTTGCCGCTCCAACAACGGAAGGAGTCCAAGATGAAAAAGGTAGTTGCTTTGATGGCCGTCACATTTGCATTTGCGTTCCCCCTCGCGGGCTGCAACACGATGCAAGGTGCTGGTGAAGATATTCAAAAGGGCGGTCAGAAGATCGAAGACGCCGCCACGAAGAAGAAGTAACTCCCGCCGGGCGACCACCAGCCATCGCACGATGGCAACTTGGTCATCGCGCATCGCGACGGCCAAAGTGCGTCGACTGGGAGAAAATAGGGGCATCCATCTTTTTTCGAGATGGATGCCCTTATGGCATCGTCTGAACGCAACTTCGCTCGCCGCATTGACCTGACCTCGCTGCAACTCTTCGTCGCAGTGTGCGAGTCGGGCAGCATCGGTCGGGCCGCGGAGCGCGAATATCTCGCGGCGTCCGCCATCAGCAAACGGTTGTCCGAACTCGAGAGCGCGCTGGGTACAGCACTGCTCTACAGGCATGCGCGGGGCGTCGACCTGACTCCAGCCGGGCAGACCCTGCTGCACCACGCTCGTAGCGTGCTCTTCAGCCTGGAAAAAATGCAGGGCGAATTGAGCGAATACGCGGTCGGCGTCCGAGGTCACGTGCGCGTGCACGCCAACATCTCTGCCATCGTCCAATATCTCCCGGAAGACCTCGGTTCGTTCGCCCGTGCGCACGAGGCCGTGAAGATCGAACTGGAAGAACATCTGAGCAGCGAAATCGTGCGCGCCGTGCAGGAAGGTGCAACCGATCTGGGCATTTGCCACCTGCAGGACGATGCCTCCCACGACATGCAGAGCCTGTCGTATCGACAGGATCGCCTCGTGCTGGTCGTGCCAGAAGATCACCCTCTTCCGGTCGATCAGGCGATCGACTTCGCCGACTCCCTCGATTTCGACCATGTCGGGCTGCACACGAACAGTTCAATCCACGTCGCCATGCATCAGGCTTCCATCGCCGCGGGGCGGAGCGTGCGGTTGCGCATTCGTGTCACCGGCCTCGACGCGATGTGCCGGATGATCGAAAACGGCCTCGGCGTCGGCGTGATGCCGTTGAAGGCTTTTGAAATGATGCGTGGCGGCATCGGCCGAAGGCTCCGATCGCTTTCGCTCCAGGACGGATGGGCCCTGCGGGAGATCCGCATGATCGCGAGAGATTTCTCATCGTTGCCGGTGGCTGCCCGCATGTTGATCGAGCACCTGCGCGCGCCGTTGGCGACTTCTTCCACAGCCCCTGCGGTCGACCCAATCGCCGCCCCGGCCCAACCGGCCGCCTAAGACATTTCCCACCAGAGAGACCATGATGAAACGCACGCTCTACGACAAGCTTTGGGACGAACACGTCGTCCATACCGAGGAAGACGGCACCTCTGTCCTCTACATCGACCGGCACCTGGTCCACGAGGTCACCAGTCCTCAAGCCTTCGAGGGGCTGCGCGAAGCCGGACGAAAACTGTGGCGCATCAGCTCGGTCGTGGCCACCGCAGACCACAACACGCCGACGACGCACTGGGAACTCGGCTACGACGGGATCACCGACCCCGTCAGCCGCGAGCAGATCACGACGCTTGACACCAACATCAAGGAATTTGGTGCGGCAGCGTTCTTTCCGTTTCTGAGCAAACGACAAGGGATCGTCCATGTCATCGGCCCGGAATCCGGGGCAACGCTGCCCGGAATGACCGTGGTCTGCGGCGACTCGCACACCTCGACGCACGGCGCTTTCGGTGCGCTGGCGCACGGCATCGGCACCAGCGAAGTCGAGCATGTGATGGCCACGCAGACACTGCTCGCCAAAAAGGCCAAGAACCTGTTGGTCAAGGTGGACGGCAAGCTCGGTCTGGGCTGCACCGCGAAAGACATCGTGTTGGCCATCATCGGCAAGATCGGGACTGCCGGCGGCACGGGCTACACCATCGAATTTGCAGGCTCCGCGATTCGCGACCTGAGCATGGAAGGCCGGATGACCGTGTGCAACATGGCCATCGAGGCCGGTGCGCGGGCCGGACTGGTCGCCGTGGACGAGAAGACCATCGCGTACATCAAGGGCCGCCCGCTCGCCCCGACCGGCGTCGAGTGGGACCAGGCTGTTTCGTACTGGAGCACGCTTCACTCCGACCCGGGCGCGGAGTTCGATGCAGTGGTCGAACTCGACGCTGCACAGATTCGGCCGCAGGTCACGTGGGGCACGTCGCCCGAGATGGTGATTGCCATCGACGAACGGGTTCCCGACCCGGATAAGGAAAAGGACGCCAACAAGCGTGGCGCCATCGAACGGGCGTTGACTTATATGGGTCTCGAGCCCAACAAACCGGTGAGCGACATCTTCGTCGACAAGGTCTTCATCGGTTCTTGCACCAACAGCCGCATCGAAGACATGCGCGAAGCGGCGTCCATGGTGAAGAAGCTGGGCCAGAAGGTTGCCAAGAACGTCAGGTTGGCCATGGTGGTTCCGGGCTCGGGCATGGTGAAGGAACAGGCCGAACGCGAGGGGCTGGACAAGATCTTTATCGCTGCAGGATTCGAGTGGCGCGAGCCGGGCTGCTCGATGTGCCTCGCGATGAACGCCGACCGCCTCGAGCCCGAAGAGCGCTGCGCATCGACGAGCAATCGCAACTTCGAGGGTCGGCAGGGCGCTGGCGGCCGCACTCATCTGGTCAGCCCCGCCATGGCAGCGGCGGCTGCCGTCCACGGTCACTTCGTCGACGTTCGCCAGTTCACCTAAGAATCGAAATAGCTGAAAGCATCCGATGCAAAAATTCACCGTGCACAAGGGCCTCGTCGCGCCCATGGACCGCGAGAACGTCGACACCGACGCCATCATTCCGAAGCAGTTTCTCAAATCGATCCGCAAGACCGGCTTCGGCCCCAATCTCTTCGATGCCTGGCGCTATCTCGACCCGGGCGCTCCCGGGCAAGACCCGGCGAGCCGCAAGCCGAACCCCGATTTCGTTCTCAATCAACCACGTTACGGGGGCGCTTCAGTGCTGATTGCACGAAAGAACTTCGGTTGCGGCTCCTCGCGCGAACATGCGCCCTGGGCTCTGGACCAATTCGGCTTCCGCGCCATCATCGCCCCGAGTTACGCGGACATCTTTTTCAACAACTGCTTCAAGAATGGGCTCTTGCCGATCGTCCTGAGCGAGATGCAGGTCGCGCAACTCTTCGACGAGACATTTGCTTTCCCGGGCTACAGCCTGACCATCGATCTCGAACGGCAGATGGTCGTCAAGCCCGACGGCTCCGAACTTCCCTTCGACGTGCAGGCGTTCAGAAAGTATTGCCTGATGAACGGCCTCGACGACATCGGACTGACCCTGCGGCACAAGGACAAAATCAGTGCCTTCGAGGCCGAGCGCCTCGCGCGGCAGCCTTGGCTGGCGCATCAGCTGGTTGCCTGACGGATCCGGCGAACATTCGTTCTTCCAGGAGCGCGGCTTGAACCTGTGGTGCCTGACGCCGCAATTCCCGCTTTGCAAGCCACTTTTCTTTCTTCTTGAGATTGACCCATGAAAATAGCAGTCCTTCCAGGCGACGGTATCGGCATCGAAATTGTCGAAGAGGCAATTCGCGTTCTAGGCGCGCTCGATCTTTCCTTCGAGACCGAGACCGCCCTGGTTGGGGGGGCGGCCTATGAAGCGCACGGACATCCTCTTCCGGATGCCACGCTCAAGCTGGCCAAGGAAGCCGACGCCGTGCTCTTCGGGGCGGTCGGCGACTGGAAGTACGACAAGCTCGAACGATCGCTCCGCCCCGAGCAAGCCATCCTCGGACTTCGAAAGAACCTGGGCTTGTTCGCCAATTTTCGACCGGCAATCTGCTACGAGGAACTCGTCGATGCGTCGAGCCTCAAGCCTGAACTGATCGCGGGTCTGGACATTCTCATCATTCGCGAGCTGACCGGAGACATCTATTTCGGACAACCGCGCGGTCGCCGCAGTGCTCCCGATGGGCACTTTCCCGGCGCCGAAGAAGCGTTCGACACCATGCGCTATTCAAGACCGGAGATCGAGCGCATCGCCCACGTCGCCTTCCAGGCAGCGCGCAAACGTTCGAAGCGCGTGACGAGCGTCGACAAGGCCAACGTACTGGAAACCTTCCAGTTCTGGAAGGACGTGGTGACCGACGTTGCGACGGAGTATCCGGATGTGGAGCTCGACCACATGTATGTGGACAACGCGGCGATGCAGTTGGTCAGGGCGCCAAAGAAGTTCGACGTCGTCGTGACCGGCAACATGTTCGGTGACATCCTGTCCGACGAAGCGGCGATGCTGACGGGCTCCATTGGCATGCTGCCTTCGGCCTCGCTGAACGCCAGCAACCAGGGGCTTTACGAACCCAGTCACGGGAGTGCGCCTGACATCGCCGGCAAAGGCATCGCCAATCCTTTGGCTACAATATTGTCCGCTGCCATGATGCTCCGCTTTTCCCTGAACCAGCCCGAAGCAGCCGACCGAATCGAGTCGGCTGTCAAGCACGTGCTTGCGCAGGGGCTGCGCACTGCAGACATCTGGTCGTCGGGCAGCAAGAAGGTCGGCACACGTGAAATGGGCGACGCAGTCGTCGCAGCTCTTTCTTTGTCGACCATCAAGAAGACGACCACCGGCTGATCACAGCCCGCCTCGTCATGCCCTTTCCGGCTCTGACGAGCCGGACGCAAAGAGAAGACAGATTACTTTCTTGAAGTAGGGCAATATCAAATGGCGAATGCATCACATCCTTTGGTCGGCCTCGTCGGCTGGCGTGGCATGGTCGGCTCCGTTCTCATGGACAGGATGGAGGCCGAACACGACTTCGACCTCATCGAGCCGATTTTCTTTTCGACGTCGAACGTCGGCGGCAAGGCACCGGCAGTTGCCCGGAACGAGACCAAGCTCAAAGACGCCTTCGACATCGAAGCACTGCGCAAGTGCGACATCGTCATCACGACGCAAGGCGGTGACTACACCGACAAGGTTTTTCCAGAACTCCGCGCTGCAGGATGGAATGGCCACTGGATCGATGCGGCGTCGACCTTGCGTATGAAGGACGACGCGGTCATCGTCCTCGACCCTGTCAATCTTCCCGTCATTCAGAAAGCCCTCGCCAGCGGTGGAAGAAACTGGATTGGCGGCAATTGCACTGTCAGTTGCATGTTGATGGGCGTGGGCGCGCTCTACAAGGCGGGCCTCGTCGAGTGGATGACGAGCATGACCTATCAAGCCGCATCCGGAGGTGGTGCACAGCACATGCGAGAACTGCTCTCGCAATTTGGCGCGTTGCATGGAGAGGTCCGATCCCTGCTGTCCGACCCGCGTTCCGCGATTCTCGAAATCGATCGCAAGATCCTCGCGAAGCAGCAATCTCTCGCAGGCGAAGAGACGGCCAATTTCGGCGTCCCATTGGGTGGCAGTCTGATTCCTTGGATCGACAAGGATCTTGGCGACGGAATGAGCAAGGAAGAGTGGAAGGCAGGCGCCGAGACCAACAAGATCCTGGGTCAAGGCGCTGCCTTCGGGACTGCATCGACGCCCGTCGATGGGTTCTGCGTGCGGGTCGGCGCAATGCGCTGCCATAGCCAAGCCCTGACCTTCAAGTTGAAGAAGGATGTGCCCCTCGCGGACATCGAAGGCCTGATCGCGCAAGACAATCAATGGGCCAAGGTCGTTCCCAACACACGTGAAGCAACTCTTGCGGGCTTGACGCCGGTTGCCGTCACCGGGACCATGCAGATTCCGGTTGGCCGAATCCGCAAACTTGCGATGGGGCCGGAGTATGTCGGCGCTTTCACCATCGGCGACCAACTGCTGTGGGGGGCTGCCGAGCCACTGCGGCGGATGCTCCGGATCCTGATCGAAAGCTGACCCGTCGACGGCAAGCGCTTCGCGTTGCCTCGATGCAACGCGAAAAGCGCGCCGAAGTTGGCACGCACTGGGTAGATAAGGCCTGTCGCCTTGTCAGTGGGGGGCGATGATGTTAACGTCCTCTTACACTTTCGGGCTAATCTGCCCCCTACAGCATGACACGACATCCGACGCCTGCGGCCCGCGTTCCGGCCTCCAGATCGACCTCGCTCTCGGGCAGGTGTCAGGTTTCCCTTCTGAGCACCGCCGTCGCACTCGCACTCGGGCTCATTAGCAACAACGCCGCCGCCTTGGCTCTCGGACGGCTCAATGTGCAGTCCGCATTGGGCGAACCGCTTCGTGCAGAGATCAGTGTTTCCGACGCCAAGCCCGAAGAACTCCGTGACTTGAAAGTGCGAATGGCTTCGCCCGAAGCCTTTCGTGCTGCCGGCGTGCCTTATAGCGCTTCGCTTTCCGACGTTCGGGTTGGCCTGCAACGCCAAGCAGATGGCCGGTACATCGTGGGCTTGAGCAGCAACAGGCCTTTGAGCGAGCCATTTTTGGATTTGCTAGTCGAAGCCAATTGGAGTTCCGGCCGCATCGTTCGCGACTACACCGTCTTGTTGGACCCCCCGAAAGGACGGAACGCCGCAGCCGTCGCGCCGCTCCCTCCGCAAGTGGCTGCCGCGCCGGCCCCGCGTACACGTGAGCCCATCGCGCAACAACCACCGGTCACCCGCCCCTCGGCACGGCCCGCCCCGGCCCCAACCGCTACCGAAGCGCCCGCTTCCAGGCAGGACAATGGCAACAAGCAAGTCACCGTGCAGCGGGGCGATACGGCCGGGAAGCTTGCAGAGGCGTACAAGTCGGCCGATGTATCTCTCGACCAGATGCTGCTGGCCTTGTTGCGATCGAACCCCTCTGCGTTCATCGACGGCAACGTCAACAGGATCAAGGCAGGTGCCATTCTGAACCTGCCATCGGCTGCCGAAGCAGGTGCTGTTCCCGCAGCCGAGGCTCGTCGCACCGTCACTGCGCAAAGCCGCAACTTCAATGACTACCGCCGTCGGCTTGCCGACAATGCGCCGACCTCAGCCGTACCGGAAGCCGACCGGCAAGCCTCCGGCAAGCTGCAGGCCAACGTCGAGGATCGCAACGCCGCAACGGCTTCGGCCGACAAGCTGAAGATTACCCAAGGCGGCGCTGGCGCCACGAGCGAAGAAGAACTCGCGAAGGCCCGTCAAGCGCAAGCAAGCAGCGAGCGGGTTGCCGAGCTCTCGAAGAACATCAACGAACTCAACAAGCTCCAGGCAGCAAGCGGTGCGGCGCCCAATGCCACCGCGCCAGGCGCCCCGGCCGCAACGCCGCCCGCCGTCCCAGCACCTGCTCCCGCAGCACCAAGCGCCAGTCCAAGTATTGATGCTGCGACGCCGGCCGCCGCAGTGCCACCAACCTCGGCAGATTCGTCGTCGGCACCCCAGGGCCAGACACCAGCGTCAGGCAGCACCGCCGCGCCGGCCACGCCCTCGCCGCCAGTCGTCGCGCCGGCGATCACTGCGCCAAAGCCTCCTGCGCAGATCACTCCGGAACGAGGGTTCGTTGCCGAATTGCTCGATAACCCATTGATGTTGGCAGCAGCGGCATTGATCGCGCTGCTCGTCGCCTTTGTTCTTTACCGAGTCCTCGGCCGCAAGCCAAAGGATGCCGAGGACAGCGTTTTCCTTGAAAGCCGCATTCCCAAAGACTCTTTCTTTGGCGCAAGCGGCGGGGAATCCGTCGACACGAGGGATCGCAACAGTTCGGTCGTGTCTTCGCTCTCCTATTCGCCTAGCCAGCTCGATGCCGGAGACGTCGACCCCGTTGCCGAAGCCGACGTGTATCTGGCTTACGGGCGAGACCTGCAGGCCGAAGAAATTCTGCGAGAAGCGCTGCGCGTGAATCCTGAACGCAGTGCAATTCACGTCAAGCTGCTTGAAATCCACGCGAAGCGAAAAGACGTTCGGGCTTTCGGATCGCTTGCGACCGAATTGCTCAAGCTCACGGACGGCAAAGGCAACGATTGGAGTCGAGCCGCCGAAATGGGCAAGGAACTGGACCCGGACAATCCGCTGTACGACACAGGTGCCAGCAATATTTCGGCCGCTGAAGCCACTGCCTTCGCAGGCACGCTGGCTGCTGCGACTGCATTGCCCGACGAAGCCTCCACTCGTCACCCAACAATTGCTGCCAACGAAGATCAAAGGGCCGCACCGCCTCCGGCGTTCGTGCCTTCCGTCGCCCCACTCGATTTCGACCTCGACCTGAGCAAACCACCGTCGCCTGCACCTGTGGCATCGTCTGCAACCGCGAGGCCGGTTGAGGTCACGCCGGAGCCGCTCGTCGTCGCGCTTCCGCCGATGACCCCAAGCCTTTCAGACGACAAGACACAGCCGGCCAGCCTCTATCCAGCGGCCGCGGTTGAACCTCGACAAGCGTCGACCTCCAAAGACGAGAACTTCGGCGACGCACTTCTTAGCCCGACCACTCGGCTGGACCTCGATCATGACTTCGACACGGTACCCGGCGTGCTCGAAACGCCCACCGAGCGCGCTCCGCTGATGTCGGATGAAGAGAAGACACAACCGGCTACGCTGCGTGCCGGATTGCCTGGCGATTCCGGATTCATCGAATTCGACATGAGTTCATTGGCAGGACTCTCCGGCCGCAGTCCTGCCGACACCGAGCGCGCGCGACTCGAGAATTTCGACGACACCGGCGAGAGCCCCCACGTGATCAAGCTTTCACTGGCCCGCGAACTCAAGGCACTTGGAGACGTCGAGGGCGCAAGATCCCTCGTCGAGGAAGTCGCAGCAGAGAGCTCAGGCGACGTGAAGGCCGAAGCGAAGCAACTGCTCGTTCAATTGCGTTGAGACGATAATTGATCGAGCTGGAGCAGCCTCTGCTCCAGCTCGATCAAATCTCTTCAACGAACCCCCTCTGACGTGAGGCTTGCGCTCGGCATTCGATACAACGGACGGGCCTACGAAGGTTGGCAAAGCCAGCTGTCAAGAAATACCGTTCAGGACAAGCTCGAAGACGCGCTCGGACGCTTCGCAGCTCAACCCGTTCGAACACTCTGCGCAGGCCGAACCGATGCCGGCGTCCACGCCTTGATGCAGGTGGTGCATTTCGACACGGCCATTCAGCGCGAATTGGTGTCGTGGGTGCGCGGCACCAATCGATTCTTGCCGGACGACATCGCGGTGCAGTGGGCTCGGCCGGTGGACGATCGCTTTCACTGCCGTGCCAGCGCGCTGTCCAGGCGCTATCTGTACGTGCTGTCTCAATCCCCCGTGCGACCGAGTCTCGACGCAGGCCGTGTCGGCTGGACGATGTACAAGTTGAATGGCGACGCCATGCGGCAGGCCGCGTCGGCATTGGTCGGTCAGCACGATTTCACATCGTTTCGCGCCTCTGCATGCCAGGCGCTTTCGCCCGTCAAGACGATCCGGCGCATCGATATCACCCAGATCGGAGGCGGAGAGCGATGTCGATGGCATTTCGAGTTCGAAGCGGATTCGTTCCTGCATCACATGATTCGAAACATCGTCGGCAGTCTTCTGCGCGTCGGACGTGGCGACGAGCGCCCGGAGTGGATGGGCGAGATCCTCGAAGCCCGGAGTCGAAAAGTGGCGGCACCGACCTTTGCGGCCGACGGTCTCTATTTTGTCGGCCCGCTCTACGACGAGAGCTGGGGTCTGCCGCCCGCCGCGACCTATGGAAATGACGGTGCTGCGTATGATTCTCTGTCATGACTGAGCCTGCTTTCAGCCGCACCCGGGTCAAGATTTGCGGGTTGACCCGTGAGCAAGATGTCGATGCGGCGGTCGAAGCCGGCGCTGATGCCGTCGGCTTCGTGCTTTATGCAGCAAGCCCACGCGCCGTCACCATCGATCGGGCGCGCAAGTTGGCCTCGCGGCTTCCTCCTTTCGTTGTGCCCGTGCTCTTGTTCGTCAATGAGCCAGCAGCACAAGCGCAAAGGTCGTTGGTAGAGGTGCCAGGTGCATTGGCGCAGTTTCATGGCGACGAGTCGCCATCCGACTGCTGGGCGGCCAGCGGCCAAGGCAGCTATCGTTACCTGCGCGCAGCGCGGATTCCCCTTGGGCCGGAAGCTGCAAGCTTCGACCTCGTAAAATACGCCTCTGATTACTCCAGCGCCCACGCCATCCTGCTCGATGCGCACACCGAGCACTATGGCGGCGGCGGTAAGGCATTCGATTGGTCACTTCTACCACCCGCCGTCGACGCTCACCTCGTCTTGAGTGGTGGACTCACACCTGCAAACGTGGGCGACGGAATCCGCCAGCTTCGGACACGCTGCAGATCGCTGTCCGTTGATGTGAGTTCTGGCGTCGAGGCCTCGAAGGGCATCAAGGACGCCGCAAAGATCCGCGAATTCATGGCCGCCGTGCGTGCGGCCGACGTTCAGTCCTAGCTTGCGGCACGATCCGATGACGTGCGGCGGGCACACTCATCAAGATCATGGCCGACTATCTACAACCTGACGCATCAGGACACTTTGGCATCTACGGCGGGAGCTTCGCCAGTGAAACGCTCACTCACGCCATCAACGAACTGCGTGACGCCTACGCCAAGTACAAGGACGATCCGGAATTCCTCGCCGAGTTCCACTACGAGCTGGCGCATTTCGTGGGCCGTCCTTCTCCTATCTATCACGCGGCTCGCACGAGCAAAGAGTTGGGTGGCGCGCAGATCTACCTGAAACGCGAGGATCTCAACCACACAGGCGCCCACAAGATCAACAACACGATCGGGCAAGCGATGCTCGCCAAGCGCATGGGCAAGCCGCGCGTGATTGCCGAGACCGGTGCTGGGCAGCATGGCGTCGCGACGGCGACGATCTGCGCGCGCTACGGGCTCGAATGCGTGGTCTACATGGGCAGCCAGGACGTCAAGCGGCAAAGTCCGAACGTCTACCGCATGAACCTTCTGGGCGCCACGGTTGTTCCTGTCGAGTCCGGTAGCAAGACGCTCAAAGACGCCTTGAACGAAGCAATGCGAGACTGGGTGACCAACGTCGAGAACACCTTCTACATCATCGGCACCGTGGCAGGGCCCCACCCCTACCCCACCATGGTGCGGGATTTCCAGAGCGTCATCGGGAAGGAATGCATCGAGCAGATGCCCGAAATGCTCGCCGCGTCGCGAGGCGGCGCCAAGCTGGCAGGCGTGCAACCGGATGTGGTGGTCGCCTGCGTGGGCGGCGGCAGCAATGCCATGGGCATCTTCCACCCATACATCCCCTTCGAAGGCACTCGCCTGGTCGGCGTCGAGGCCGCTGGCGAAGGTCTCGACAGCGGCAAGCACTCTGCGTCGATCCTGCGTGGGAGCCCGGGCGTTCTCCATGGCAATCGCACTTACCTCCTGCAAAACGAGGACGGACAGGTGACGGAAACCCACAGCATCAGCGCCGGACTCGACTACCCGGGCGTCGGCCCCGAGCACGCGTACCTCGCCGATATCCGCCGTGCGGAATACGTCGGGATCACCGATGCCGAGGCGCTGGATGCATTCCATGCGCTGTGCCGGACCGAAGGCATCATTCCCGCCCTTGAATCAAGCCATGCGCTCGCCTACGCGATGAAGCTCGCCCCCTCGATGCAGCCGGACCAGTCGATCCTGGTCAATCTGTCCGGCCGGGGAGACAAGGACATCGGCACGGTCGCCGACCTTTCCGGTGTCGACTTCTATGATCGCCCCTCGATGCGCGGCCTTGCCGTCAAGGGAGGCCGGGCATGAGCCGCATTGCCGCGACCTTCGACGCCTTGCGCGCCCAAGGCCGCAAGGCCCTGATCCCGTATGTCACGGCCGGCTTTCCGTACGCAGACGTGACGCCGGAGCTGATGCACGGCATGGTGGCATCCGGCGCTGACGTCATCGAACTCGGAGTTCCGTTCTCCGACCCGATGGCAGACGGCCCGGTAATTCAGAAAGCGGGGGAAGCTGCGTTGGCGCTCGGCATCGGAATGAAGCAAGTGCTTGCGATGGTGACCGAGTTCCGCAAGCAGGACGGCAACACGCCAGTCGTGCTAATGGGCTACGCCAACCCGGTGGAACGCTTCGAACTTGTCCATGGCAAGGGCTCGTTCGTCGCCGCCGCGGCCAAGGCGGGCGTCGACGGACTCCTGATCGTCGACTATCCGCCGGAAGAAGCCGAGGATCTGGCGGCCGAACTTCGCGCGCACGGAATCGACCTCATCTTCCTGCTGGCGCCCACCAGCACGCCAGAGCGCATGGCGCAGATCGCACGCATCGCGACAGGCTATGTCTACTATGTTTCCCTGAAGGGCGTGACGGGCGCCGGACATCTGGACACCGAAGCGGTGGGGAGGATGGTTCCTCTGATACGGGATCACGTGAAACTGCCCGTTGGCGTCGGCTTCGGGATACGGGATGCGCGCACGGCGCAAGCGGTGGGCTCGGCCGCCGACGCCGTGATCATCGGCACCCGGATCATCCAGCTGATCGAGGCCGAGCCGCGCGAGCGGGTTGTGCCGGCAGTGTGCGAGTTCCTGTCCGAGATCCGGCAGGCGCTCGACGCCCTACCCCTCGCCACCCCAAAGAACGCGTCTGGCCGATAATCCGGCCCCAACCAGGAGATTCCATGAGCTGGCTCGAGAAACTGCTTCCCGCGAAAATTGCGCCGACCGATCCCAGTGAACGGCGCCAGATGCCCGAAGGGCTCTGGATCAAGTGTCCGAACTGCGAAACCGTTCTCTACAAGACCGACCTCGAACACAACCAGAACGTCTGTCCGACCTGCGCGCATCACCATCGGATTTCTGCGCGCGCTCGTCTCGATGCGTTTCTCGATGCCGAAGGCCGCTACGAATTGGGGCAAGAAGTCCTGCCCGTAGACGCTCTCAAATTCAAGGACAGCCGAAAGTACCCTGAGCGGCTCAAGGAAGCCCTCGAAAACACGGGAGAGACCGACGCCCTGGTGGTGATGGGAGGCTCGGTACACAGCGTGAGCGTGGTGGTGGCGTGCTTCGAGTTCGATTTCATGGGTGGCAGCATGGGCAGCGTGGTCGGCGAGCGTTTCGTACGCGGCGTCGAAACAGCGATCGAGCAGAAAGTCCCCTTCATCTGCTTCACTGCCACCGGCGGCGCACGCATGCAGGAAGGGTTGCTTTCGCTCATGCAGATGGCCAAGACCAACGCAGCATTGACGCGCTTGGCGAAGAAGGGGCTTCCCTATATCAGCGTTCTCACTGACCCCACCATGGGCGGCGTGAGCGCAGGCTTCGCGTTCGTCGGGGACATCGTGATTGCCGAGCCGAAAGCGTTGATCGGCTTTGCAGGCCCTCGCGTGATCGAGTCCACCGTAAGGGTCACGTTGCCAGAAGGATTTCAGCGTGCTGAGTTCCTGCAGACCAAGGGCGCGATCGACTTCATCTGCGATCGGCGCGAACTGCGCAAGACAATGGCAACCTCGCTCGCCATGCTGCTGCGCCAGCCCGCCGATGCGGTGATCTGACCTGAGCTGAGCCTGACGTCAGCGGCCCGCGGCGTAGGCCGCTCCCATCAGGTTGCCGAGCACGATGGCCACCACCTGAAGCAGGACGATCGCGACGAGGGGCGAAAGGTCTACACCGCCCAGCAACGGCACGAAGCGGCGCAGCGGCCGCACCAGCGGCTCGGCCAACCTCCCCACCAGGTCTTGCAGCATCGAAGACGCGTTGGGCACCCACGAAAGAATCGCATAGACGACCAGCAATGCGGTCAGGCCCGAGACCGCAAGCTGCATCAATCCGATCAGCGAGACCAGCGGGAGAATCGCCCAGCGACCAAGAACGCCAAGCAAGGCCCAAAGGATCACGAACTTGGCCAGCACGAGCAGCCAGGCGGCCACAAGGCTCGCCAAATCCCAGCGCCTGAACGATGGCAGCACGCGGCGAAGCGGCATCACGATCCAGTCCGTGACCGCAAACACGAACCGGCCGAGCGGATTTCCGAACGGCACGCGCTGGAGTTGCATGTAGAGGCGCAGCAGACAGGCGCCGCCCAGCAGGCCGACAATCACATCGAGCAGGAAAGAGGGAATCTGATAGAGCATGGTGCGCGTTCGTGATCGGAATGCGATGATATCCATGCAAGGCCGAACGATGACGTCTCCACCCCATTTGCGCTCGCTTCCTCTGTTTCCGCTCGGCACAGTGCTCTTTCCGGGAGGCTTTCTGCCGCTGCGCATCTTCGAGGTTCGCTACCTCGACATGGTCCGAAAGTGCCGAGAGGTGGGCGCCCCCTTCGGGGTGGTCGGTTTGACGCAGGGGTCCGAGGTCCGCAAGGCGGGCGCCGAGGCAGAAAGCTTCGCGTCGGTCGGAACCCTGGCAGTGATTCGCGAACTCGAATCACCGCAGCCCGGGCTGCTGCAGATCGAGTGCGCCGGAACACAGCGCTTTCGCATCACTTCCAGCTCCTTGCAAAAGTATGGCCTGTGGACCGCCGAGGTCGAGGCGATACCAGGCGATGTCGACCTCCCCGTTCCGGATGATCTTCGGGATACTGCAGACGCGCTTCGGCGCGTGATCGACACGCTGGAGGGTCGACGCCAAGCGGAGGGCGCAGACGTCCGCCTGCCGGTGTCGCCGCCCTATCGCTTCGAGGATTGCGGCTGGGTTTCCAACCGCTGGTGTGAGCTCCTGCCGATTCAGCCAGAGCTTGCGCAGCGCTTGATGGAACTCGATAGCCCTCTCATGCGGCTGGAACTGGTCAGCGATCTGCTCACGCGAATGGGCATCATCAGTTAGCAGGCGCGTCAGTGGGAACGAGGCGCGTTGCCACACGAGGCTGAGCACGCGCGCTGGACGCGCGAGTCGTCGAGCTCTGGAGGCTGCATGCAGCCAGCTAAAATTGCCCGCTTGGCGCGAGACCGCTTGCGCCGCCAACTCGTGCTCCATGTCTCAAGCTCCGACTCCTCCCGCGGCAACTACTGCCCGCGATGACCATCAACTCATTGCCGAACGCCGCGAAAAACTTCGCGCGCTTCGCACGGCGCAAGCCGAAGGCAAAGGCGTTGCCTTCCCCAACGACTTCAAGCCCAGCCATCAGGCAGCCACGCTGATTGCAGAGTACGGGGACAGCGACGCCAGTGCACTCGAAGCGATACCGACTGTCTTCCGCGTCGCAGGCCGGATGATGCTCAAGCGTGTCATGGGCAAAGCCAGCTTTGCGACGCTGCAGGATGCATCCGGAAGAATCCAGCTCTACATCACACGCGACGCGATCGGCGAAGAGCCCTATGCCGAATTCAAGCACTGGGATCTCGGTGACATCGTGGGGGCAGAAGGTCTGGCGTTCAAGACAAGAACCGGGGAGTTCTCGATCAAGGTCACCAAGCTGCGGCTTCTGACCAAGAGTCTTCGCCCCCTCCCCGACAAGTTTCATGGCATGGCGGACCAGGAGCAGAAGTACCGCCAACGCTATGTCGATCTCATCACCGACGACTCGACGCGCGCGCGCTTCGTCGCTCGCAGCCGCGCTGTCAGTGCGCTGCGCGAGTTCATGGTGGACAACGGCTTTCTCGAGGTCGAGACGCCCATGCTCCACCCCATTCCAGGCGGCGCCAACGCGAAGCCTTTCAGGACGCACCACAACGCGCTGGACCAGGAGATGTTTCTGCGCATCGCACCCGAGCTCTACCTGAAGCGCCTCATCGTCGGCGGCTTCGAGCGGGTGTTCGAAATCAATCGGAGCTATCGCAACGAAGGCATTTCGGTCAGGCACAACCCAGAATTCACCATGATGGAGTTCTACGCGGCCTATTGGAACTACCGCGACCTGATGGACTTCACGGAGCAACTCATTCGCACCATTGCCAACAAGGCGGTCGGGGCGTTGAACTTGAGCTACCAAGGGAGGGAGGTCGATCTGAGTCAGCCCTTCGAGCGCCTGACCATTCGAGAAGCGATCCAGAAACACACCGACGCCGGCGAGCACGCCGACGACGCGCAATGGCTGACGAACTCGCTTCGCAAGCTGGGCCTCACCGAAGAAAAGGACAAACTCTCGCTTCGCAGCCTGGCGGCGCTGCAGGTCATGTTCTTCGAAGAGACGGTGGAAGAAAAGCTGTGGCAGCCGACTTTCATCATGGAGCACCCGACCGAAATATCGCCGTTGGCCCGAGCCAACGACGACCGACCCGAGGTCACGGAACGCTTCGAGCTATACATCACCGGGCGCGAGTTCGGCAACGGGTTCAGCGAATTGAACGACGCCGAAGACCAGGCTGCGCGTTTCAATGCGCAAGTGGCCGCCAAGGACAGCGGCGACGACGAAGCCATGTTCTTCGACCATGATTTCGTTCGGGCTCTGGAATACGGCATGCCCCCGACGGGTGGCTGCGGCATCGGGATCGATCGCCTCATGATGCTCCTGACCGATTCGCCCAGCATCCGCGACGTCATTCTGTTTCCCGCCTTGCGCCGCGAGACCTGAGCGTCGCGCGGGCCGTCAGTCCATCCGGAGCAGTTCGATCGCACTTCGATAGGCGTTCGAAGAGATCAGGTCTTCCCAGTCCAGCGCGGGCACGCGAGGCACGAGGCTGTGCCTGCGCCGCTCGCTCGCCGTTTCTGGCCTCCAGTGTCCGCTGCGTTCAGCTTCGGCCAATCCTTCGAGCACCTCGTCGAGCACCGGCTCGTCCCCGATGCTGCGGTTGCACAGCAACGCAAGGTCGCATCCGGCATCGAGCGCCGTCAGCACCGCTTGCAGATAGCTCACTCGTTCGCCATCGATGTGCCGCGCTGCTTCCATGTTCAGGTCGTCGCTGAAGATGGCTCCGTCGAAGCCCAGCTTGCCGCGAAGAATTTCCTGCAGCCATCGACGCGAGAAACCTGCAGGTCGAGAGTCCACCTTGGAGAAAATAATGTGCGCCGGCATCACGGCTGTCAAAGGCCCCAGCAGCCACTCATACGGTTGAGCGTCGTCCGACAGGATCGCCTTGAGGCTGCGCCGATCGACAGGGATCTCGAGATGCGAGTCCGCGCGCACGTGACCGTGTCCCGGAAAATGCTTGCCGCAGTTCGCCATCCCCGCCTGCAGCAACCCGTGCATCAAGCTCTTGGCGAGCAGTGCCACCACCCGCGGATCGCGATGGAAACTGCGGTCTCCGATCACTCCACTGGCGCCGTGGTCCAGATCGAGCACCGGCGCAAAGCTCAGGTCGACTCCACAAGCCCTCAGCTCCGACCCGAGCACGAAGCCGCACGCCGTGGCCATGCGGGTTGCTCGCAGCGGATCGGACATCCACAGTTCGCCGATCGAGCGCATCGCCGGGAGACGGGTGAAACCATCCGACTTGAAGCGCTGCACCCTCCCGCCCTCCTGATCGACGCAGATCAACATGTCAGGCCGCAGCGCCTTGATCTCGGCATTGAGTTCGCACAGCTGTGCGCGGTCTTGCCAGTTGCGCGCAAAGTGGATGACGCCGCCCACGAGCGGATTTGCCAGGCGCCGTCGATCTGCGTCGTTGAGGTACGTGCCCGCCACGTCGATGATCAGGGGGGCATGGAGACGTTGCGAAGTCATGCCTTGCTCTCGACCACGACGAAGCTTGCTGCGTAGTCCGTTTCGTCCGTCACTGTGACATGAGCCACAAGACCTTGCGCGTCAAACCAGGCTTTCAGGGGGCCATGCAGCACGATCACGGGCTTGCCCGTTCGCTGATTTGCGATCTCGCAAAGACGCCAACTCATGGGCGTCCGCATCCCTGTGCCGATGGCCTTGCTGAAGGCCTCCTTGGCTGAAAAGCGCGTTGCGAGATAGCGCAATCCCCGCTTGGGCCAACGCGCGGAACGCGACTGCCAGACCGCGAATTCCGCGTCACTCAAGACACGCTGCGCAAAACGATCGCCCTGTCTTTCAAACGTCGCGGCGATTCGCCGGACATCACAGATATCGGTGCCAATGCCGTAGATCATGCCGAAGCCAGCCGGTGGGTTCGCTGCACTCACTCGGCCTCTCGAATGCAGCCCAAGTAGGCGCGCGTCGCCGCGTCGTATCCGAGTTCGAGCGCGTCGGAAACAAACGCGTGGCCGATCGACACCTCTCGCACGCCGGGCACGGCGCGCAGAAAGTCTGCAAGGTTCTCCCGGCTCAGGTCATGGCCTGCATTGACCTCGAGACCGGCTTCCTGGGCTGCGACTGCCGCATCGACATAGCGCTGCAGCACCGAACTCGCTCTTGAGGTGCCACAAGACGCCGCGTAACTCTCGGTATAGAGCTCGACCCGGTCGGCGCCCACCGCCTTCGCGTGCTTCATCATCGACGGGTCCGGATCCATGAAAAGACTCACGCGGACGCCCAGCGCTCGGGTTTCGGCAATCAACGGCCGAAGTCGCTCCGCATCGTCCGGAAAAGACCAGCCATGGTCGCTGGTGGACTGCGTCTCGGAGTCAGGAACGAAGGTCGCTTGCTGGGGGCGCAGCGCGCGCACGAAATCCATCAGGTTGTGAAACGGATTGCCTTCGATGTTGAACTCGGTGCCGGGCGATCGGGTCGCCAGAAGTTGGGAGAGATCACGCACGTCCTGCGGGCGAATGTGCCGCTCGTCCGGCCGCGGATGAACCGTGATTCCGTGAGCGCCGGCATCCAGACACGCGGTGGCGGCAAAAACCACGCTCGGGATTCCGAGCGCCCGCGTATTGCGCACCAGCGCCACCTTGTTCAGATTGACCGAAAGCGAAGTGCTCATAGGGCTTGCAGATCTCTCATCATCTGTCGCGTTCGAAGTGTCGTCACACCGCAATGGTAGTTCAGCAGCGCGCGCAAGTGAGCCCGCATCGCACTCTGACTCGGCGGGTCGAGCCGTGCAACCAACTGCAAGGTCGTGAGCAGCGCCGAACGTTCGTCCAAGGCCTGCTGAACTGCCGCCCAGCTCGCGCCGGTCAGCGCGGTCTCTTCGTCGTCTGCTGCGCGAAGACCCGCCTCCGGCACCAAGGCGTAGCGCGATTCGGGTTCGAGCGGTGCCAAGGTCGTGGTCTGATGATCGAGTGACGGCAAGAGACCCAGTTCGCGCAGCAGCAGCAACTCGAAGGCGCGCAATGCCGCGGCCTGCGTGGCGGCCTTAGCGCCGGCATGGTCGCCCGCAAGAATTTCCACGACGATGGAATACGCATCGAACAGCGCTTCGTGCGGGTCGTCGCGAGCCAGCAGGCGAAGCAAGAGCTCGTTCAGATAGTAGCCAGACAAAAGCGCTTCGCCGGTCGGCATGACATGCCCGCCCATCCATTCCGCCGCTTTGAGAGTTCGTATCTCCGCATCGCCGCCGTACGACACGTGCAGGGGCTGCAAGGGCAGCAGGATCGGCCGGAAATTCGAACTGGGCCGCTTCGCGCCCTTGGCGACCAGCGCGATGCGCCCTTGATGCCGCGTAAAGACCTCCAGGATCAGGCTGGACTCGCTCCAGTCGTAACGGTGCAGCACGAAGGCCGGCTCATGGGAAACACGCTTGGCTGCCATTTCAGCCCGCGGCGGGGCGCGGCTTCACTGATAGCCGAACGAGCGCACGCGCGCATCGTCGTCAGCCCAGCCAGAGCGCACCTTGACCCAGAGTTCGATGAAGACCTTCGCGTCCGCCAGTTTTTCGAGTTCCTGCCGTGTCTCGGTGCCGATGCGCTTGATTCGCTCGCCCTTGTCGCCGATCACCATCGCCTTGTGGCCCTCACGCTCGACGACGATGGTGGCCGCGATTCGCAGCAGGCGTTTCTGTCCCTTGCGAGCAGGAGGTTCTTCCTCGAATTTGTCGATCACCACTGTCGAGGTGTAAGGCAACTCATCACCGGTCAGGCGAAAAAGCTTCTCGCGCACCAGTTCGCTTGCGAGGAACTGCTCGCTGCGATCGGTCAGTTCGTCCTCCGAGTACCACCAGGGCTGCTGCGGCAGATACTTCTCGCAGATGCCGAAGAGGCGCTCGACGTCTTTCGGATTTTTGGCTGACATGGGCACGAAATCGGCAAACGCATGCCGCTGTTGCATGTCCTGTAGCCACGGCGCGATGTCGCTGCGTCGATGAACGTTGTCGAGCTTGTTGGCGATCAGAATGACGGGGATACCGCTGGCGAGCAGTTTCAGTACGCGCTCGTCCGCTGTCGTGAAGCTGCCAGCCTCGACCACCAGGAGAACGAGGTCGACGTCGGAAACCGCGCCCACCACGGTCTTGTTGAGCGAGCGGTTCAGCGCGTTGGCGTGGATCGTTTGAAACCCGGGCGTGTCGACGAAGACGAACTGCGTGTCCCCATGGGTGCGGATCCCGGTGATCCGATGCCGTGTGGTTTGTGCCTTGCGGGACGTGATGCTGATCTTTTGCCCCACCAGCGCATTCAGAAGCGTCGATTTGCCGACGTTCGGCTTGCCGACGATGGCCACCAAACCGCAACGGCGTGTCGCATCAGGGCGGTCGCCGATGGGTTCTTCGACGGCGGTGGGGACTGGATCGACGATGTCATTCATGAGGATGCCTTCGCGCCACGCGCTTTGAGCCGGATCAACATGGCCGCGGCCGCGGCCTGCTCGCCGGCACGGCGCGAGCCTCCGATGCCGCGCTCATGAAGCCCCAACTCGGGCACCACGCACTCGACATCGAAAGTCTGCTTGTGAGCCGCACCCACGGTGCCGACCACGTGATAAGCCGGAAGCTTCATTTTGTGGCCCTGCAGCCATTCCTGCAATTCGGTCTTGGCATCCTTGGATGCAGCTTCCATCTGCGGATTGATCTCGACACTGTCGAAAAGGCGTCGTACCAGCGCCTGCGCTGCTTCGAAGCCGGCGTCCAGATACACCGCTCCGATCAATGCCTCCAGCGCGTCGGCAAGAATCGACGGGCGGTTGGCGCCCCCGGAGCGCGATTCGCCTTCTCCGAGTTGCAAGAGCGACGAGAGCTTGAGATCCACAGCCAGACGATGAAGCGTTTCCTGTCTGACCAGATTGGCGCGCACGCGAGAGAGGTCCCCTTCGGGCAGGCTGGCCAATCGCTCGTAGAGGAGACCGGAAACCGCAAGATTGAGAACGGAGTCTCCGAGAAACTCGAGCCGCTCGTTGTGGTCGGCGGAAAAGCTTCGGTGCGTCAGCGCCAGGCGAAGCAATCGAGCATCGGAGAACGAATGCCGAATTCGCGCCTGTAGGTCGGCAAGCGCTGGGCTATTCACGATCGAACAGCTATTTGGACTGTCCCGAATACTTCATCACGAGAAAGGCGGGGCCGAAAAGATGGATCTCGCGTTCGTACGCATACGAAACGACCACCTTGTCGCCGACCTTCTTGATGTCGAGATCCTTGCCACTGACCGATTGGAAGTCGTCGATGGCCTGCGCACGGTCGAAGATGGACCGGATTTCAGGAACGGTGGAACCCTCGGCGGCCTTGTTGGCAGCTTTGTTGATCGCCTGGTATTCGATGAGGGTCGGAATGACCTGCGCGACCACCACCCCCACGCAAGCCAACACCACCGCGACGAACAGCAAACCTATGAACGAAATGCCTCGCTGGTGGTGTCTTGATGCCCGTTCTTTCATAGTTCCCCTTCTCCCGGAAGATGCTGCTCCAATCATTATTGAAACCCGCCGATGCGCTTGAGATTCCCGAAGTTCATCCACACAAAAAAAGCTCTGCCGACGATGTTCTTGTCGGGAACGAAGCCCCAGTAGCGTGAGTCGAGCGAATTATCGCGGTTGTCGCCCATCATGAAATAGTGGCCGGGCGGCACCTTGCAAATCACGCCCTCGACACTGTAGCGACAATTTTCCTTGTTGGGAAAAGGCATGATTTCGGCTTCGGACAAGCCCGCGCGGCGCGATTCGTCATTGAGGATTCGGTGTACTTTTCCGCCTAGGTTCTCGGTGTACTGCTTGAGATAGCGCATGGCATCTTCATCGAAGAACTCCGGCGCCAATTCCTTGCTAACCGGCTGTCCGTTGATGGTCAGCTTCTTGTTCAGATAGGCGACTTCATCGCCCGGAACGCCGACGACGCGCTTGATGTAGTCCATGCTGGGATTCGGCGGATACCGAAACACCATCACATCGCCCCGTGCTGGCGGCGTTCCTTCCGTGACCTTGGTGTTGATGACAGGAAGCCGCAAACCATAGGTGAACTTATTGACGAGGATGAGGTCACCCGTCAGAAGCGTCGGCATCATGGATCCAGAAGGGATCTTGAAGGGCTCGAAAAGGAAAGACCGCAGCAGGAAAACCACGAGGATGACCGGGAACAGGCCGGCCGTCCAATCGAGCCACCATGGCTGCATGACCAGGCGCTCTCGCGCCTTGCCGTCGTTCGTGTCGACCTGGGTGATGCCCTGACGACTCAGCTCCGCCTGTCGCTTTGCCAAGGCAGCATCATGCGCATCGGCAAGGCGTCGACGCCGAGGCAGGAAGTACAGGCGCTCGGCCAGCCAATAGATGCCCGTGACCACGGTCGCAAGGAAGAGCAGTAGCGCAAAGTTGCCCTCTACCGCGCCAAAGTACCAGGCGCCGATATAGCCGGCAAAAGCCGCAAGGATCAGGGAAGTGAGAAATGCCATCGTCTAGTCTTCGACCTGCAAGATGGCGAGGAAGGCCTCTTGCGGGACCTCGACCGAACCGATCTGCTTCATTCGTTTCTTGCCCGCTTTTTGCTTTTCGAGCAGCTTCTTCTTGCGAGTGATATCGCCGCCATAACATTTGGCAAGCACGTTCTTGCGCAGTGCCTTGATTGTCTCACGCGCGATGATGTTGGCACCGATCGCAGCCTGTATGGCGACGTCGTACATCTGGCGCGAAATGATTTCGCGCATTTTGGACACGACGGCTCGCCCACGATACTGGCTCTGGCTGCGATGCACGATGATCGAAAGTGCATCGACTTTCTCGCCATTGAGCAGGATGTCGACCTTCACCACGTCGGACGCCCTGTACTCCTTGAATTCGTAGTCCATCGACGCATAGCCTCGGGACACCGATTTCAGCTTGTCGAAAAAATCGAGCACGATTTCGCCGAGCGGCATCTCGTACGTCAGCATCACTTGTCGGCCGTGATAGGCCATGTTCATCTGGATGCCGCGCTTCTGATTGGCCAGGGTCATGACCGCCCCGACGTACTCTTGCGGCATGTAGAGGTGCACTGTGACGACGGGCTCGCGAATTTCCGACAGCTTTCCGACGTCGGGCATCTTCGACGGGTTCTCGACCATGAGCACCTCGCCATCGTTCTTCATGACCTGATACACCACGCTGGGTGCGGTCGTGATCAGATCCTGGTCAAACTCCCGCTCCAGGCGCTCTTGCACGATCTCCATGTGCAGCAGACCCAGAAAGCCGCAACGGAAGCCGAAACCGAGCGCCTGCGAAACTTCCGGCTCATAGTGAAGCGATGAATCATTGAGCTTCAGCTTTTCGAGCGCGTCGCGCAGCGAGTCGTACTCGCTGGCCTCCGTCGGGTAGAGGCCCGCGAAGACCTGCGGCTGAATCTCTTTGAAGCCAGGAAGCGCCTCGGTGGCGGTTGCCGAAGCGCCGCCCGTCCCGGGCTTGATCAGCGTCACGGTGTCGCCGACCCGGGCCGCTTGCAACTCCTTGATGCCAGCGATGATGAATCCGACCTCGCCCGCCTCGAGCGATTGGCGGACCTCGGTACCAGGCGTGAAGACACCCAGGCTATCCGCGTTGTACATGGCGCCTGAAGCCATCATCTTGATGCGCTCGCCTTTTGCCAGTCGCCCGTCGACCACGCGCACGAGCATCACGACGCCCACGTACGCGTCGAACCAGCTGTCGATGATCATGGCCCGAAGCGCAGCGTTCGCATTGCCGCGTGGAGCCGGAATCCTCGCGACGATGGCCTCGAGAATCTCGTCGATGCCCATGCCCGTTTTGGCAGAGCATGGAATCGCCCCGCTCGCATCGATGCCGATCACATCTTCGATCTCCGACTTCGCGTTGTCGGGATCGGCTTGAGGCAGATCCATCTTGTTCAGCACCGGCACCACCTCCACACCGAGATCGAGTGCGGTGTAGCAGTTGGCGACGGTCTGCGCTTCGACACCTTGGCTCGCATCGACCACCAGCAGTGCCCCTTCACACGCAGATAGCGAACGACTCACCTCGTAAGAGAAGTCGACATGGCCGGGCGTGTCGATCAGATTCAGGTTGTAGACCTGTCCATCGGAGGCCTTGTAGTGCAACGCAGCGGTCTGCGCCTTGATGGTTATCCCACGCTCTTTTTCGATGTCCATCGAGTCAAGAACCTGCGCCTCCATCTGGCGCTCGGCCAACCCGCCGCAACGCTGGATCAATCTGTCGGCGAGCGTCGATTTGCCATGATCGATGTGGGCGATGATCGAAAAGTTTCTGATGTGATTCATCAACGGGGGCGCTTAAGTACTTGAATTGGCTCGATGGCGAATCTCTGCAGGCAAGAAAAAAGGGCGCGTCCGATAGAGACGCGCCCTGAACCAACAAGCAATGGCAACTGCAGTAGTTGGAGCTTCATTGTAGGCAAAACAGGGGTCTCGTACAGCCGGACTCGAGCCCGCAGGGGGTCGTTGCAGGTCAACAACATGGTGCTTATGAACAGCTTATCCACAATCTCGGTGGATCAATCTCTTAACAACTTGTGGGTGATCTGTGGAGCGCCGGTGCACTGCGTCGCGCTTTCTCGCATGGTGGTGAGGAGCGTGTGGCTTATGCCGGGCCTCCGTCAGCCAAGGCCCGCATTCTACCCAAAATCATCGATAGATCGAAATTAAGTTAATATGCACTAACTTACTTCCGCAAAAAGCACGGCCGAAAAAATTTTCGTTGGTGTGGTTGGTAGCCCGCAAACAACGGCTGCCGGGGCGTGAAACCCGACTAGCCGATGGGGCCACTTGACGAAACCAGCCGAATCAGCGACCCGACCTCAAGAGCGCGTATTGAGCCCAATCGCCGCGACGGAAGAGCACTCTGACTGACTTCTTCTTGTCCGCCTTGGCCAATGCGGCTTCAAGTTCCGGAACACTGTGCACTTCCTGGTTGTTGATGGCCAGCACGATGTCGCCTTCACGAAGACCGGCTCTTGCAGCCGCATCGGTCGCCGCATCTATTTTCACGCCGCCGTTCTTGAGCTTCAGTTCCTTGCGCTGGACATCGGTCAGTTCGCTCACTGCGAGGCCCATGGACTTGGCAACGGCCGGAGCGGAAGGCTTGATCGGTTGCTCCTCACGCTCTGCCGGTCGCTTGGCCGGCGCGTCCGGCTCGATTTCTGCGATGGTCACATCCAGGTCGCGCGAATTGCCGCGCCGAAACACGCTGACGGAGCTCTTGGTGCCCGGCTTCGTGTTTCCCACGAGTCTGGGTAGGTCACTTGGCTTCTCGATGGGCTTGCCATCGAAGCTGGTGATGATGTCGCCCGGTTCGATGCCGGCCTTCTCGCCAGGCGACCCCACCTCGACGCCGCGAACCAGCGCACCTTTGGCGGAACCCAATCCGATCGATTCGGCAACCTCCTTGGAGACTTGATCGATCTGCACGCCAATGCGGCCGCGCGAGACACGCCCGGACACTCGCAATTGATCGCTGACCCGTATCGCCTCGTCGATGGGGATGGAAAACGAGATCCCCATGAATCCGCCGGAGCGCGAATAGATCTGACTGTTGATGCCTATCACTTCGCCACGCATGTTGATCAGCGGCCCGCCGGAGTTGCCCGGATTGATGGCGACGTCGGTCTGGATGAAAGGAAGATAGTCGCCGGTGTCGCGCTGCTTGGCGCTGACGATTCCCGCAGTCACGGTGTTTTCCAAGCCGAAAGGCGATCCGATCGCCATGACCCATTCGCCGACGCGAAGGCGCGACACCTCTCCGACCTTGACCGCAGGCAAGCCGGTCGCGTCGATCTTGACCACCGCGACATCGGTGCGTTTGTCCGCGCCGATCAACTTAGCCTTGAACTCGCGCTTGTCAGTCAGCGTGACAAGCACTTCGGACGCGTCCTGGACCACGTGCGCGTTGGTCATGACATAGCCATCCGGCGTCAAAATGAACCCGGACCCCACGCCCCGAGGACGCTCTTCTTCTTGCGGCTGCTGCGGACGGTTGGGTCGGGGACCCTGGCGCGGTACGCCTGGCATCGGTTGGCCGAAGAAACGCCGGAAGAACTCCTGCATTTCCTCGTCCATCTCGCCTCCGCTGCCGCCCCGCTGCACGACTTTCTCGATCGTGCGTATGTTGACGACGGCCGGACCAACCTGGTCGACCAGATCCGTGAAATCGGGCAGCGTGCGAGTCTGCGCATGGACCGAAGTCACAGGCGCCAGAGTACCCGCCGAGCTGACGATCGCGAGCACTGCCGCATAAAAGAGGGAACGGAAGCCGTTCCTGTCGATTCTGAGCATCATTGCTTTCCTTGAGATGGATACGTCGTGTGAAGACGCAAATAGTGTTTCACCGCTCGCGATCAAGACTCTGGGCGAACGCTTCGAGCGTTCGGACCGGCACCTCGCCCACCGCGGTCAGCCACCAATCACCCTGGCCTCGGACCAACCGCCTCGTCAAGGTGTGCGTGGCGCCGATGGCGAGCAGACCTTCGCGCCGCTCCAGCTTGGCATCGTAAGGTTCGACGAACAGCGACACCGACGCGAGACCGTCAGAAAAGGTCCATTGCACGGTGCGACTCTGGTCATGCGATCCGATGGAGCGCCGAAGGCAACTGACAGGCTTGAAACCCGCCACGGGCGAGCGAAGCATCCAGCCCTCGCGCGACGCGGTGGTTCGCTCGATCTCCGACTTCAAGACGCGGTAGCCCGCCGTCTCGTTCATCATTTGCCCGAGGGCGGCAGCTTTGATCGGCGCATCGAGTTGAAGCTCGGAGAACGCTGACTGCTCCACGACGCGATTTTCGCCATCGATGGTCTGGAGCTTGATTGCCAGTCCCGAATTTCGTTCGCTCCAGATTCGGTAGCCGAAACGCAAGTTGTCGCGTGGTTCGAGGACCACCACATCGGCGTCGAATCCGGCGACGCGGTCTTTTCCGACCACGCGGACGCCATAAAGATTGCCCACGGAGGAGTCGGGAGTCCCAACAAGGCTCGGAAACAGATCGAGGTTTTCGCGCTTCTCGCTCTTGACCACCTTCGCATCAGGTAGAAACGTCATTACCTGATCGTTGCGTCTGAAGGTGGAGCGCGGAGGGCCCGACAGGGCTTCGATGCGCTCCAACTGCATATTCCCCTCGGACACATGCCAAATGCGCGCGCTCGACAGATTTCCTGAAGAAGCCGTCACGACGAAGGTCCCCATGTAGGTGTGCTGACGCGACGCCGCATGCATCCGCTGCAACCAGCCGGCCGCCCCGAGCGCGGAAACTTCGCTGGCGGGCGCTGCAGACTGCGGTGTCGGCGCCTGCGATTGAGCGATGCTCGCATGGGCCGCGCACATTGCCACGAGCATGACGCAGGCTCCGCGAGCCGACGAGGACACGCGGCCAAGCATGAGGTGTACAAAGGGTCGCACGATCACCGCGATGGGCCGTCGAAGGTCGCATTGCGCAGAAAGCCGGAGGGCATCTGCGACGCACCACCCGCTTGCTGATGCGCTTCGAGCAACTGATCCAAACGCGGGTCACGCAGCATGATCTGGGGGGCCCCACTCCCTACGATGACACGCATGGGCGACGGCGCCGCAGACTGCTGCATCGGACTTGCAACCGACAGCAGAGACTGGGAGCTGTCCTGTTGTGCGATTTGGGGACCCATCGATGACCGCGGGCCGACGCCCATCCAGTTCCATCCGATCGCTGCAGCCGCAGCCACCGAAGCGACGCCCGCAACAACCTTCCAGCGAAACTGTGGCTCGTTGGACGCTTCCTGTTTCAGCGAGCGCAGACGAAGCGACGGTTCCGGCAAGAGCACGGGCACCACAGGTTCGCTCTCGAGTCGGCTCTGGAATCGGGTCAAGAATTCCGAACTCTGATGGCAGGGTGCATGCGCGCCCGCACGCAGAACGTCCCCGATCAGGTGGTAGCGCTGCCACGCGAGCCGAAGTTCGTCGTCAACGCCGACCCGCGTGATCATCTGGGCGAGTTCGTCGTCGCGCAATTGCCCGTCGGCAAGTGCAGAAAGTTGCTCGAGCACCGAGTTCGAAATGTTCATGTCGTCCACCTGCTTACCAGCGCTTGCCGGACTGATTGTCCAGAAGCGGTTTCACCCTGGCCGAAATGGCCTCTCGCGCGCGAAAAATCCGCGACCGTACCGTCCCGATCGGGCAATTCATGACCTCGGCGATCTCTTCATAGCTCATGCCTTCGATTTCGCGCAACGTCACTGCCTGCCTCAGTTCTGCGGGCAAGGCTTCCATCGCAGATTCGACCGCCGCCGCGATTTCGTTGGCTGCCATCACGGATTCGGGGGTTTCGTCGGTCGTTGGTTCGTTTCCGCGCCTGTAAGTTTCATCTTCGTCGTCAGATGACGAGCGAAGAGCGCCTTCCGACACGGTCGGATCACGCTTCAGGTCGACCAGCGCCTTTTTGGCTGTGTTGACCGCGATGCGATAGAGCCAGGTGTAGAACTGCGCATCGCCTCGGAACTGGTGCAAGGCGCGGTAGGCCCGGATGAACGTTTCCTGTGCAATGTCCTCGACCAGATCCACATCCCGGACCATGCGACCGATCAGCCGTTCAATCCGTCGCTGGTACTTGATCACGAGCAGTTCGAAGGCCTTCTGGTCGCCAGCGACCGTCCGCTGCACCAGTTGAAAGTCAACCTCACCAGGTGCAGGTTGCGCGACGGGCACGCTGGCGGCTTCGCCTTCGGCTGGCGGTGGGGGCGGGGCTGCAGCAGTCATCTCGGGAGTACGGACTGACTATCTCAGCGGATCTGGATGACCCGCGCCCGATCTGGCGACCGGACGAGAATACAGTGCGCGACGAAGGTCACCCCAATGCCGCGCAGACAAGTTTCGGTCGACCCATATCCAACGCGGCGTGCCTTGCAAGAGCTTTAACCGGAGCAGCATTGCGAACTGCAGGTCCAGTGCCACGGCAACCTGAGCGATGCGACGTTTGGCCTTTCCAGACAAGGTCCATTCCCTGCCATTGAATTCCAGCACCGATGGAGCCTCTGATGCGCCCAGGTGCTTGCGCAATAGCCCGGCAGCAACGACAACGGCAAAGACCATGAGGCCAGTCTGCCAGCCGAACCCCGCGCAACGCCACGCTGCGAGCAGGCTGCATAGAGCGCCGCTTGCCCAGACGGCCCACAGAATGCGCCGCGTGCGCAATGACCGTCCGACCGGATAGCTTGCCGCTGGCACGCCGATCATGGATGAAGGACGGCTCTCAAGCGCGCTTAAAAACCAGCGTGCCGTTGGTGCCGCCGAAGCCGAAATTGTTCTTCATCGCAAACTCGATCTTCATGTCTCGCGCCTCGTTGGCGCAATAGTCAAGATCGCACTCAGGATCTTGATTGAAGATGTTGATCGTCGGCGGGCTCTTCTGGTGATGCAGCGCGAGGACGGTAAAGACCGACTCGATCCCCCCGGCGCCGCCCAACAGGTGTCCGGTCATCGATTTTGTCGAATTGACCACCAGTTTGCGGGCGTGATCACCGAACGCGTTTTTGATCGCGTTGGTTTCATTCAAGTCGCCGAGCTGCGTAGACGTGCCATGCGCATTCAGATACTGCACCTGGTCACCCGAGATCCTGGCATTGGCCAGCGCCATCTCCATCGAGCGTCGCGGGCCGTCGACGTCGGGCGCGGTCATGTGGAACGCGTCGCCGCTCATTCCGAAGCCGCAAACTTCGGCGTAGATCTTTGCGCCCCTCGCTTTCGCGTGCTCGTATTCTTCGAGCACGAGGACGCCTGCGCCTTCACCGAGAACGAAACCATCACGGTCCTTGTCCCACGGTCTTGACGCTGTCGCCGGGTCGTCGTTGCGTGTCGACAAGGCACGCGCCGCGGCGAATCCACCCATGCCCAACGGTGACACCGTGGACTCGGAGCCGCCCGCGATCATCACGTCGGCGTCGCCATATTCGATCATGCGCGCAGATGTACCCACCGCGTGCAACCCCGTGGTGCACGCGGTGACAACCGCGATGTTCGGACCTTTGAATCCGTACTTGATCGACACATGACCGGAAATCATGTTGATGATCGAAGCGGGAACGAAAAACGGGGATACGCGACGGGGTCCGCGCTTCTCGAGTTCCGCGTGGGTCTCCTCGATCATCGGCAGACCGCCGATTCCGGATCCTATATTGCAGCCGATGCGCACAGCGTCCTCG
Organism: Gammaproteobacteria bacterium; assembly: GCA_018820395.1. Classification (GTDB taxonomy): domain Bacteria; phylum Pseudomonadota; class Gammaproteobacteria; order Burkholderiales; family Burkholderiaceae_C; genus Variovorax. Next base: position 631 of record JAHJOG010000311.1, on the reverse strand, counting down.
CGGCGCAAGGAATCACCTGTGGGCAGCCCGCTGTCCTGCACTGCCTGCATTGCGGCAGCCAGGCCCAGATGAATGAAACGGTCCATGTGACGCGCTTCCTTCTCCGGGATGTATTGCTTGATGTCGAAGCCCTTGACCTCGCCTGCGAATCGGCAGGAAAAGCCGCTCGCATCGAACTTGGAAATGGAGGCGACACCCGATTTGCCAGCCAGGAGATTGGTCCAGCACTCGGAGACGGTGTTCCCGACGGGAGCGATGCAACCGAGACCGGTCACGACGACGCGGCGTTTGGTCATGCCGGCATACCTTTCTGGGAGCGCCGAAAGCTGGTTCGGGCTCGCGCGGCGTTGAAAGCCGCGGGCCGAATGAGCGATTCAGCGGGGCCGATATCAGGCCTTTTGATTCTGAGTGGCGTAATCGACGGCGTTCTGGACTGTCGTGATCTTCTCGGCGTCTTCGTCCGGGATTTCGATGCCGAACTCGTCTTCGAGTGCCATGACCAGTTCGACGGTATCCAGTGAATCAGCGCCGAGGTCCGCCACGAAAGCGCACTTGTTCTCTACCTTGGATTCTTCAACGCCGAGTTGCTCGGCAATGATTTTCTTGACGCGTGCTTCGATATCGCTCATTT
>JAHJOG010000310.1 GCA_018820395.1 Gammaproteobacteria bacterium | reverse complement strand
GACTTCCGGCGAGCGCTACGAGCGTCTGTCGCCCTTCGTGCCGGCCGTTCGCACGCTGATCGGCGATCTGTATGAAGACCTGGCGCGCAACGCGCCGGTGGCCGGCGTGCTGTTCCACGACGACGCTGCGCTCGCCGACGACGAAGACGCCGGCCCTGCCGCGCTCGATGCGTATGCGCGCTGGGGCCTGCCGCGCGACATTGCCGCCATCCGCGCCGATCCGGCCCTGGCGGCGCGCTGGTCCGAAGCCAAGACGCGCTTCCTCAACGACTTCACGCTCGAACTCGCCGGGCGCATGCGCGTGTGGCAGCCGACCTTGCTCACAGCGCGCAATCTGTTCGCACGACCGCTGCTGGAGCCCGCGTCCGAAGCCTGGTTCGCGCAGAACTATGCGCAGTCGCTCGCCGCCTACGACTACACCGTGGTCATGGCCATGCCCTACATGGAGCAGGCGAAGGACCCGGCCGGCTGGCTCGCGACGCTCGCCCGTGTCGCCGCGGCCACCCCGCACGGCTTCGAACGCACCGTGTTCGAACTGCAGGCGCGCGATTGGCGCACCGGCGAGCCGGTGCCGGACGCCACGCTGCGCGCCCAGTGGACGCTGCTCCATCGGCTCGGCGCGCGCCACCTGGCGTATTACCCCGACGACTTCCTCAACGACCAGCCCGGGCTCGCCACCGTGCGCAGCGCGCTGTCGGTGCGCGACAACCTCGAAGACAAGAAGGAGCCGCTGGTCACACCGCCCGCGCTCGCCGCGCCGCTGCCACCCCCGGCGCCGCCGATCGCACCCATTGCTTCGACCGACGCCGATGCCTCCCGCACCGGCGCGGCGCCCCGAGCACCGAAGGAGACCCCGCGATGAACCTCGCTTTGTTCGGCCCGGCCTTCGTGCAGGCGGTGTTCGACTACGTCTTCTACTTTCCGTTTCTCATGGCCTACGTGTGGATCGGCGGCGGCATCGCGCACGCGCTGGTCTTCGAGAAGCGCCGTCACGTCAAGACCGACCCGCTCGAACTGCTCGAGGCGTTCCCGCTCGTGAGCGTGATCGTGCCCTGCTTCAACGAGGCGCCGCGGGTGCGCGAGGTGATCGATCAGCTGATGCGCACCCGCTACCCGAACTTCGAAGTCATCGCCATCAACGACGGCAGCACCGACGAGACGGGCGCCATCCTCGACCGGCTGGCGGCGCGCTACCCGGCTTTGCGCGTAGTGCATCACGCGGGCAACCAGGGCAAGGCCGTCGGGCTCAACACGGCCGCCGTGCTGGCGCAGGGCGAATACATCCTGGGCGTCGACGGCGATGCGCTGGTGGACCGCGATGCGATCGCCTGGCTGCTGTGGCACCTGCTGCAGGCCGACCGCGTCGGCGCCGTCACCGGCAATCCGCGCATCCGCACGCGCACCAGCCTGCTCGGGCGCATGCAGGTCGGCGAGTTCTCGTCGACCATCGGCCTCATCAAGCGTTCGCAGCAGCTGACCGGGCGCATCTTCACCATCTCGGGCGTGCTCGCGATGTTCCGCCGCAGCGCCTTGCTGGAAGTCGGCCTGTGGAGCCCCGACGTGCTGACCGAGGACATCGACGTCAGCTGGAAGCTGCAGCTGGCCGGCTGGCGCGTGCGCTTCGAGCCACGTGCGCTCTGCTGGATCCTGATGCCCGAAACCGTGCGCGGCCTGTATCGCCAGCGGCAGCGCTGGGCCATGGGTGGCATCCAGACCTTGCTGCGCTACACCGGCCAGGTGCTCAAGCCGCGCAACGCGGCGATGTGGCCGATCTTCATCGAATACCTCGCCAGCGTGGTGTGGGCCTACGCGATGTTCTCGGTGCTGGTGCTGGCGCTGCTCAAGCCCTGGCTGCCGCCCGAGTGGCGCTACGTCGGCTTCGTGCCCGAATGGCACGGCGTGCTGCTGGGCATGACCTGCATGCTGCAGCTGCTCGTGAGCCTGTGGATCGACCGCCACTACGACCGCCGGATCATGCGCTACTTTCTCTGGACGGGCTGGTACCCCGTCGCCTTCTGGATGATCAACATGCTGACGACAGTGTTCGCGCTGCCACGCACGCTCGTGCGCCAGCGCGGCAAACGCGCACGCTGGACCAGCCCCGACCGAGGAATTGTCGATGTCAAATGACCCCGCTTCCATGCCCCGTGTCGATCAGCTCCAGGGCTTGCCGCCCGAAGAGCGCCAGCGCGACTGGTCCGAGCCGCAGGAGGAGCCGATCCTCGACGCCGCGCGCGTACCGCTGCGCGCCTTTCGGGCCAACAAGCCGACGCGCAGTGCCTACCTGGCCTACCTCTGGCTGCACGCCTTGCGCCCGCTGCTGGTGGTGGCGTTCTGGATCGCCGTGGTGCTTTATGCCTGGCGCCATTTCTTCCAGCCGACGCGCTCGCTCGACGACTCGGCGCTGCTCACGCTGTACGCGGGGCTGATCGGCATCATCTTCCTGGTGATGCTGGTCCTCGCGCCGCTGCGCAAGCGGGTGGTGGACGACGAGGCCACCCGCACGCAGGCGCCCGACAGCTCGATGGCGCTCATCGCCCGATCCGCCGGCGTCGAGCCGGAGCGCTTGTCGGGCTGGCAGCAGCTGCGCCGGCTGTCGGTGCTGCACGACGACGAGGGCCGGGTCAGCCAGGCAGCCGACCTCGACACCGAAGCGGCGCTGCTGGAGCCCGTTCGAAAGCGTGCCGGGCGCCGCTGAGGCGATCGCCGCGAGTGCCGATGGCGCTCAGAACAGCACGGTCACGGTGATCGTGTCGTCGTAGCCGCCCGGTACGAGCGTCGTCTGGCCGGCGCCGATGCGGCCATACACCGTGTGGCTCACGGTCGCGGTCAACAGCAGCGCCGTGAGCAGGACCGACCCCGACACGGTCGTGCCCACGCTGCCGTCGCCCCACACGGTCGTGCGGGTGCTCCCGGTGTAGAGGTTGTAGTGCATGCGGCTGGTGCCGTTGACCATCTGGCGGTCGGCGATCGAGCCATTCACGCCGCCACCGAGCGAGATCGAATAAGGCACCAGCAAACCGGCGACGCCGGTGATCGTCACCGACACGGTGGAGGTCGAGTCGCGCGGTCCGCTCGCCAGCGGGTCGTAGGTGCCGAAGGCATGCGGCGTCGCCGACACGCTGCCGGTGCAGACCAGGCAGAGCGCCTGGGCGGGTGCCGCCGCGAATGCCGCCAGCGCCGCCAGCGTCGCAATGGCACCCAAGCGCCAGGTGGCCTGGGCGAGCGATCGTCGAAGGGCTGAGAGCAGGCTGCGCATCATCGAAGCATCGCAGAGGGCGGCGTGTCGCAGCGCACGCTGCCCAGGTGCGGCAGAGGCACCGACGGCGGGATAGGCGGCACCACCAGTTCGCATGCGGCGTCCGTCCACCGCAGCTCGATGCGTTCGCCCGCGCGCGGCTGCTCCACGCGCAGCAGGCCGTCGAAGCCCGACACCGTCGGATCGAGGCTGCCCGCACGCCGGACCTCGCTGCCCGCCGGCACGGCCTGCCCGTTCGCCTGCAGCGCCGTGAGCGTCGCGCTGCGCACGTTCGACACTTCGAATGCGGCCACCGCGAAGCCGCCCTGGCGGGGCACCACCGTCAGCTTGTCGCCGCGCAGCTGCGTGTCGATCGACAGGCGTGTGCTGTCGATGCTCAGGCGATTGACTTCGTAGGGCCGCAGTCCGCCGATGACCGCCCGGCCCGCCGCGTCGGTGCGCGCGACCGGCTGGTTGTCGCGGTAGATGTCCAGCCCCGGCGCCGCGCCGTCGACCGTGACGATGGCGAAGGCTTCCGACGCTTGCTGCGCCGCGAAGCCGATGCCGCCGGCCAGGCCGACGCTGCCGCGTGCGGTGAGCCGGGCTGCGCCGCGTCCATGGTCGCTGGCCACCTCGGCGCCGAGTTCGGTGGCGCCGGTGCGCCAGAGGGCCTGCGCCTGTGTGCGACCGAATTCGCCACCGGCCGCGGCCAGTCGGTAGCCCCAGCCCTCGTCCGGCGGCGCGGCCCGGGTCACTTCGGCCTGTACGGTGGCCCGGCCCGATTGACGCTGCACCGACACCGAGGTGCTTTCACGTTCGCCCAGCGGGATGGTCAGCGAAAAGCCGATCTGCGTGGCGCTCTGGCGGCTCGACTGGCTGCGCGCGATGTAGCTCGTCAGCACGGCGCGCGAACCGAGAGACACCGAATGGCTCGCGGTGAGCACGCGAACGCGCTCGCTGCCTTCGCGGCGCACTTCGGTGAAGCTGGCACCCAGGTTGCCGAGCCGGCCCAGCGTGTGTCCCGCGAAGACCTGGGTCTGCGATCGCAGACGTGCCGGCTCATCTTCCGTCGCAACCTGCGAGAAACCTGCGCTCGCGATCTGCCGGCTGGCCGAGAAGCTCCAGTCCGGCCCCAGCCGCGCATAGGTGGCCCGCACCAGATGCCCGCTGCCCGAGCGCGTGCTCCGGCTCAGCGCGGCGTGCAGCCCGAATTCGCCGAGCGACGGCCACACCCAGGTCGCGCCGGCACCGGCGGCCTGGGTCTGGGTGCTGGCTTCGCCGTGCAGCTCGGCGGTCATCGAATCGCTCAGTCCGCGGCGCCAGTTGCCGGCCGCGAAGGGCGGCCCATAGTCGAAGCTGCGCGTGCCGTAGCCGAGCCGCGTCCAGCCGATGTCGACCGAATAGTCGGTGAGGCCGGCCTTGAGCAGCGAGGAGCTCACGTAGTAGGGCGTGAGCACGGTGCGCGTGACGCCCAGCGCATCGGTGACGTTGAAGCGCATCTCGCCGGCACCGGTCAGCACGGGGACCTGGTCGAGCGTGAAAGGGCCGCGGTCCACGCGCCCCTGGTAGCGCAGCGTGTCGTTGACGTAGAGCTCCACCGCCGACGGCAGCGCCGCGCCGCCTTGCAGCGTCGGCGTGGGGTAGCTGACGAAGCCCGGCCGCAGTCTGAACTGCGTGCCGAACTGCACGCCGCCAAAACGAAAGGGTGTCGACCAGGCGGCGCCCTGCTGAATGGTGTCGCCCACGGTCAGTCGGGTGAAGCGCTGCGGATCGTCGCGGCGCAGCGTGCTTTCGAGCCGGACGGTGTGTCCATCCGCAGCGCCGGTGGCACTGCCGACCAGCGCACTGGTGCTCGCCATGCCCCACTCGCCCGATGCCGCGGCCTCGACGAGCGCTGCGGCGCTCTGACCCTTGCCGTCCTTCTGCACCGCGAGGTCGTAGTTGAGCCAGGTGCCGAAGACGCTCGGCGTCAGTGGCGGCGCAGCGCTGTCCGCCGCCGATGCTGCGCTGTCGACGAAAGCCTCGGCCGGCAGATGCAATTCGCTCGCCTGTGCGAGTTCGTCGAACTCGACCGTTGCGCCCGCGACGGGCGTCAGGTCGTAGTAGGGCACGCCGTCGATCACGGTGGCGGGTCCGCCCGGCAGACGGACGCGCCAGGCGCGCAAGTCGTCCCCGCTGAAGAGGGCCGGCCCACCGGGCCGCCGCGCGGCGCGCACCATGCCCGACGGAGCGCCGTTGACACGTACCTCGACCACCAGCAGTGCGGCCGCGGCAGTCTCCTCGCCGCGCTGGGCGACGCTGCCGCCGCTTGCGCCGACCTCCTTGCCGCCCGAGGAGGCGACCTCGCGCGCTGGGGCGGCGGTGACGACCATCAGGCTCGCGGCAAGCAGGAAGGCGCTAGCGAGCTGCCGCTTCCGCACGGGGCACCGTCAGCTGGACGGTCGGCAAGGGCGTCGGCGTGTCCGCCACCGCACTCACGCTCACCGCACTGCCCGCTGCTGCCGGCCAACGAACCGGAACGCGCGCAGTCTGCTGAGGAAGCACGTAGAGCGACATGCCGAAAGATGGATCTTCGGCGCCGCCCACCGCGCGTACCGTGACGCGGGTCAGCTGGATGTGGGTGGAGCCGGTGTTCTCCAGGGTGAGCGCAGGCTCGCTGCCAGAGCCCGTCGCCAGCACCTGCCATCGTGCGGCGATGCGAGGCGAAGTCGACGGCACGAACACCGGCACGCCCAGGCGCAACAGCGTCTGCATGTGCACGCCGGCGCCCGCCTCGTGAGGCTGCTGGCGTGGCAACTGCTGCACGAAGAGGCGGTAGGCCCGCTCGGTCTCGCCGGCGGTCACCTGCAGGCCCAGGCGCACGATCTGCGTCCCGTCGGGCGCGAGCTTGAAGATGACCGGATTCACCAGCACGTCGCGCGTGGGACGGTACACGTCGCGGCCGTTTTCCTGGGTCCATTCGAGCACTTCGGCCTGCACGGACATTTCATGCGCGTCGCCGTTGCGCACCGTCAGTGCGGCGACGGGGCGAGCGGCGGCGAGCTCGATGCGCAGCGGCGCGATCTGCAGCATGCCTGCAATCGCCGGCGTGCAGGCTGCGGCCGACGCGATGGCCAGCATCCTGGTCCACGCCCTCTTCGGGTTGCACAGTCGCATGGCGGTCGCGATCAGTAGTTGACGGTGACGGTGACGATGTCGGAGTAGGCGCCGACAGGAATCGTCGTCTGCCCGGCAGGCAGCCGCCCATACACCGTGAGCGACTGCGCGAGCCCGCTGCCGGTGCCGGCCACCGCGTTGGTGGCGGGCGTGTCGCCCCAGTTGACCGAGCGCTGGCTGTCGCTGAAGAGGCTGTAGCCCAGCACTTCGGTGCCGGCCGTGCGGACCATGCGGCGCGCCGTGATCGAGTTGCCCGACGTGGTGCCTGCGCTCAGTCCGATCGAATAGGCCGTGCCGAACGTGCAGGTGACGGAAAGCGTGGTGGTCGTGTCCACCTGAGTGCCCGAGTAACTGCCGAAAGCGAGGGGCAGCGCCGTCACCGAGCAGAACGACAGCACGTTGGCCGACACCAGGAAGGTGGTGGTCGCCGTGGCGGCCGAGGCCGGCTGCACAGGCAGCGCCGCGACGACGCATGCACAGGCGATCGCCGCCAGGTGGCGGATGAAGGTGGGAGCGTGGGACGTGGTCATTTCGAGGATCGGTGAAGGGGTGGGCCGTTGGGGCGGGTTCGTGAGCAACTCAGGGGTCCAGCTGATAGCTCATCAGCAGGCTGACGCGCGTCTTGCGTCCAGGGTTCGTCGCGGAGGCGTCTCCGGTGGGCTTGGCGAGCGCGAGGTCGATGCTGTAGTGCCGGGCGTCGGACACGCGCACGCCGACGGCGACCGAGCCGAGCTTGCGCGGTGAGGGGAGGGCCTGTCGCGCCGACACCTCGGCCGCTTCGACCAGCAGGTAGGGCTCGATCTGCTTCAGCCAGGTGCCCGGCGTGGTGAACTGCCGGTTGATCTCGGCGCTGGCACCCCAGCCCGAATCGCCGCTCGCGTCACCGGCGCCATAGCCGCGGCCGAAGCGCGCGCCGCCGAAGGACACGCGCTCGGGGCTCGGCAGTGCCTGCGCGCTGTATTGGCCGCCGAAGGAGAACGCAGTGCCCCAGCGATTGGCGAAGCGGTCGCGTTGCCCCAGGTCGAGGTTCAGGCGCGTGAAGGCGAGGTCCGCGGCGGGTGCGACCAGGCCCGGGATGTTGCTGCGATAGGCGCTGGTCGCGCCCAGACCGTCGATGCCCTGCGTCACGCGCAGGCTCGCGTTGCGGCTCTGGTCCTTGCCTGCGGACAGGGAGGCGAGCTGGGCGTACACGCCGCGAACGCGTGCCACGTCGTCCAGCCGTCCGCCACCGGTGCTGGCACGGTAGTGGTCGATGTTGTCCACGGCATAGAAGCCGCCGCTCAGCGTCACGCTGCGCGTAGCCCGCAGCAACAGGGGAAAGGCGAGCGACAGGTCCAGTCGCTGGTTGGTGTTCAGCCGCTCCACAGCGCTGCCGGGACCGGCCTTGGAATCGGGGTAGCCGCGGTAGTTGGCATAGCTCGCGTTGAAGGCCAGGCCATCGGCGCCGAGGTACTGCACGTAGCCCAGCGCGACCAGGCGTTCCTGCGACGGATCGCCGAGCAGCGTGGACGCGTTCAACTGACTGCCCGGAAGCAGCGGATCGTTGAGGGTGCCGGTCAGCACGGCGCGCGAGCGCGGCTGGCGCAGATCGGCGCCGAGCGACAGGTTGGACGGCTTGCGCTTCACCTTCAGCGTCAGCGCGGTCTGGCCGCTGGTGGTGGTCGGCAGCGACGCTTCGGCCACCACGTTCAGGCCCGGCAGCCGGGCGAGCAACTGGCTGACGCGCTCGAATGTCTCGAGCCGAAGCGGCCGCTCGTGCTGGAGGCGTTCGGTCATGGCCCGAAGCTGCGCCTCGGACGCGCCGGCGTCACCTTCGATGCGCACGTCGGACACATAGCCTTCCACCGCGACCACCCGCACCACGCCGTCGTCGAGACTCTGGCCGGGCACGAAGACGAAGGCCAGCGGATAGCCGGCGTCGCGATAGACGGCCGTGGCCGCCGTGGCAGCGGCCACCATCTGCGCGACGCTGACGCGGCGCCCCATCAGCGGTTGGAAGAGATCGGCGATCTTCTCGAACGGCACGGCGCTCACACCTTCGATGTCGAAGCGCCGCACCTGCATTTGCCGAGCGAGACCGTCCGCACCGACACCCTGAGGCACCTTCCCTTCGACCTCGGGCGCCACACCCGTCGCGCCAGCCGGCACTGTGGGGAGCGGGAGTCGGTCCAGCGGATTGCCGGGCAGCGACGTCTGCGCCCTAACCGCCACTGCGGCGCCCAGCGACAGGCAGATCGCCAGGGCGACTTTCAAAATTCGTATCGACATCACAGGGAAGGCTCGGTGCAGGGTCGCTCGGACGAGGCGGATTGCGAGGAGGCGAACTCAGGGCCGGTTCATCAGGCCGCCGGTCAAGCCGCCCGTCAGCCCGCCCGTCACGCCACCCACGACGCCGCCGACGTTGGTGAGCGTGGTGGCGGTCGTGGTGGTGGTGCTGCTGACCACGCTTGTCGTGGTGTTGACGATCGGCGTCACGATCGGCGCGGCGATCGATTGCACGGTGGCCACGACCGGCTCGATCGTCGTGGTGACTGCGGCAGTGACCGGGGCAGTGACCGTCGCGAGTGACGTGGTGATCGGCGCGGTGGCGCTCATCAGCGTGGACGTGACCGGCGCCGTGGCGTTCGTCAGCGTCGACGTGACCGGGGCCACGGCACCCGTGAGGCCGCTCGCGAGCGGGGTCGTGATCGGCGCGATTGCCGTCGTGACCGGGGCCACGGCGTTCGTGGCGCTGTAGGTGACCGGTGTCGCCATCGGCGCGATGGCCGACGCGATCGATGCGACGACCGGGTTCGTCGTGGAGCCGCCGGTCGACGAGACGCCGCCGGCCAGGCCGTTGGCGAGCACGGCCGGGTTCAGCACGTTGGACAACAAGCCTCCGCCCTGACTGGAAGGCGAATGCACCACCAAGCCCGTCGCGCTCACCGTATCGCCGAGCGCCACCGCCACGCCTTGGGTGCGTTCGCCCTGGATGCGGTTGCCGAGGCTCGTCGTGACAGCGGCCACCGGCGCGCCCACGCCGACGCCATCGCCGATGCGCTGCGTCAGCGTCCACACCTGGCGTTCGATCGGCGCGATGGCCTCGTTCGCGCCGCGCGTGACCTGACGAATCGAGTCGCTCGACGCGATGGTGTCGAGCCGGGCAGCGGTGGCGCCGAGGCCATCGCCGATCGTGTCGACGGCCCTGCCGGCCGTGTCGGTCACGGGCTTCAGCACGGAATCCTTGCCGATCCGGGCCACCATGTCGCCGGTGGTCGAGACCACGCGACCGGCGCCGTCGACAACGGCTGGCAAGCCGCCGAGCGTCGTGCCGATCGGGTCGGCGCCGTTGCCAAGCTTGCCGAGGCCGCTGCTCACTGCGGTGCCTGTGGCGTCGATCGTCTCGCCGACATTGCGCATCAGCTCGCCCGTGCCATGACCGCCGCCCAGACCGCCGACCTGCTGGCCCAACGTCGTCACGGTCTTCCCAAGACCGTCGACGATCTGACCGCTCACCGAGGCCGTCTTTGCCGAAGTGGTCGAAGGGTTCGACGGGTTCGAAGTGTTCGACGTGGTCGACGTGGATTGAGGCGTGCCGCCCGCCGGATCCGCAAGGCCGCCGAGCCCGAGTGCGCCGTTGGCGGCGTCGCTGCTGCCCTGGTGCGCGGCCGACGAAGTCGATGCGGTGCCGCCCGAGCCCTTGGCCTCATCGCTCGACGCACCGCCCGTGACGGCGGCCTGTTTGCCGCTGAGCCCGCCTCCGTCGAATCCCACGCGGCCGCTCGATGCGCAACCGCCCAATGTTGAAAGTGCACTGGCGACGACCGTCGCCCATGCGAGAGACCTGAACCTTGCTCCGACCACTGCTGCCATCATTCGCTCCAAAAAAACCGACATGACTGCGCAGCCCTTTCTGGCGAGCTGCGCGCTCTTGCGCATGTCACGACTCAGCAGGTGCTTGATCGATGCAATGCGCGTAACCCGGTTTTTATTGGCTGGTGCGTTGCGTGTCAGCCGCTTCCTACATCGCTTTTCGCGACATATTTCGCCGCCCGGCGCGGGGCGAGTGAAAGTGAAACGTTAAGAATTAAATTGGCCGATGAATACCAAAGCAATCTTTGTGGCTCATCTACACAAATGTGCGGCGACGCGCAACCGAGGCTCGGGAAAACGAGGCGCAGGGAAATCCGCAGCACGACACAAACTGCTACATGCGAAACTCAAGTCTGAGAACGTGAGAGGGCACGGGCCAACTTGAGGCCCAGAGGGATTCCGGTGGCGATATTCAAGGAAATGCGGCTCGTGCGGCCGTCGTCTTCGAAGGCATTCGACCGGCGCTTCGGTCTGGGCGCGGACGCACCCTACGAGGGGATTTATCGCTGCACCGGATGCGGCCTCGAACTGGCGCTTAAAAGCGGGCGCTTGTTCCCCAACGTGGAACACCCGAGCGGATGCCGGGGCGCCGAATGGCAGCTCGTCGTTGCAACGAGCCGCCCCGGAACGGCGCACACCTGAAGGCGCGCCGCTCGAGCAAGACGCCGCAGATCAACCCGGCAGCAGCACCTTGTCGACCACGTGGATCACGCCGTTGGACTGATACACGTTGGCGATCGTCACCGTCGCGGTGCCGCCCTTGGCGTCGGTGATCATCACCTTGCCGCCGCTCATCGTCGCGGTCAGCGTGCCGCCGCTGGCGGTCTTGAGCATCGCCTTGCCGCCACCTGCCGCGATCATCGACATCAGCGCCTGCGCGTCGACTCGGCCCGGCACCACGTGGTAGGTCAGCACCTTGGTCAGCGTGGGCTTGTTCTGCGGCTGCAGCAGCGTGTCCACCGTGCCCGCCGGCAGCGCCGCGAAG
>JAHJOG010000309.1 GCA_018820395.1 Gammaproteobacteria bacterium | reverse complement strand
GCGATGGCGCTTTGAATCAGATCGAGGATCTGCTGCTGGCGGGCGGTAAGCTTGACTGCAAAGTCCATGACGTATCCTTGCGGCACTGGGTGAATATCCAGTAGCTGTATTTTTAACCAGTTTCTGAAAGTTGGCAAGCGATGGCTGCATCGAATAGCCCGAGCGCAGGCAAGGTAGTCGTTCTCGGCACCGGCGGCACGATCTCCGGTCGTGCGGCTTCGGCGGGCGACAACATCGGCTACGTCACCGGTCAGGTCGGCGTGGCCGAACTGTTGGACGGGGTCGCTGCGCCGCCCGGGACGGTGCTGCATGTCGAGCAGGTGGCGCAGGTCGACAGCAAGGACATGAGCGACGACGTGTGGCTGAACCTCGCCTCACGGTGCGCACATTGGCTGGCGGATCCCGAGGTGGCAGGCGTGGTGGTCGCGCATGGCACCGACACGCTCGAGGAGACCGCGTTCTATCTTCAAGCGGTCCTGGCATGCGCGAAGCCGATCGTTCTCACGTGCGCGATGCGGCCCTCGACCGCGCTTTCGCCCGACGGCCCGCCGAACCTGCGCGACGCGATCGTGGTGGCCGCCACAGAGGGTGCTCAGGGCGTGATGGCCGTGTGCGCGGGCGTCGTGCATGGCGCGATGGACGTGCAGAAGATGCACACCTATCGGCTCGACGCATTCGGGTCGGGGGATGCCGGACCCATTGCATACGTCGAGGAGGGCGTCGTGCGTCGATTGCGTGACTGGCCGACCTCGTCGCCGCGGGCTGCCGGCCTGCTCGATCGATTGGCGAGCGTCGATTCGTGGCCCCGCGTCGACATCGTGCTGAGCCACGCGGGTGCGAGTGGCGAGATCATCGATGCGCTTGTCGATGCACGGTCCGGCCACGGAGTGCGACCTGTGCGTGGGCTGGTGCTGGCTGCCACGGGCAACGGTACGCTGCACCACGCGCTCGAAGCAGCGGCGCAGCGCGCTCAAGCGGCTGGTGTGGCCGTCGTGAGGGCCACGCGTTGTGCTGAAGGGCGCATCTTGCCGAAGGCGTCAGACTCCATCGCAGACATGGGGGCGCTGACGCCGGTCAAGGCGCGAGTGGCGCTCATGCTCGATCTGCTCGAGCGGCCGCTGATCAAGGGGTGACGAGGTGTTCGGTGCCCTGCAATCGAGCGCCTGGGCCTACCCCGCGCTCGAGGCGTTGCACGTCATCGGCATCGCTCTGCTTCTGGGCAACCTTGTCGCGCTGGAGTTCAGGGCGTTTGGGCGCTCGACCGCCATTCCATTGCAGGCCATGGCGAAGCTGTCACTGTCGATCGCGGTGGGCGGATTCACGCTGGCCGCTGCGACCGGGCTGCTGATGTTTTCCACGCAGCCGCTCGAATTGATCGCGAACCGGGCGTTTCTCCTCAAGATGGGATTGCTGGCGGTCGCAGGCGGCAACGCGGCATGGTTTCACGCCCGGGGATCGCTGGCCAAACTCGACGTGCTGGCGCGGGTACAACTGGTGTTGTCCACGGTCATCTGGTTCGGTGTTGTATTTTGTGGGCGCTGGATCGCTTATTGAATGAAGGGATTGCCATCATGAAACGCCGTCGCATTCTCGCCGCCGCTGCTTCGTTTCCCATGCTGACTCCGCTCGCCCGTGCCCATCACGGCTGGAGCAGCTTCGATCAGGAGCGCCCGATCTATCTCGAGGGCAAGGTGGTGCAGGCGCGTTGGCAAAACCCGCACGCAGAGCTGATGCTCGAAGTGCCGGCAAACCTGCGGGTGCCGGCGGATCTCGCCCAGCGCACGCTCCCCAAACAGCGTTCCGACGTGGACGGACCGGCCTTGCTGGCCAAGGCAGTGGCACCCAAGCGCACCGAGCGCCAATGGGAGCTCGAACTCGCGCCACTCACCCGCATGGAGGCGTGGAAGGTGGCGGAAATCACTCCCGGAAAGATGCTGTCTGCGGTGGGATTCACCCACCAAGGCGAGCAGGGCGACGCTGTGATGCGCGTGGAGTTTCTGTTCGTGGACGGCAAGGCCTACGGCCTGCGATCGAACCCGGCTTGATCAGCTTCCGGCGAGCGCCTGAAGGGCGCGCTGGGTGATTTCCTCGACACTGCCCACGCCGCTGATGACCCGGTAGCTCGGCGCCAAGCTGGGCTCGGCCTTGGCCCACTGCGAGTAGTAGTTGACCAGGGGACGGGTCTGCTGGCTATACACCTCGAGCCGTTTGCGAACGGTTTCTTCCTTGTCGTCTTCACGCTGGACCAGGTCTTCGCCCGTCAAATCATCCTTGCCCTCGATCTTCGGCGGATTGAATTTGGCGTGGTAGATGCGACCCGAAGCCGGGTGCGACCGGCGGCCGCTCATGCGCTCGATGATGTCTTCGAATGGCACGTCGATTTCGAGCACATGGTCGAGCTTGACGCCAGCAGCGCGCATGGCTTCGGCCTGCGGGATCGTGCGCGGAAAGCCGTCGAACAGGAAGCCATTGGCGCAGTCGGGCAGCGCGATGCGTTCCTTGACGAGATTGATGATGAGGTCATCGCTCACCAAAGCGCCGGAGGCCATGACCGACTGCGCCTGAAGTCCCAATGGTGTTCCAGCCTTGACCGCTGCGCGAAGCATGTCGCCGGTAGAGATCTGCGGAATGCCGTACTTCTTGCAGATGAACGCAGCTTGCGTGCCTTTGCCTGCCCCGGGGGCGCCCAACAAAATCAGTCTCATGGTGTCCTCGGACGGGTTCTTGGATCGTTCTTCGCGACGTGACGGCGCGCGCTGCGTCCCGTGCGGTATTGCAACGAGGATAGCATGCGTTTTTTGACCCACAGACGGGCAAAACGCGAATTCCAACGCGAGTGAATTCAGGCGCGTGCGAACAGCGCGCGCACGCGCACAAGGTCTTCGGGTGTGTCGATGCCGGGCCCGGGTGCCTCTTCGCTGACGTGCACTGCAATGCGGTGCCCATGCCAGAGCGCGCGCAGTTGCTCCAGAGCCTCCGTGTGCTCAACCGGTGCCGATGGCAATCGCGGATAGTCGCGCACGAAGCCGGCCCGATAGCCGTAGATGCCGATGTGCCGCAACGGTCGAGGTGCGTGCGGAAGCGTCGCCTGGCCGTCGGCCGATGCGCCATCGCGCCACCAAGGAATGGGCGCGCGGCTGAAGTAGAGGGCATTGCCCGTCGCGTCAAGCACGGTCTTGACGACGTTGGGGTTGCGGAATTCTTCGATCGATTCGATGGCATGGGCTGCCGTGCTCATCGCCGCTTCGGGGTGCGAGATCAGCGTGTGTGCCACGGCATCGATCAGGCGGGGCTCGATCAAGGGCTCGTCGCCCTGCACGTTCACCACCACATCGTCGTCGGGGATGGCGAGGAGCGCACAGGCTTCCGCGAGGCGATCGCTGCCGCTCGGGTGATCACGGCGCGTGAGGAGTGCTTCGACGCCGTGCGTCTTGCACGCGTCCATGATGCGCTGGTCATCCGCCGCCACGACCACGCGCCGCGCCTGCGAAGCTTGAGCGCGCTGCGCGACCCGCACGACCATCGGCAGACCGGCAATATCGGCCAGCGGCTTGTCGGGAAGTCGCGTCGACGCCAGCCGGGCCGGAATGAGGACCACGAAGCTCAATTGCCCAACTCTTCGTCCGAAAGCGTTCGAGCTTCTGCCTCGATGAGCACCGGGATTCCGTCGCGCACCGGATAGGCGAGGCGAGCGCTGCGCGACTGCAGTTCCTGGGTCTGGGGATGCCAGGTCAACGGCCCCTTGGTGACGGGGCAGACCAGCAGTTCAAGAAGCTTTGAGTCCATCGAGCGATGATAGCTTCGCGTCAAGCGCAAGGAAGAACTCGGGAGCGGGTTCGAACACGAGCGGAACGGCGAGCGCATGGGGCTCGAAGCGCCACAGCTTGGCCGCGTCCTTCTCGGTACAGACCACGGTGTAACTGCGATCGGTGGGCCGTTTCCAGCCTTGAAAATCGTGATGGTCCGGCAACGCGATGCAATGCTCCGGCACGACGCCACGCTCGCGCAGCATCTCGAAGAACGACTCGGGCGAAGCGATCGCGGCCACTGCGATGACAGGGCGGCCGGCCAGCTCGCCGAGCGCGACCGCCTTGCCGTCTTGGCCAACCGCGTGATCCGCCAGGCTTCGCCTAGACGTGAACCCTTCGAACGCAGGCTGTTTCCCGGTATGAAGAATCAGATCGCATCGGCGCGGCCAGTGCTCGCGCAAGGGGCCCGCGGGCAGCAGCCACCCGTTGCCTGTCCCTCGATCGTCGAAGACGCAGATCTCGATATCGCGCGAAAGAGCAAGGTGTTGGAGGCCGTCGTCGCACAACACGATGCGCGTCGCCGGATACGCAGAGAGCAGGGCCTCGACCGCCTGCACGCGCTCGCGAGCGACGAAGACCGGAGAAGTCGTCGATCTGCGAATCAGTAGCGGTTCGTCGCCCACCTCTGCAGGGTCGCTGTCGCGGTGCACCTCACGGCAGTCGCGGGTGGTGCGACCGTATCCGCGCGACACCACGCCGGTCTTGAATCCTTGCCGCTCGAGGTGCCGCGCGATGGCCATCACGACCGGCGTTTTTCCGGAACCGCCCGCAATGACATTTCCGACCACGATGATCGGGCGGTCGAAGCGTTGCGATTTCAGCAGCCCGGCGCGATAGAGCCCTCGCCGCGCGGCCGCGACCAGAGCGAACGCGATCGACAGGGGATAGAGCAACCAGGCGAGGGCGCCGCGCCGCAGCCACTCGCGTTCCAGGGCCAAGAGCCTACTGCCCCGCCTTGGCGGCGGCTTGCGTGGCGAAGGTGATCTGCATCAGGCCCGCACGGCGCGCCGCTTCCATCACGGTGATCACCGACTGGTGGGTCGCCGTGGCGTCGGCACTGATGATTACGACGCTGTCGCCGGCCGCGCTCGCAGCGGCCTGGAGCGCCGCGGTGATCGCGCCCACGCTGCGGTCGGCCAGCGGGGCCTTGTTGACCGAGTAGCGCCCGTCGGCAGAGACACCGACGATGACCTCCTTCGGATAGTTGCGCTGCGCGTCGGCGTCTGCCACCGGCAGGCGCAGCTGCATCTCGGTGAACTTGCTGTAGGTGGTCGTCAGCATCAGGAAGATGAGGATCACCAGCAGGACGTCGATGAACGGGATGAGATTGATCTCCGGCTCCTCGCGCGACCCGTGGCTGAAATGCATCCGTCTCATGCAAGCACTCCGGCTGGGTGCAAGCAACGAAAGCCGGTTCGTTCGAGGCCGGTCATTGGCGCAAGGTGTTCAGGTGGCGGGCGAAGCGCTCGCCCGCCAGCTCGAGATTCAGGAGATATTCGTCGACCCGGCTGCGAAAGTAACGCCAGAACACCAGGGCCGGAATGGCGACAAGCAACCCGAAGGCCGTGTTGTAGAGCGCGACCGAGATCCCGTGCGCCAGTTGCTCCGGATTGCCCGATCCGACCGCACCGCTGGCGGGAGACTGAGAGCCGAAGATCTCGATCATGCCGATCACCGTGCCGAGGAGGCCGAGCAGGGGCGCAGCAGACGCGATGGTTGCCAGCGCCGGCAGATAGCGCTCGAGCCGATGAGCCACCACCCGGCCGGCAGATTCCATGGCCGCGCGAAGATCGTCCTCGGTCGACAAGGGGTTGGAGTTGAGCGTGCGAAAGCCTGCCGCGAGCACCTCGCCCAGCCCGGAATTTCTTTCGAGCTTGGTCACCACGTCGGGTCCGGGAATCGTCGTGCGAGACACGGTGATCGCTTCATCGAGAAGTTTCGGAGGCAATACCTTCGACGTCTTCAAGCTCACGAACCTCTCGATGACCAGAGCAAGCCCCACCACCGAACATGCGAGCAAAGGCCAGATGGGCCACCCCGCAGCTACTATGATCGAAAACAAAAAAAGTCCTCCGTCGATGGCCTGCAATGCGCGGCGATTATCCACCGGCCCGGCGTTTGTTCCAATTTGTATTGCTGTAAGCGTTGACCCACAGAAACTGTGGATAACTTTGTGGCTAACCTGCATCGCAATCTGTCCAAAGCGAGCCGCGACGCGCTCTGCGCCGCGGCGATCGAATTTTGAGCAACACTTTTTTCAATGAAATCAACGGTTTGGACGTGAACCTGTGGTCGCGACGCGGGTGGTATTTGCCGCCCGCGGATGTCCTTGACGGTTGTGGACGACTGCACCCTGCTTGGGCGTCCGATCGATGAACGATCGCAATGCCGTTTCGCCCCGTACATGGGCTGTCGGCGCCCTCTGCCGCGCCGTGGCCGATGCGCTCGACGCGCGCTTCAACCCGGTGGCGGTCCGCGGCGAAATCAGCGGCTTTTCACGTGCGGCCAGCGGGCACTGCTATTTCTCGCTCAAGGACGTAGATGGCCAGTTGCGTTGCGCAATGTTCCGGCGTGCTGCGGGTTTCCTGGATTTCTCACCGCGCGATGGCGATCAGGTCGAAGTGCGTGGACGACTGGCGGTTTACGAACCGCGCGGCGATCTCCAACTCATCGTCGAAGACCTGAGGCGTGCAGGGCAGGGAACGCTGTTCGAGGAATTCCTGCGCCGAAAGGCGCGGCTGCAGGACGAAGGCCTTTTCGACGAGACGCGCAAGCGACCGCTGCCGCTCATGCCGCGGGCGATCGGCCTGGTCACTTCGCTAGGTGCCGCTGCGCTTCACGACGTGGCCACTGCTTTGCGGCGTCGCGTGCCGCACATCCCCGTGGTTCTGGCTCCGTCGGCCGTGCAGGGTGCCGACGCGGCCGCGTCTCTGGTCGACGCACTGCAAGCATTGACTCGCGTGCAGGGTGCGCCCGTCGATGTGATCCTGCTGGTGCGTGGGGGCGGCTCGATCGAAGACCTGTGGTCGTTCAACGATGAAGGGCTCGCACGCGCGATCGTGGCGTGTCCGGTGCCAGTGATTTGCGGCGTGGGGCACGAGACCGACTTCACCATCGCCGATTTTTGCGCGGACGTCCGCGCACCGACACCCACGGCAGCTGCGGAGCTCGTGTCGCCTTCGCGGGACCTCTGGCTTGCGGCACTCGATCGATTGGACGAGCGGTTGCAGACAGCCGTGCATTCCCGCATCGATCTGCTGGCGCAGCGCTTGGATCTTGCAGCGAGCCGGCTCGGGCGGCCGTCCGAACTCGTGCGCCGTCAGCATCTGAGGCTCGCTCACAGTGCGCAGCGTCTGATGGTCGGAGCGCATTCGACAGTCCAACGTGCCGCGAGCGCCCGAACCGCGCTGGAAGTCGAGTTGCCCCGTCAGGTCGAACGCTCCCTCGCCGCGCACGCCGAGCGGCTCGACCGCAACGCCCTGCGTCTCAGGCTGCTCGACCCGGCATTGGTTTTGAAGCGGGGCTATGCTTGGTTGACTGACACCAATGGCGTTGCAGTGACGAGCGTCGGCGCATTGGCGCCCGGTGATCACGTGCGCGCTCAACTGGCCGACGGCTCTGCGGACCTGACTGTGGATGGCGCGCGCAGAATAGGCGGACGTCCGACGCCACCCGGCTGAATCCTTTTCTAGAATCGTTTTCCCCACAACCAACCAATCAACCTGCGAGAACACCATGGAACATGTACTTCCTCCTCTGCCGTATGCGCTCGACGCGCTGGCACCTGACTATTCCAAAGAGACGCTCGAGTATCACTACGGCAAGCACCACAATGCCTATGTCGTCAATTTGAACAACCTGCAAAAAGGCACCGAGTTCGAAAAGATGGAGCTCGAAGACATCGTGAAGAAGTCGAGCGGCGGCATCTACAACAATTCGGCGCAGGTGTGGAACCACACCTTCTTCTGGAACTGCATGAAGCCGTCTGGCGGTGGCGAGCCGACCGGTGCGCTGGCCAAGGCGATCGACGCCAAATGGGGCAGCTTCGCGGCATTCAAGGAAGCGTTCGTCAAATCTGCTGTCGGCAATTTCGGATCAGGCTGGACTTGGCTCGTGAAGAAGTCCGACGGCTCCGTCGACATCGTCAACACGGGCGCCGCCGGAACCCCGCTCACCACCGACGACAAGGCGCTGTTGACAGTGGATGTCTGGGAACACGCCTACTACATCGACTATCGCAACCTGCGGCCCAAGTATGTCGAGACCTTCTTGGCCAAACTCGTCAACTGGGATTTCGCCGCAAAGAACTTCGGCTGAACCCATCGAGCCAATGAAAAAGCCGGCCTGCTGAGGGCCGGCTTTTTTTGCGACGTTTCAGCGCGAGACCGTGAACGGCGCACCTGCAAGACGAGCGCCTTGCTTGATGTTCTTCTTGGAAAACCATCCCTGGTTCATCTCGAGCACATAGCGCACCGGCTCGGACGAGCAATGCGAAGCCTCGGTCATGGGTTGCATGTCGGCCAGATTGACGATGCGGCCGTCATCGGCCACAAAGGCCGCCGTCAGCGGCAGCAAAGTGTTCTTCATCCAGAAGCACTGCGTCGACGGCTGCTCGAAGACAAACAGCATGCCCTCGGCCTGAGGCATTTCCTTGCGGAACATGAGGCCGATCTGCCGTTGAGTGGGCGTCTGCGCGACCTGAGCATCGATTCGGTACATGCCTGCGACCAACTCGACTCTTTGAAGATTGGTTTGCGCTTCCTGCGCATTCGCCAGACCGGTAAGCGCAACGCCGAGCGCCAATACAACCAGAAACCGCTGAACCATGGGAGCCCTCGATCGTTTCGGGAATAAAAAAAGGCGTTCTTGAGAACGCCTTGTTGGCTTGAAGTTCCGTCGAATTACTTCGGCGTCGCGCCTTGCATCGACTTCTGCTTCACGCTGCCGTCCTTGTTGCGGCGACGGTCATCGCGCGTTTCGGCACGCTTTTCGCCGGCCATGGCCGCCTTGTCGGTACCGATGGCACCGGTCTCGGGTGCCTTGGGCGTGTCGCCCATCGCCTTAACGGCGCCGGCGGGCTTGGCGTCACGCTTCATTTGCGCTTTTTGCTGGGGCTTGGAGTCGGTCTGAACCTGTGTCTCCGAAGACTTCGGACCCGCCTGGGCGAACGCACCGGCTGCGAACAGGCCGGCAATCAGGGCTGCAAGAATTTTGCTCATTACGGATTCCTCTGTGGAAATGATTAAGAACGCCTCCCGGCCAGCAGAAGGTCTGCCAACAACGAAGCCGCGAAGGCTCCGGTTGACAAAACCGTCGGGCTCCTCCGGTTGCGTCTAAAATTCTACGGCTATTCAGCCCCCGCCAGAATTCAACAATTCTTGCACTTTCACCCGGAGCGCTCGCCCTCATGTCCAGCTACCAGCACATCAAAGTCCCGGCCGAAGGCCAGAAGATCACCGTCAACTCAGACAATTCACTCAATGTGCCTGATCAGCCGATCATCCCGTTCATCGAAGGCGATGGCACGGGACTCGACATCACGCCGGTGATGCTCAAGGTCGTGGATGCTGCGGTCGCCAAGGCCTACGGCGGCAAGAAGAAGATCCACTGGATGGAGGTGTATGCAGGCGAAAAGTCCACCAAGGTCTACGGCCCCGACGTATGGCTCCCGGAAGAGACGCTGCATGCGGTTCGCGACTATGTCGTCTCCATCAAGGGTCCGCTGACCACGCCCGTCGGCGGTGGTATCCGCTCTCTCAACGTGGCACTTCGGCAAGAGCTCGATCTGTACGTTTGCCTGCGGCCCATCCAGTACTTCGAAGGCGTGCCGAGCCCCGTGAAGGAGCCGCACAAGACCAACATGGTCATCTTCCGCGAGAACTCCGAGGACATCTACGCCGGTGTCGAGTTCGAGGCCGAAAGCGACAAGGCCAAGAAGCTCATCAAGATCCTGCAAGAAGATTTCGGCGTCAAGAAGATCCGCTTTCCCGACACTTCGGGCATCGGCATCAAGCCTGTTTCGCGCGAAGGTACCGAGCGCCTCGTGCGCAAGGCGATCCAGTACGCCATCGACAACGACAAGCCCAGCGTCACGATCGTGCACAAGGGCAACATCATGAAGTTCACCGAAGGCGCCTTCCGCGACTGGGCCTATGGTCTGGCGGCGAAGGAGTTCGGAGCTGAACTGATCGACGGTGGTCCGTGGATGAAGTTCAAGAACCCCAGAACGGGCAAGGAAATCACCGTCAAGGATTCGATCGCCGACGCCTTCCTCCAGCAGATCCTGTTGCGTCCTGCCGAATACAGCGTGATCGCGACCTTGAACCTCAATGGCGACTACGTGTCGGATGCGCTTGCTGCGCAAGTTGGCGGCATCGGCATCGCGCCCGGCGCCAATCTCAGCGACACCGTGGCCATGTTCGAAGCCACGCACGGCACGGCACCCAAGTACGCGGGCAAGGACTACGTCAATCCCGGTTCCGAAATCCTCTCGGCCGAGATGATGCTGCGCCACATGGGCTGGACCGAGGCTGCCGACCTGATCATCAGTTCGATGGAGAAATCCATTGCGAGCAAGAAGGTCACCTATGACTTCGCGCGTCTGATGGATGGCGCCACGCAGGTGAGCTGCTCCGGGTTCGGACAGGTGATGATCGACAACATGTGACAACGGGCCGGTCGTTGACCGGCCTTCCGGCCTCCGACAGCCCCAGCGCGCCCGACGCCCTGGGGCTTTTTTTTGGACTTGCCGGCGTAGCGCGGACACTTTTCGTCGACGCTCGATCCGCTTTGCGCCAGCCCGCGAGCTCCTTGCAGAAAGTACTGATGTTTTGTACAGTAGTCTGTCTTTCCAGGAGTTCTTCCATGCGCGGCAAGACAATCGTTATCTCTACCAACCCATCGTCTGTCGCGTGCCGTGGTGGCTTCGAAGGGTGTGGGCATGGTTCTGATGACTGCTTCGGAACCTGCAAGCTCGCCCATGCAGTTTCAGCGCAAAGGCGGTGGCGAATTTGCATCTGATTCGGCCACAGGCGCTGGCCCTGAGAGTGGTGACTTCGGCTCCGGGACGCGCTACATGTGGGAGAGCCGATACGGCCCCATCCTGATCGAGGTGATCGGCGATGACATCTTCGTCAACGGGCAACGCGTCGAACGTTCCATCAGGCAGCCTGAGCCTCCCGGTCATTGATGCAACGCCGTTGCCCCGGCCATTGGCGAAACTCAATGACTACGTCGGGGTTTTTCTGGCGCCACGACGTCCTGCTTTGGCACTTTGTCGAGCCGCGCGACCGATGCTGGGGCTCCCGGCGTATTGCGGGGTTCGCCCATCGCGTCACAGTTCACGTTGTACTCACTTGATTGTCGCCAGCAAGCCACCATTTGGGTCAGGTCCGACACGACGCCCCCGCGCTCTATAGAATCTTTTTCATGGCGACCAGAATCCCTTCGACTCCCCCCAAGGCGCCGGCCCAGAAGCCCGCCCGGGAAGACGGCGACTCTGTGGTGCTCGAACGGCTCCCGCAAAAGACCGCGCCGCCGCAGATGTATCAGGTGGTGATGCTCAACGATGACTACACGCCCATGGAGTTCGTCATCGTCGTCATCCAGGAATTCTTCAACAAGGACCGTGAAACCGCCACCCAGATCATGCTCAAGATCCATCTGGACGGTCGCGGTGTGTGCGGCGTGTACTCCCGCGACATGGCGGCAACGAAGGTCAATCAGGTGATGGAGGCAGCGCATCAGGCCGGGCATCCACTGCAGTGCGTCAGTGAACCGGTTGAATAACTTGCACTCCAACCCATCTGAAAGTCAATTTACAGCAACGCAGAAGGAAATCACATGATTGCCCAGGAACTGGAAGTCAGCCTGCACATGGCTTTTGTCGAAGCCAGGCAGCAGCGCCATGAGTTCATCACGGTCGAGCACCTGCTGTTGGCCCTGCTGGACAATCCAAGTGCGGCCGAGGTGCTGCGGGCCTGCTCGGCCAATGTCGACGACCTAAGGGCTTCGTTGACCAATTTCATCAAGGACAACACCCCGCAGGTCGCCGGGACCGACGACGTCGACACTCAGCCGACGCTGGGTTTCCAGCGCGTCATTCAGCGCGCCATCATGCACGTGCAATCCACGGGCAACGGCAAGAAGGAAGTGACCGGCGCCAACGTGCTGGTCGCGATCTTCGGCGAGAAGGACTCGCACGCCGTCTACTACCTGCACCAGCAGGGCGTCACGCGCCTCGACGTGGTGAACTTCATTGCCCACGGCATCAAGAAGAGCGATCCGCCGGAGGCCGCCAAGGGCAGCAGCGAATCG
>JAHJOG010000308.1 GCA_018820395.1 Gammaproteobacteria bacterium | reverse complement strand
CCGATCTCCGCATCTTATATAAGACATAAGACCGGCGCCATCGAAAAGGCAATTGGGCATAAAATCTTCGGCGGCCCTCACGCACTGGGGCGATGTCGCCCGGGGCCCCGCATCGCGACGGTATCCGCGTCGCGCACCGTTTACATCATCTTCCTGGAGTCTCCCATGAGCAAAAAGCCTGTTCGCGTCGCCGTCACCGGTGCCGCCGGCCAAATCGGTTACGCCCTCTTGTTCCGTATCGCATCCGGCGAAATGCTCGGCAAAGACCAACCGGTGATCCTGCAGTTGCTCGAGATCCCCGACGAGAAGGCGCAGAAGGCGCTCAAGGGCGTCATCATGGAACTCGAAGATTGCGCGTTCCCATTGCTGGCGGGCGTGGTCCCGTCCGGCGACCCGATGGTGGCCTTCAAGGACGCCGACTACGCACTGCTGGTCGGTGCCCGTCCGCGTGGCCCGGGCATGGAACGCGCTGACCTTCTTGCCGCCAACGCTCAGATCTTCACCGCACAAGGCAAGGCGCTCGACAAGGTGGCCAGCCGCAATGTCAAGGTGCTGGTGGTGGGCAACCCCGCCAACACCAACGCCTACATCGCGATGAAGAGCGCCCCGAGCCTCCCACGCAAGAACTTCACCGCGATGCTCCGGCTGGACCACAACCGCGCTGCCAGCCAGATCGCGGCGAAGACCGGCACGGCCGTGGGCGACATCGAAAAGCTCACCGTCTGGGGCAACCATTCGCCGACCATGTACGCCGACTACCGCTATGCCACCGTCGGTGGCAAGAGCGTCAAGGATCTCATCAACGACCAGGTCTGGAACGCCGACACCTTCCTTCCGACCGTCGGCAAGCGCGGCGCAGCGATCATCGATGCGCGCGGGCTGTCGTCGGCGGCCTCGGCGGCCAACGCGGCCATCGACCACATGCGCGACTGGGCACTCGGCTCGAACGGCAAGTGGGTCACCATGGGTATTCCGTCCGACGGGCAATACGGCATTCCCAAGGACGTGATCTTCGGCTTCCCGGTCACCACCGAAAACGGTGAATACAAGCTGGTCGAAGGCCTGCAAATCGACGAGTTCAGCCAGGAGCGCATCAACAAGACCCTGAAAGAACTGCAAGACGAACAAGCCGGCGTCGCCCATCTGCTCTGATTGCCGCCGGCCGATGCTCGACTGGAACCCCGCGCTCTATCGCCGATACGAAGACGAACGCACGCGTCCGGCGCGTGAGTTGCTGGCGCGTGTTCCGCTGTCGAACGTGGGCTTGGCCATCGATCTCGGGTGCGGACCGGGCAACTCCACCGAGTTGCTCGCTGAACGTTTCGAAGGCGCCGAGATCGTGGGCGTCGACAACTCCGAGGCGATGCTCGCCAGCGCGCGCGAGCGCCTCCCGCAGTGCCGTTTCGATTTCGGCGACATCGCGAGCTGGGTGCCGTCGCGGCCGCCGGATCTCATCTATGCCAACGCCGCGCTCCAATGGGTGCCGCAGCACGAAGAGCTGATCCCGCGCCTCTTCGCGTCGCTTGCGCCGGGCGGCGTGCTGGCCATCCAGATGCCCGACAACCGCGGTGAACCCACCCACCGGCTCATGCGCGAGGTCGCGGCCGAGGTGCCGTGGGCCGATGCCATCGGCAACGCCGATGCCCTGCGCACACGCTTGCTGTCGCTGGCCGAATACTACGACTTGCTGGCGCCCGCCGCGGCGAAGGTCGATGTCTGGCACACGATCTACCAGCATCCGATGGCATCGGCCGCGGCCATTGTCGAGTGGGTGCGCGGCACGGGCTTGAAGCCCTTCGTCGACCGCCTTTCCGACGATCTGGCAGCCGGCTTCCTTGCCGAGTACGAAAGCCGGGTCGACAAGGCTTATGCAAAGCGTATCGACGGCCGCAGGTTGCTGGCCTTCCCGCGCATGTTCATCGTGGCTCAGAAGACGTGAGGTCGAACATGGTTGCCCATCCACGCGACGTCTTGCTGGGCGCCCAGGCGGGCGCCGCGGCCTTGCCGGTCTGCGACCACTACAGCGGGGTCGAGGCGCGCATGCGCAAGAGCCTCGCGCTCCAGGCCGAAATGGCCCAGGAATTCGGCGCGTGCGTGTTCGACGTCACGCTCGACTGCGAAGACGGAGCGCCTGTCGGTGGAGAAGCCGACCATGCGGCGCTCGTCACCGAGTTGGCGCGCGGTGCGGGCGACGGAATGCGCGTCGGCGTGCGCGTGCATCCGGTCGATCACCCCGCCTTCGCGGGAGACGTGGTCACCATCGCGGGCGGAGCCGGGCATCGCCTCAGCCACCTGATGGTCCCCAAGGTCGAGTCGGTGGACGACGTCCGGCAGGCCGTCGCGGCGCTGGACGCGGCGGACGCCGATAGATTGCCGTTGCACGTACTCGTCGAATCGCCGCGAGCGGTGCACAACGCGTTCGACATCGCCGCTCACCCGCGTGTCGAGTCCTTGAGTTTCGGGCTGATGGATTTCGTCTCGGCGCACGGCGGCGCCATCCCCGCGGACGGCATGGGTGCTCAAGGTCAGTTCACGCATCCTCTCGTGGTGCGTGCCAAGCTGGCCATCGCGTCCGCCGCGCACGCACACGGCAAGGTGCCGTCGCACTGCGTCGTGACCGAATTCAACGACACCGACGCCTTGCGCGCCGCTGCCAGGAAAGCGGCCAACGAGTTCGGCTACACGCGCATGTGGAGCATCCACCCGAACCAGATCCGGCCGATCCTCGAGGCCTTCGCGCCGGACGAGCGGCAGATTCAAATGGCAACAAAAATAATCACCGCTGCAGCGGGCGCCGCTTGGGCGCCCGTCAGTTTTGATGGCACATTGCACGACCGCGCGAGCTATCGCCACTTCTGGCAGGTGCTCGTCAGGGCGCACGCCACGGGCCGTGCGCTGCCGCCGGAGGCGCAGCTCTGGTTCGCGCCCGACTCCGCTCGATAGATCACTCTCACACACACACAGGAATCCATCCGATGAAGACAATCCTCCTCGCCATCGCGGCCGCCCTCGCACTGCCGGCTTCGGCCTTGGCACAGACGGCGACCGCCCCGAAGGCCAAGCCCGCCGCCAAGTCGTCGGCCAAGTCGACCACGAAGTCGACTGCCAAGGCGCCCACCAAATCCAAGCGCCAGGTCACGCGCAGCGCGGCCAAGGCCGTGGAAGAGGTGACTCCAGTCGCCGACGAAGCCGACGTCAACCTGAGCGAGGCCGACCTGGCCGTGGCGCAGCGCGTGTTCACCGGCGACATCAAGTGCGAACTGGGGACCGACGTCAAGGTGCTTGCCGACGAGAAGAAGCCCGGCTTCTTCACCGTGTCGACCAAGGGCGCGAGGTACCGGATGCACCCGGTCGAAAGCCGCACCGGCGCGATTCGCCTCGAAGACCCGCGCGCCGGGGCGATGTGGCTGCAACTCGGCAACAAGTCCATGCTGATGAACCAGCAGCAGGGTCTGCGACTGGCCGACGAGTGCCAGGCACCGATGCAGGTCACGTTCGCCGAAGACATGAAGAAGAACCCGCCCAAGAGCCTGTTCGAGGGCGCCGATGCGCCGACCGAGACCAAGGCGGCAGAGACGCCGGCGGCTCCCTCGGTCGCGCACGGCAAGAAGTCCAACAAGAAGTGATCGAGGCGCGGCTCTTGCTTCGGCAGGCGCCGCCGCTTCCCCGTTTTGAATGTCCGGAGAAAAATGATGATGCAAGCCTACCTTGACCATGTCGCCGAACGCGCTGCGCTCGGCATCCCGCCGCTACCGCTGACCGCCGCGCAGACCGCCGAAGTCATCGACTCGATGAAGACCGCGACGGGCAAGGACGGTGAATTCCTGCTCGAACTGCTGACGCACCGCGTGCCGGCCGGAGTGGACGACGCGGCCAAGGTCAAGGCCAGCTATCTCGCCGCCGTGGCGCACGGCACCGAGAAGAGCGCGCTCCTTTCGCGCGCCCGCGCGACCGAACTGCTGGGCACCATGCTGGGGGGTTACAACATCGGCCCCATGGTCGACCTGCTGGACGACGGGGAGGTCGGCGCGGTGGCGGCCGAAGGCCTCAAGAAGACGCTGCTGATGTTCGACCAGTTTCACGACGTCAAGGAAAAGGCCGACAAGGGCAACGCCAACGCCAAGGCAGTGCTCCAGAGCTGGGCCGATGCCGAGTGGTTCACCAGCCGTCCTGAAGTGCCCGAGAGCATCACCGTCACCATCTTCAAGGTGGCTGGCGAGATCAACACCGACGACCTGTCGCCCGCGCCCGACGCGACGACACGGCCGGACATCCCGATGCACGCGCTCGCGATGCACAAGAACGCGCGGCCCGGCATCGTGCCCGAAGAAGACGGCAAGCGCGGCCCGGTGAAGTTCATCGAAGACCTGCGCGCCCGCGGCCACCTGGTCGCCTACGTCGGCGACGTGGTGGGCACCGGCTCGTCGCGCAAGAGCGCCACCAACTCGGTGTTGTGGTTCACCGGCGAAGACATTCCCTACGTGCCGAACAAGCGTTTCGGCGGCGTCTGCCTGGGCGGGAAGATCGCGCCGATCTTCTACAACACCATGGAAGATTCGGGTGCGCTCCCGATCGAACTCGACGTGAGCCAGATGGAAATGGGCGACACGGTCGAACTCCGCCCCTACGACGGCAAGGCGCTCAAGGATGGCAAGGTGATCGCCGAGTTCTCGGTCAAGAGCGACGTGCTGTTCGACGAAGTGCGGGCCGGCGGACGCATTCCGCTCATCATCGGCCGCGGCCTGACGGCCAAGGCGCGCGAAGCGCTCGGCCTGCCGGCGTCCACGCTGTTCCGCCTGCCGGTCAGCCCGGTCGACACCGGCAAGGGCTTCTCGCTCGCGCAGAAGATGGTCGGCCGCGCCTGCGGCCTGCCGGAAGGGCAGGGCGTGCGCCCCGGCACTTACTGCGAGCCGCGGATGACTTCGGTCGGTTCGCAGGACACCACCGGTCCCATGACCCGCGACGAGCTGAAAGACCTGGCATGCCTGGGCTTCAGTGCCGACCTGGTCATGCAATCGTTCTGCCACACGGCGGCGTACCCGAAGAAGGTCGACGTCAAGATGCACCACGAGCTGCCGGACTTCATGGCCAACCGGGGTGGTGTGTCGCTGCGCCCAGGCGATGGCGTCATCCACAGCTGGCTCAACCGCCTGCTCACGCCCGATACGGTGGGCACCGGCGGCGACAGCCACACGCGCTTTCCCATCGGCATCAGCTTTCCTGCGGGCTCCGGGCTGGTGGCTTTCGCGGCAGCCACCGGCGTGATGCCGCTGGACATGCCGGAGTCGGTGTTGGTGCGCTTCAAGGGCAAGATGCAGCCCGGCGTCACGCTGCGCGATCTGGTCAACGCGATTCCGCTGTACGCGATCAAGGCCGGCCTGCTGACGGTCGAGAAGAAGGGCAAGAAGAACATCTTCTCGGGCCGCATCCTCGAAATCGAGGGCTTGCCCGATCTCAAGGTCGAGCAAGCCTTCGAGCTCAGCGACGCCTCGGCCGAGCGCTCGGCGGCAGGCTGCACCGTGCACCTCAACAAAGAACCGATCGCCGAATACATCAACAGCAACATCACGCTGATGAAGTGGATGATCGCCGAAGGCTATGCCGACGCGCGCACGCTGCAGCGTCGCATTGCCGCTCAGGAGGCATGGCTCAAGGACCCGCAGTTGCTCGCTCGCGATGCCGATGCGGAGTACGCAGCCACGATCGAGATCGACCTCGCGGACATCCATGAGCCGATCGTCGCCTGCCCCAACGACCCTGACGACGTGAAGACCTTGTCCGACGTCGCGGGTGCCACGATCGACGAAGTGTTCATCGGTTCCTGCATGACCAACATCGGACACTTTCGCGCCGCGTCGAAGTTGCTCGAAGGCAAGCGCGACATTCCGGTCAAGTTGTGGATCCCGCCGCCGACCAAGATGGATGCGCAGCAGCTGACCGAAGAGGGCCACTACGGCGTGTTTGGCAATGCCGGCGCGCGAACCGAAATGCCGGGCTGCTCGCTGTGCATGGGCAACCAGGCGCAGGTGCGCGAAGGCGCCACCGTGATGTCGACCAGCACGCGCAACTTTCCGAATCGGCTGGGCAAGGGAGCCAACGTGTACCTGGGCAGCGCGGAGCTGGCGGCCATTTGTTCCCGGCTCGGCCGCATCCCGACCAAGGAGGAGTACATGGCGAACGTCAATGTGCTCGACGCCTCGAGTTCGCAGATCTATCAGTACCTCAACTTCGACAAGATCGACGAGTACAAGGACATTGCAGACGGCGTCGCCGCCTGACACGCGGCAGGAGATGCGTTGACGTCTTCTCCGAGTCCATAGAAAAAGCCCCGTCTGTCGGGGCTTTTTTCATGGCTGTTCGCTGTTCGGAGCAGGGTCTGACTCAGCCTGCTCCCAGCTTCTTGTGTTCGCCCATGTCCGTGGGCGGCTTGCCGGTGATCGCTGCCTTGGCCATCTTGAACAGCTGGGTCATCTTGCTTTCGTCGACATCCCAGTATTCGGCGCCCGCCATCGACACTCTCAGCAGGCCGAGGTTGGGATCGGTCACGCCCTTTGGAAACCAGGCTTGTGCCAAGGTGTCGAAGAGTTCTTCCTTCTTTGCCTGATCGTCGACCAATGTGGCGTGCCCGGTGACTGAAACATAGCTGTCGGCATCGGTATTGGCGTAAGCCAGGTTCACACTCGGATCGGACGCTACGTGCGTCGCGATCTCGCCATCTTTGGGAATGAAAAAATACAGCGCGGCGTCGGTGTCGATATCCTTGTTCTGCGTCGTGAGGGGATGGCTGTGCAACTCGCCATCGTCATGGCGGTGCGTCAGCATGCCAAAGCGCGTGTCTTTGATCAGTTCCCAGAGCTTTGCGTAAGAGTCGTTGGAAGTCATTCGGCGGTCTCCGGATTAGAGCGTTGAAAACAACGACGCTAGCTGCTGGCGCGCCCGGGCAGCGCCGACGCATGGCGCGAGCGCGTGTGGTCCACCGCTTACGCGCCGCTCGCAGCGCAGGGGTCATTGATTTGTCCCGGGGTTCTCATCAATCCGATGCCGCACGCGCCTCTGCCACCATCGCGTTCAACGCCTCCACCGTTCGCGCGTCCGCCGGAAAGAAGGATTCGACCGCGAGTTCCTGCAGCGTGACGTCCACGGGCGAACCGAAGATCGTCGTCGTGCTGATGAAGCTGAGCAGGCCAGCACTCGACATGAGTTGGAACGGCACCACCACCCCCTGCATCTCTCCCTGGCTCGCAGGCGCGTCGTGGCTCACCGATGGCATGGGGAAAGCCGCCAACTCATCGTGCAAGTCTGCGAGCACCGCGTCTTCCGTCGCTGCGATCTGCTGCTGAAGTCGCTCCAGCAGATGAGCTCGCCACTGCGGCAGGTTCGCGATGCGTGCCGCGAGCCCCTCCGGGTGCAGGCTGAGGCGAAGCACGTTGATCGGTGGTGCCAGCAGGGCTGGCGATGCGCCTTCGAGCAGCAGCGGCACGATGGCATTGCAGGCGACCATGTTCCAGTGCCGGTCGACGGCCAGTGCAGGAAACGGTTCGTGTCCTTTCAGCACGAGATCGACGGCACGCCGCGCCGCCGCGAGTTCCGGGTCGTCGAGTGGCCGCTGGCGGTACATGGGGGCGTACCCGGCAGCCACCAGAAGCGCGTTGCGTTCGCGAAGCGGCACCTCCAGCCGCTCGGCGAGCCGCAGCACCATCTCCCGGCTGGGTTCCGCACGGCCCGTTTCCACATAGCTCAGATGACGCGTGGACACCCTGGCTTCGAGCGCCAGATCCAGTTGGCTGAGACGTCGGCGCTGGCGCCAATGGCGAAGATGGGCGCCGAACGGATCGCCTGCCTTGGGTCGTTGCTCAGTGGGCCTGTGTGCGTGGATGTCCATGATCGCCACATCGTAGTGCCGCCTTGCGCGCGCGCCATGACCTCGGAGGTCAAGCGCTCGCCGCGGCGTACGACTACAACGACCGTCATCGAAGCCTGATATCTTTGAGGAGCCTTCACGAACACAGGAGTCCCCTATGGCCACCGGACCGGCGCATGCGTTTGCCTCCACTCTCAAGACCTTCAAGACCGCATCGGGAAAGTCCGGGAAATTCTGGTCGCTCAAGGAGCTGGCAAAGCAGCATCCGGGTATCGAGCGGCTGCCGGTGTCGATCCGGATCGTGCTGGAATCCGTACTGCGAAATTGCGACGGACAGAAAGTCGGTGCGGAGCATGTCGAGCAGGTCGCCAACTGGTCGCCGAAGGCCGCGCGCACGGACGAGATTCCTTTCGTCGTGACGCGCGTGGTGCTGCAGGACTTCACGGGCGTGCCGCTGCTCGCCGACCTCGCCGCCATGCGCAGCACCACGAGCGCATTGGGAAAATCCCCCAAGACCATCGAGCCGCTGGTACCGGTCGATCTGGTCGTCGACCACTCGGTGATGGTCGACTACTACGGCACGCCCAAGGCGCTCGACCTCAACATGAAGCTCGAGTTCCAGCGCAACAACGAGCGCTACCAGTTCATGAAATGGGGCATGCAGGCCTTCGACACGTTCCGCGTCGTCCCGCCGGGCTTCGGCATCGTGCACCAGGTCAACCTCGAGTACTTCGCGCGCGGCGTCTACAAGAACCCGCTCGACAAGTCCGACCCGCCGGTCTACTACCCCGATTCCCTGGTCGGCACCGACAGCCACACCACCATGATCAACGGCATCGGCGTGGTGGGCTGGGGTGTGGGCGGCATCGAGGCCGAAGCGGCCATGCTCGGTCAGCCGGTCTACATGCTCACGCCCGATGTGGTCGGCTTCGAACTCACCGGCCAGCTGCGCGAAGGCGTGACGGCCACCGACCTCGTGCTTTACGTCACGTCCATCCTGCGGCGTGAAAAGGTGGTGGGCAAGTTCGTCGAGTTCTTCGGCCCGGGCGCGGCTTCGATCCCGGTGCCCGATCGCGCGACCATCGGCAACATGGCGCCCGAATACGGCGCCACGATGGGTTTCTTCCCGGTCGACGAGATGACGGTCGCCTATTTCAAGGGCACCGGGCGCACGGCGGCGGAGATCGAGTTCTTCGAGGCCTATTACAAGGCGCAAGGCCTCTTCGGCATGCCGGCCCCGGGCGCGATCGACTACACGCAGGTGGTCAAGCTCGACCTCGGCACCGTGTCTCCGAGTCTCGCAGGCCCCAAGCGTCCGCAGGACCGCATCGATCTCGGCCAGTTGTCCAACCAGTTCGCGTCGCTGTTCAGCAAACCGAACGCTGAGAACGGGTTCAATCAGCCGGCCGAAAAATTGAAGCGCAGGTACGAGCTGCCTCTGATGGGGCAGGACGGCGAAGAAGAAACGCCCGAGCCCGATCCGGGCGCACCGCGGCAGGTGGTCGAAATGGTCGAGAACCGGCCGACCAATTCATCGGCGCATGTGGCGGCGACGGCGCCGGCGCCGCCTGCCGGGCACGTGACGATCGGCAACGGCGACGTGCTGATCGCGGCGATCACGTCGTGCACCAACACTTCCAACCCCAGCGTCATGCTGGCCGCCGGACTCTTGGCCAAAAAGGCCGTCGAGCAAGGGCTCCGGGTCAAGCCCCACGTCAAGACTTCGCTGGCGCCCGGGTCGCGCATCGTGACCGAGTATCTGCAGCGGGCGGGCCTGCTGCCGTATCTGGAAAAGCTGGGCTTCTACCTCGCGGGCTATGGTTGCACGACCTGCATCGGCAATGCGGGCGATCTCACGCCCGAGATCAACGAAACCATTACGCGCAACGATCTGGTGGCCGCGGCAGTGCTGTCGGGCAACCGCAACTTCGAGGCGCGCATCCATCCGAACATCAAGGCCAACTTCCTGGCGTCGCCGCCCTTGGTCGTCGCGTTCGCGATTGCGGGCAACGTGATGGTCGACCTCATGACGCGGCCGGTGGGCAAGGGCACGGGCGGCAAGGACGTCTACCTCGGCGACATCTGGCCGAGCGCGAAGGAGATCGACGAGAACCTGCGCTTCGCCATGGACGCGAAGACCTTTCGCAAGAACTACGACCAGGTGCAGGAGAACCCGGGCAAGCTGTGGAGCAGCATCAAGGGCACGACCGGCCAGGTGTACGACTGGCCCGCGTCGACCTACATCGCCGAACCGCCGTTCTTCGACGGATTCACCATGGAGCCGCCGGCCGCAGCCAGCGGGATTTCCGGCGCGCGCGTCATGGCGCTCTTCGGTGACTCCATCACCACCGACCACATCTCGCCGGCGGGCTCGATCAAGGAAGACTCTCCGGCGGGCATCTGGTTGAAGGCGAACGGCGTTTCCAAGGCGGACTTCAACAGCTACGGTTCACGCCGAGGCAATCACGACGTGATGATGCGCGGCACCTTTGCCAACGTGCGCATCAAGAACCTCATGATTCCGCCAGGGCCGGACGGATCGCGCGAGGAGGGCGGGCTGACGTTGTATCAGCCGGGTGGCGAGCGCATGTTCATTTACGACGCGGCCATGAAGTACATGTCGCAGGGCGTTCCGACGGTGATCTTCGGCGGCGAGGAATACGGCACCGGCTCGTCGCGCGACTGGGCTGCCAAGGGCACGCAACTGCTGGGCATCCGGGCTGTGATCGCACGCAGCTTCGAGCGCATCCACCGGGCCAACCTGGTCGGCATGGGCGTGCTGCCGCTGCAGTTCGCCAGTGGGGAATCGTGGGAAAGCCTGGGACTCACGGGCGACGAGACGATCGACGTGGTGATCGACGGCGATGTCCGCCCGCAGATGGACGTCCGGGTGGTGATCCATCGCGCGAATGGCGGTTCGCAAACCATCACGGTGCGCCTGCGCATCGACACGCCGATCGAGGTCGAGTACTACCGCCACGGAGGGATCCTTCCCTTCGTGCTGCGGCAGTTGCTCGCCGACTGAGCCGACCCGGGTCGGTTGGACGAGATGGGCGCCCATGGGGGCGCCTTTTTTTACGACTTACTGATGCGCATCAAAGGTTTAAGTTGCGGCCGATTCGCATTCCGGGCAGTTTTCGAGAATAATTCTCATTTTGAAGACAGAGTGCTCTCGGGTGACCATCATGACCGGCGCGGCTTCGCATGCCATCAGCCTTGACCAGCTTCCCACCAACCAATGGGCCACCGTACTCGACGTGCGGCGACCGCCTCAGGTCGACGATGCCGATCTGGTCCTTCGGCTGACCGAAATCGGCTTCGTTCCCGGGGAGACGGTTCGCATCGTCGCCGCCGGCCTGCCGGGAAGGGAGCCGTTGGCCGTGCGGCTCGGACACACCACGTTCGCGTTGCGCCGACACGAGGCTTCTTTCGTGCATGTCTCGCCATCGGAACCAGGCCATGGTTGAGGCCACCGTCACATTCCAGCCGGGCGCGGTCGCTCCCACCTTTCCGCTGCCCGAGCGCATCGCGTTGCTGGGCAATCCCAACTGCGGGAAGACGGCGCTCTTCAACTTGCTGACCGGCAGCCGCCAAAAGGTCGCCAACTATGCGGGCGTCACGGTCGAGCGCAAGGAAGGCTCCATCCGCACGGCAAGCGGCCGGCGTGTCTTCGTGCTCGACCTTCCAGGCGCATACAGCCTCAACGCGTTGACCGCCGACGAGGCCGTGACGCGCGACGTGGTCACCGGCCAAAGCGACGAAGCGCTGCCCGACCTCCTGGTGTGCGTGACCGATGCGACCAACCTGCGGCTCAATCTGCGGCTCGTGCTGGAAGCGCGCCGCCTGGGCCTTCCGATGGTGGTGGCGCTCAACATGACCGACATGGCCCGAAAGCAGGGGATCACGGTCGACGTCGAAACCCTTTCGCGCGAGCTCGGCGTGCGCGTGATCGAAACCGTGGGCGTGCACAGCGGCGGCGCGCGCGGGCTGCTCGAGGCGCTGGATCTGCCAGTGGGTGCTGCCGCGCCACGCTCGTGGGAGCCGCCATCGCTCGACGACGTGCGCGCCACCCAGAAGGAAGTCCGGAGGATTCTCGATCTCGCGGTGCGCGAGCCGGCGAACAGCTTCGTCGCCAGCGACCGCATCGACCGCGTCGTCCTTCACCCGGTGTGGGGCATGGTGGTTCTCGCCGTGGCGATGTTCCTGATGTTCCAGGCCGTGTTCAGCTGGGCCAACGTGCCCATGGACGCGATCAAGAATGCCACCGCCATGCTCAGCGAGGTGGTGCAGCGCATCGTGCCCGACGGCATGCTCCGCAGCCTGCTGGTCGACGGGATCATTGCGGGCGTGGGGGGCGTGATCGTCTTCCTGCCGCAGATCCTCATCCTGTTCCTGTTCATCCTCGCCCTCGAAGACTCGGGCTATCTGCCGCGCGCGGCGTTCCTGCTCGATCGCGTGATGGGCACGGTGGGTCTGTCCGGGCGGTCCTTCATTCCGCTGCTTTCGAGCTTTGCCTGCGCGATTCCGGGCGTGATGGCCACGCGCACCATCAGCAGCTGGCGCGACCGGATCACCACCATCATGATCGCGCCGCTCATGACCTGTTCGGCGCGCCTGCCGGTCTATGCGCTGCTGATCGCCGCCTTCATCCCGGAACGCACCGTGGGCGGGGTCTTCAACCTGCAGGGCGTGGTGCTGTTCGCGCTGTATGTCTTCGGCATCGTGTCCGCCATGGCCGTCGCATGGGTCATGAAGCGTTTTCGCCAGAGCGGGCAGCATTCGCCGCTGATGATGGAGCTGCCGGCCTATCGCTGGCCCAGCCTGCGCAATCTTGCGCTGGGGCTGTACGAGCGGGCGTGGATCTTCATCCAGCGTGTGGGGACGATCATCCTCACGCTCACGATCCTGCTGTGGTTCCTGTCGACCTTTCCGTCGCCGCCCGAGGGCGCCACGGGGCCGGCCATCCAGTACAGCCTGGCCGACATGATCGGGCACGGCCTGGTGCACATCTTCGCGCCCATCCGCTTCAACTGGCAGATCTCGATCGCGCTGGTGCCCGGCATGGCCGCGCGCGAGGTCGCGGTCGGTGCGCTGGG
>JAHJOG010000307.1 GCA_018820395.1 Gammaproteobacteria bacterium | reverse complement strand
TCGCGGCCACCGCCGGCTTGAGCGCAGGCTCGATGCCGACCACCGGCAACTGCGGGTACTCGAGCCGCAGCGCGTGAATGGCCGCGGCCGTGGCCGTGTTGCACGCGACGACCATCGCCTTGATCTCATGTTCGCCGAGCAGGTGCCGCGCGATCGTGCGCGTGCGTTCGGCCACGTAGTCGGCGCCGCGCTCGCCGTAGGGCGCGTACGCCGTGTCGGCGAAATAGACGAAATGCTCGTGCGGCAGTTCGGCCCTGAGCGCGTTCAGCACGCTCAGGCCGCCGATCCCGCTGTCGAAGACGCCGACGGGCAGTGGGCTCAAGCCGCTTCCATCATGATGGTCTTGAACTCGCCGCTCGCGATGCGCTTCTGCCACTCGGCCGGGCCGGTGATGTGCGCGCTGGTGCCGCCCGCGTCCACCGCCACGGTGACCGGCATGTCGACCACGTCGAATTCGTAGATGGCTTCCATCCCGAGATCGGCAAAGCCGACGACGCGCGCCTTCTTGATCGCCTTGCTCACCAGGTAGGCTGCGCCGCCCACCGCCATGAGGTAGGCGCTCTTGTGCTTCTTGATGGCCTCGATGGCCACGGGGCCGCGCTCGGCCTTGCCGATCATCGCGATCAGCCCGGTCTCGGCGAGCATCATTTCGGTGAAGCCGTCCATGCGTGTCGACGTGGTCGGGCCGGCCGGGCCGACGGCTTCGTCGCCGACCGGATCGACCGGACCGACGTAGTAGATGACGCGGTTCCTGAAGTCGACCGGGAGCGACTCGCCCTTGGCCAGCATGTCGGCGATGCGCTTGTGCGCCGCATCGCGGCCGGTAAGCATCTTGCCGTTCAGAAGCAGCGTTTCACCGGGCTTCCAGCTCGCGACTTCTTCCGGCGTGAGCCGATCGAGGTCCACGCGGCGGCTCTTGTCCGCATCGGGCGCCCAGTCGACCTTGGGCCACAGGTCGAGCGACGGCGCTTCGAGGTACACCGGGCCGGAGCCGTCCATCACGAAGTGCGCATGGCGCGTGGCAGCGCAGTTGGGGATCATCGCCACGGGCTTGCTCGCCGCGTGCGTGGGATACATCTTGATCTTGACGTCGAGCACCGTGGCCAGGCCGCCCAGACCCTGGGCGCCGATGCCCAGCGCGTTGACCTTCTCGTACAGCTCGACG
The DNA here is from genome assembly GCA_018820395.1 of Gammaproteobacteria bacterium. Taxonomy (GTDB): domain Bacteria; phylum Pseudomonadota; class Gammaproteobacteria; order Burkholderiales; family Burkholderiaceae_C; genus Variovorax. The sequence continues at coordinate 3,367 of JAHJOG010000307.1, read as the reverse complement.
CGCAGGGCCTCGACCTTGCTGAGCTCGGCGCCCGAGCGCTTCTTGGCCAGCAGCTCGTGCATGTCGAGATCGTCCATCAGGCTTTCCTTGGCGAGCAGCGCGGCCTTCTCGGCCGTGCCGCCGATGCCGATGCCCAGCATGCCCGGCGGGCACCAGCCCGCTCCCATCGTCGGCACGGTCTTGAGCACCCAGTCGACGATGCTGTCGCCCGGGTTGAGCATCGCCAGCTTGCTCTTGTTCTCGCTGCCGCCGCCCTTGGCCGCGACGGTCACTTCGACGGTGTTCCCGGGCACGATCTCGGTGACGATCACCGCCGGCGTGTTGTCCTTGGTGTTCTTGCGATCGAACTGCGGGTCGGCCACGACCGAGGCGCGCAGCGTGTTGTCCGGATGGTTGTAGCCGCGACGCACGCCTTCGTTGATGGCGTCGGCCAGGCTGCCGGTGAAGCCCTCCCAGCGCACGTCCATGCCGACCTTGAGGAACACGTTGACGATCCCCGTGTCCTGGCAGATCGGCCGGTGCCCGGTGGCGCTCATCTTGCTGTTGGTGAGGATCTGCGCGATGGCGTCCTTGGCGGCAGGACTCTGCTCGCGTTCGTACGCGCGCGCCAGGTGCGAGATGTAGTCGGCGGGGTGGTAGTAGCTGATGTACTGCAGCGCAGCGGCGACGGATTCGATCAGGTCGGATTGGGCAATGGAGGTGGGCATCGTGGGTCGTTCGGGTGGGGACGCGTCTTTGATTATCACAGCGGCCGAAGCGGTGGAATGGCCGCTAACCAAGCATCGACTCAGGCACGGTGCGCAGCACCAAGTATCCGGCTGGCGAGGGGGCAGATTTCGGCAATGTCGTAATGTACAGACATGCTAAACTCGCGACGATTCAAGGAGGGCCGGAAGCATGTCCATTCATTCGATTCCAAGCCGTGACTTCGCGCGCGACGTCGGGCGCGCGAAGCGTCTTGCGACGCAGGGTCCGGTGCTCATCACCGATCGCGGCAAGCCCGCTTTCGCGTTGCTCAAGATCGAGGACTACTACGAACTCAGCGGAGGCTTGCGCGAGATGTCCTTGCTCGAACTCATGGACAGCCTGCCTCGAACCGCGGATGAGTTCGTTGCGCCCAAGGCAGACATCGGTCTGCAGGTCCCGGATTTCGATTGATGTACGTCCTCGATACGAACGTCTTGTCTGAGCTTCGTCCCGACAAGCCCCATGCTTCCCCGATCGTTCGCGCATGGGCGGCGAGCGTGTCCGCCAACCAGTTTTTTCTGACATCCATCACGCTGATGGAGCACGAGATCGGCATTCAGCGGCTGGAGCGAAAGTCGCCGCCGCAAGGGGGCGCGCTTCGCACGTGGTTTCAAGCAGTGCTCGCGACCTTCGATGGCCGCGTATTGCCGTTCGACGCGGCTGCCGCGCTGCGCTGCGCCCGCATGCACGTCCCGGACCCCCGGAGCTTTCGTGACGCGATGATCGCTGCCACGGCGCTTCAGCATGGCTTCGCGCTCGTCACACGCAATATTGCCGACTTCCAATCGACCGGCGTTTCGCTCGTCAACCCATGGGATTTCGTGCCTTGAGGGGTTCGTAGCGGTAGTTCGACACCATGCGACGGGTCAATACCTTCCACGTATGGCCGCGACATAAATGAAATATTGGACCGGGGCCGGCAATCTGCCTAATCTTGCGTGCAACACGACCACTCTTTTTCTGCACGGAGACCTTTGCCCATGTCCGCCACGCTGCTCGATCGACCCACCACCGGAACCGCCCTCGATATCCGCCCCATGACCGGCACTTGCGGGGTCGAGGTGCTCGGCGTCGATCTCGCTGCAGGCATCGACGCGTCGGTCGTCAAGGAAGTCCGCCGCCTGCTCGGTGAGCGCGGCGTGGTGTTCTTCCGCGACCAGACGCTCACGCCGGAAAGCCACAAGGCCTTCGCATCGCTGTTCGGCCCGATCGTGACCAACCCGGTGTACGACCATGTGCCCGGCTATCCCGAAGTCATGCCGGTGGTGAAAGAAGCCAACGACAAATACAACATCGGCGACACCTGGCACAGCGACATGTCGTACATGGAAGAGCCGCCGCTCGGCTCGATCCTGTATGCGCGCGACATCCCGCCCTATGGCGGCGACACGCTCTTCACCAACATGACGCTCGCCTACGAGTCGTTGCCCGACACGATGAAGAAGATGCTGGCCGGCCGCCGGGCGCTGCATTCGGACCGCTTTCTCACCGAGCGCCTGCAGGAACGCAACGCCGGGCGCTCGACCCGCCTGCGCGAAGACCGCCAGGGCAAGGAGCTCAGCGCGCTTCACCCGGTGGTGCGCACGCACGATGAATCGGGCCGGCCCGCGCTGTACGTGAACTATCCGTTCACCTGGTCCTTCGAAGGCATGAGCCGCGAAGAGAGCCTGCCGCTCCTGAACCAGTTGGTGGCGCATGCCACCCGGCCCGAGTTCTGCTGCCGCTTCCGTTGGCAGAAGGGCTCCATCGCCTTCTGGGACAACCGCTGCACCATGCACTACGCCTGCAACGACTACCAGGGATTCCGCCGCGAGATGCACCGCATCACCATCGCCGGGCCGCGTCCCGAATGACGCGCGACGCGTCGTCCGGCGACGCCGTCCACACGCTCGTGACAGGCGCCACGCGCGGCATCGGTCGTGCGATCGTCGAACGCCTGCTGGCGGCCGGCGAGCCGGTGGTGGGCGTCGCGCGCAACCCCGACCCGACGTTCCCGGCGCCCTTGATCTGCGCTGACCTGGCCGATCCGTCCGCCACCGCGGAGGCATTGACGAGCGCCGCAGCGCGCTGGCCGATCGGCCGGCTGGTCAACAACGCCGGCTTCAACACGCTGCAGCCGCTCGGCAGCATCACGGGCGATGCCTTCGAGCAGATCATGGCGCTCAACTGCCGCTCGGCCATCGACTGCACGCAGGCGCTCCTGGGCGGCATTCGCTCCGCGCGCGACGCCCAGGGCCGGCCCGCGGGCCGCATCGTCAACATCTCGAGCCGCTCGCTGCTTGGACGGCTCGACGGCAGCGTGTACGCGGCGGCCAAGGCAGCGCTGGTGGGCTTCACGCGCTCGTGGGCGCTCGAGCTCGCGCGCGAGGGCATCACGGTCAACTGCGTCGCACCGGGCCCGGTCGCGACCGAGATGTTCGACCGCAACAACCCACCCGGCGACCCGCGCCGCGAGCGGATGCTCGGCGCCGTTCCGATGCAGCGGGTGGGCACGCCCGACGAGATCGCGGGCGCCGTCGGCTATTTCCTGTCCGACAGCGCAGGCTTCACCACCGGGCAGACGCTCTTCGTCTGCGGCGGCGCGAGCATCAGCCAGATCCATCTTTGACGACCCGACCCC
>JAHJOG010000306.1 GCA_018820395.1 Gammaproteobacteria bacterium | reverse complement strand
CGCCACGCGGGTGCTCTGGTTCAGCGCATCGGTGCGCGCGATGCGTTCGCCATTGGCGTCGTAGCCGAAGGACGCACTCTGGTTGGGCCCTTCGGTCTGGCTGGCGAGGCGGTTGATCTGGTTGATGCTGCGCACCGTGCGCCAGGCGATGGCGCCGCCGGCATCGTTGATCTGCTCGGCGACGCGGTTGCCCATGGCATCCAGCGTGAAGGCGCCCGACTCCCCGCGGTTGCTGCTCCAGCCGGTGAGGCGGTGGGCCGCGTCGTAGCTGAAGGTGAACGCGAGCCCGGTCGGCAGGGCCAGCGTGGCGAGGGTGCCCGGCGGCGTTGTAGCTGAGCGTGAAGGCGCGGCCAAAGGGCCCGGTGACGAGGCTGAGTCGGCCGCTCGAGTTGTAGGTGTAGCTGGTGGTCCAGCCGTTGCGGCTGGCATGAGAGAGAAGGCGCCCTGAGCCATCGAAGCGGAAGGTGCTGTCGTCGTCGGCGCGGCGGTAGGTCCAGAGGCCGGCATCCGCGCGGAGAGTGTCCGGCGTGAAGGTGCCGGTCCAGGTGTTGGCGCCATAGCTCGTTTGCTTGAAGGTGCGAGCGCTGCCCTCGGGGTCGGTGATAACAACGTAAGGCGCAGGGTATGAGAGACCGACAGCCTTGAGTGTCAACTCGTGGTTGTGTGTCCACGGCCCGCCGAGTGCGCCCGTGGGAAGGCCCGATCCGAAGCTGCGACTGCTGCGGTAGATGCGCGCAAAGCTGAGGGGGCCAGGACCGGACTCGACGTAGTCGACTTCACGAAGGTATTTCTCGCCGGAGGCAGGGATGATGGGGTTGCCGACCTGGATGCCGTCGGCTCGGCAGACCGGCCCAGCAGTGTCGTCTGATGTGCCATTGCCAAGCTCGGGCATGACGCAGGCGTTGCCGCCCGGATCTTCGATGGCGCCTGCCACACAGTTGCAGAAGCGCCCGTAGGGCTCGAAACTGCTGAGCGCGGGACAGGTCGGGTTGGCCATGCCGATGCCCGCGTACCACCCTTCTGTTTCGTCTGCGTGCAGCGCAAAGCAGTAGAGCCAGAGTGACTGCTTCCTGAGCTTGACTGAAAAGTAGCTCCCAGGAAACTCGTTTTGCGCGACAGTGAGGAAAGCGTCGCAGGCGTCTTGCGCAGTCGGGTAACCGATGTGGTCGTAGCCGTTGATGTAGCCAATGGAGCTCGGCAACACGGTGGCCGATGCGGGTGGGGGCGCAGCGCACAACGCGAGGGCGGCTGCCAGGACGCCAAGTGCGTGGAGGACGATGGTGTCAAGGCTTCGCAGGGGCCTGAGCCACCTGTGCAACGCGGCGAAGTTGATGTATCCCGCGAACGCGCCTGCGGCGCCGACGCGCCTCCCCACGGTCAGTGACCTGGTCATGCTCCACTCCCTGGCCCTTTGCGGGCTGTTTGAAACGGGGCGGATCATAACCGCATCGTTCGGCGCAATGTCCGGCATCGCCGAGTCTTCGGCCGAATGATAAAATTGTGACCTCAACAGGTCACAATAGGAGCCAGCCATGCACACACTGCAAGTCCGCGAAGCCAAGGCCAGCTTCTCTGCGTTGGTGGCCGATGCAGAACGCGGCCAGCCGACGCTGATTACCCGCCACGGTCTGCCTTCGGCCATGGTGGTTCCCGTGGAGGCGGGTCAGCGCCTTTATCCCACCGACACGCCGAGCCTGGCGACCTATCTGCTGTCGATGCCGGAGCCGATCCCCGTCGAGCGCGATACCACGCCGCTGCGCGACGTCGCACTGTGAGCGCGGTCACTGGTCACCGCGGGTATCTGCTCGATACCAGTGTGATCTCCATCCTCGCCCCGGGTCGCGAACCGCGTTGGCCCGTAGGCATGTCGAATTGGTTGCAGGCGAGAAGCGACCTGCTTTTCCTTCCCGGTGTCGCCATTGCCGAACTGACGCAGGGCATTTGCAAGCTGCGTCGCGCCGGTGGGGTCGAGCGTGCAGCTCGCCTTGCGGTGTGGTTGGATGGGCTCGTGGAGGGCTATGGAGATCGGATTCTTCCGATCGACGCAGCCGTTGCAAGGCTGGCCGGTGGCATGTCGGAGGCGGCAATGGCCAAGGGCAGACACCCGGGCTTTGCAGATGTCGCGATCGCAGCGACTGCGCGGCACGCCGGCTTGCTGCTGCTGACCTGCAATCTCCGACACTTCGAGCCGCTGGAGGTGGCTTGTGCCGATCCGACGGTGGGCTTGCCGGATTGACCGTGGTTTCACCTCACCCCTTCTGCGCCGTCCCCAACCGCGTGCCAATCAACACCAGCGCCAACCCAGCCAGCAACCACGCCGAGAACGCCTCACCGAAGAGCAGCACCGACGAGGCCACGCCGAAGATCGGCAGCCAGTAGAAGAACAGCGCCGCACGCCCCATGCCGACGGTGGCGATGGCGTGGTACCAGCCGACGTTCGAGATCGCGGTGCCGACCACGCCCGAATACAGCACGAAGGCCCAGTCGCGCCAGCCGAGCGTTTGCGCCGGCAGCAGGCGGCCGCCGCTTTCGATGAAGGCATGCAGCATCAGCATGCAGGTGCCGCTCAGGTAGATGCCCCAGCCGATTTCGAGTGCGCCGAGCCGGCGTGCGAGCCGCTGCACGAGCGCGCCGCCGAGCACGAAGGACAGCAAGGCGCAGAGCAGCGCCAGCTCGCCGATGCCGGCCGTGACCGGGCCGGCGCCGGCGCGCTGCAGGATCACCAGCGTCACGCCGCCGAGCCCCAGTGCGAGCCCTGCCACGCGCACGAACGAGATCCGCTCGCGAAAGATGAGCGCCGACACCACCACGGTGAGTGCCGGGCTCAGCGCCATGATGAGCGAAGCGGTGGTGGCGGTGGAAAGGTGCATGCCGTGCGAAAACAGCAGCTGGTTGCCATACACCATGAGGAAGCCGGCGGCGGCGAGCGCGGTCCATTGCCGGCGGTCGAGCCGCGGGATGCGCCGGTCGCGCAGCAGCACGCACACCGTGAGCACCGCGCTCGCGACCACCATGCGCAGGGTGCCGACCCAGATCTCGTCCATCACGCTGGTGAGCGCCTTCACGACCGGGATGTTCAAGCCCCAGGCCAGCATGATCACCATCAGCATGGCGTAGACCGGGCCATGGGCGCGGCCTGCCGGTGCGGGCTCGACCGCGACCGGCAAGACGGAGAGAGGGATGGCGTCGGTTTTTTTCGACGGCTCTCGCGGTGCGCTCAACTCAGCTCGGCTTCGCCACCAGGTCGACCGTCTTGCCGACCGTGTCGTTCCACGCCTTCACGCACTCGGTGCCGCAACGGGCGGCCCAGCGCGGCAGCACCTGCTTGACCAAGGCGTCGCGGCGCAAGGCTTCGTCCGCGGGCGAGATGGGCATCAGCGTCATGCCGCCCGAGGGGCCTTCGGGGCACGGGCCGGTGCCGGTGTTGCAGGCGATGCCGATGCCGTGTTCGCGCTTGTTCTGTTCGAAGATCGCGTTCTCGAGCCGTGCGTATTCGGCCGTCACGGTCTGCTGCAGCTTGGGGTCGAGCTTGTTCCAACTCGCCATGTTGATCGCCGACATGCCGGCGCCCCAGTTGATCGGCAGTGGGTAGAGGAACTTGGCGCCCTCGTACCACTTGGCCTTGTAGCCGCCGAGCGTGCCGGTGATCGCGCAGTCGACCACGCCGTTCTGCAGCGCCTGCTGGACTTCGCCGAAGGCCATGTTGATGCCCGAGCCACCGAAGAAGCTCACGAAGTCGGCTTGCGACGCGCCTGATGTGCGCACCTTGCGGCCTTTCAGGTCGGCCAGGCTCTTGATCTCGCTGCGGCAGTACAGCACCTGCGCCTGGTACGACCACATGCCCATCACCTTCACCTTGAGCTGCTTGGCGTAGTACTGCTCCAGCGTGGGCCGGAACTTCTGCGTCACTTCGCGGAAGGTCTCGATGGTGCTCGACACGCCGGCCAGGTCGGTCGCGTCGTTGATCGGTGCATCGCCCGCGATGAAGCCCAGTTGGCTGGTGCCGACGTCGAACACGCCTTGCGACAGCATCTTGAAGACTTCCGGACCTTTCAGGCCCATCTCGTTCCAGGGCTTGATGGTCGCGGTGACGGCGCCGCCGGTCGCGGTGGGAATGTCCTTGGTCCAGAACGGGATCTCCAGCTCTTTCGACTGCGTGGTGATGCCGAGGTTGCCCACCACCTGCAACGCGACTTTGGGGCTACCCTGCGCCAGAGCGGCACCGCCGGCGAGGCAGGCGAATGAAACGCAAAGCGAGACGGCTGCGGTGTGAAGGGTCTTCATGAAGAGGCTCCGGTGGACAAAGAAAAGCCGCGGACTCAAGCCCGCGACTGGGCAAACACCGACGGCAGCCACAGCGCCATCGACGGAAAGGCGATCAGCAACCCGATCATCAACAGCATGACCGCGACGAAAGGCAGCGCCCCGAGCACGACGTCGCGAAACGGCCCCGACTTGCGCAGCGACTGGACGACGAAGAGGTTCATGCCGATCGGCGGCGTGATGAGCGCGGCTTCGATCAATATGACGAACACCACGCCGAACCACAACGGGCTGTAGCCCAGCTGCTTGATGATCGGCACGATCACCGGCGTGGTCGCGATCATCAGCGTCAGCGTTTCGACGAAGCAGCCGAGCACGAGGTAGAGCACGATGATCGCGGCCAACACCGCCAGCGGCGGCCAGGTGAGCTGCGACACCATTTGCACCGCCATGTCGGTAATGCCGAGCGTGGACAAGACGAAGTTCAGGAAGAAGGCCGCGATCACGATCAGCATCACCATCGACGTGGTGCGCACCGTGCCCTCGAAGGCGCGCAGCATCAGGTCGAGCGACATCCGCCGCCGCGTGATCACCAGCACCAGCGAGCCGACCACGCCGAGCGCCGACGCTTCGGTCGGCGTGGCGAGCCCGGCGTAGATCGAGCCGACCACCAGCAAGAACAACAGGATCGGCGGCACCAGGTGCCGGAGCGCGGCGAAGCGTTGGCCCCACGGGATGGCTTCGGTGCGCGGCGCGAGGTCGGGCCGGAACACGCAGGCCAGCAGCACGAAGCCCGAGAAGAGCACGGCCATCGCAATGCCCGGAATCAGCGCCGCGAGGTACAGGTCGGACACCGCCGTTTCGGACAGCGCGCCGTACAGCACCATGTTGATGCTCGGCGGAATAAGGATGCCGAGCGTGCCGCCCGCGGCGATGGTGCCGAGGAAGAGCGCGGGCTTGTAGCCGTAGCGCTCCATGTTGGGGATCGACACCGTGCCGATGGTGGCGGAGGTGGCGATGCTCGACCCCGAGGTGGCCGCGAAGAGCGCGGACGCGGCGATGTTGGTGTGCATCAGCCCGCCCGGGATGTGGCCGACCCAGCGATCGAGCGCGACGTACATGTCGTCGGTGACGCCCGAGCGCAGCAGCAGCTCGCCCATCAGGATGAACATCGGGATCGCGACCAGCACGAAGTCGGCGCTGGAAGTCCAGGCGATTTCGCCGAGCCCGCGGATCAGCGGAAAGGTCGAATAGAAAGTGGCGAGCCCGCCGCCCAGCAGGCCGAGCACGGCCGCGACGAAGAGGCCGCTGGCGGCCAGGGCCAGCAATCCGATGACGGTGAAGGACAACATGGGTTCAGGCCGATGCAATCTTGCGCACCGACTCGGGCGTGCTGGCGTCGATTTCTTCCTGCAGCGTCGCGACGCCGAGCAGCGCCGTGGTCTGCTGGCTGCCGCGGCGCATCAGCGTCCAGATGCCGGCCACCGAGAAGCAGACGGCCACGATGGTGAACCACGCGAGCCCTGCGAGCCACGCTCCCTGCGGAAAGATCAGCGGCACCGACAGCGCCGAGTTCGACCGCGCTCCCGACTGCGCATTGGCGAGCACCGTGACGCTGCACCAATAGAGCAGCACACCCGATGTCGCGGCGAGTACCGCATACGCGAAGAGGTCGAGCCAGGCACGCGCGCGCACCGGCAGCAGGTTGTAGACCACCTCGATGCGGATGTGCGCGCGCGAAGCCAGCGCGTAGGCCAGGCCGAAGGTCATCGAGATGGCGAAGGCATAGGTCGAGAGCTCGAAGCTTTCGAACACGGTGACCTTCAACAGCGCGCGGAACACCACGTCGAGCGCGATCAGCACCGCACTGCACAGCAGGACGAAGCCACCGGCCCAGGCGAAGGCGCGTGAAACGGACGTGCAGGCGGAGATCAGTCTGTTCATGTTCGCAGCTTTGGTCTTTGTCATGTTAACCGGACAAATTCATGACAACAAGGAGGAAGTCCCGATGCCGTCGGCTCGTGCCGCTGGGCCCGGACCTGAAGCGTCTTCACTTGCAATAAGGGTGCCAAGCCGGAGACGCGACTCTGCGGCCGCGGGGTGCGCGCTTGCCGCGGTCGCCGCGTTCGTGCCGACATCTTCACGCGAGCGCGCAAAGATGTACGGACATATTAAAGATGGCTCCCGCAGCACGGGCGGCGCCGGCCGACCGCCGCTCAGGGCCCGGCGGCGTGCCCCGCGTCATGCGCGTTGCCGTGCCTGGAAACGTGCGCCTCGGCGATCACGCCCAGCTCGCGCAGCTTGG
>JAHJOG010000035.1 GCA_018820395.1 Gammaproteobacteria bacterium | reverse complement strand
TGGTGGCGGCGGCGCGCTTCCAGAACCCGGGCGGCGGCTCGCTCTCGGGTGCGCCCTGGCGCGTGTGGGCCGACACCTGGGTGGGCGAATCGCGCGGCGGCGTCGTCGGCTCGGGCCTGTTGCCCAATCTGTACCACTGCGCCTACCTGGGGCTCTGCACGGTGGGCGTGCCGCCGGCGGACAACCACTTCATCTACGCGCAGCAACCCGCGGCCACGGTGCGCATCGGCAATGCGCAGCGCGCGGGCGGCCTGCCGAATCCGCTCTTCACCTTCAGCATCAGCGGACTCGTGCTCGGCGACACCGGCCGCGGCTTCGTGGGCGTGCCGTTCAGCCCGGCCGGGCCTGCCAGCTTGCCCGGGATCTATCCGATCAACGGCAGCTTCACGTCGGCGGAGGGCTACGCGGTCAACGTGGTGCCGGGGGCGCTGCTGGTCGGCGACTTCGTGCAGCTGCCCAAGCCCGATGTGCTGCGCGACATGCCGACGTCATGGCTGTACGACCGCAACATCGGCCCGGCGCCGATCTGCTTCGCCACCGGGCCCCTCGACGGCGACCGCGCCTCGCAGGAAGGCGACGTGCTGGCGCGCGAATGGTCCCGCGTGCGATCGCGGCCCAACCTCACGAGCTGCGTGGACACCGAGCGGCGCAACGGCTGCGCGGACTTCTGAGCCGCCGCGGGCACGCAGCAGGCTCCGCCGTGCAGGGTTCGGCTTTCGGGCCCGGGCTCAGGGCTCGCGCAGCCGCTGCCGTTCGGCCAGCGCCGCGCCGTAGTCCCCGGTGTAGCTGCGCAGGCCCTGGTGCGACAGGTTGGAGCGGGCGTCGACGAACACCTTGCCGCCTACCGATTGCCAGCGGCGGCAGAACGCATAGTCCTCGCTCAAGTAGCGGCCGTGGTCCGGTTCGGCGAGCACGTCGAAGAAGCGGTAGTGCGGCCACTTCGCCGACTCGGCATGGCTCGACGCATCGGGGGTGTAGCGCAGTTCGGGCAAGGCTGCGGCCAGCCGTTCGAAGACGCTGCGTGCGATCAGCATGAAGCCGGTGGGCGCATCGAGCACTTCGATGAAGCCATCGGCGTCGGCCTGCCGCGCGCCGTCGAGCGCGTTGGCCGCGAACGCGGCGTGGCGCGCTTCGAAGTCTCCACGCGTCGTGCCGGCGGGCAGCGCCGCGCCGAGGCCCTGGGCTGGCCAGCCGTCGTTCTTGAGCGGGTAGACGCCGGCGACCACCTCGCGGCCCGCGAGCAGCAGGCGCAGCGCCGCGTCGGGTTCGAAGCCGATGTCGGCGTCGATCCAGAAGAGGTGGGTCCAGCGCGCGTCGGCCATGAATTCGGCGACCAGCCGGTTGCGCGCGCGGGTGATCAGGCTGTCGCCATCGAGAAAGCGCGTCTGCATGCCGAAGCCGTGGGCCCAGGCCAGGTTCACCAGGCCGAGCAGCCCGCGCACGCAGGCCGAACTCAGCGCGCCGTTGTAGCTCGGCGTCGCGACGAAGGGCCGGATGTCCTTGAGCGCCGACAGCTCGAGCATGCCCGCGCGGCGCCTAGACCGACGCGCGCCGCGTCGACAGCAGCGCGCGAAGCTTGGCGGGCGCCACCGGCTTGGTGAGCAGCAGCACGCCGCCCTGGCGCAGGCGCTGCAGCACGTCGGGGCCGGTGGCGCCGGACACCAACACGGCAAGCGCTTCGGGTTGCAGTCGCTTGGCGGCGTCGAGCACGGCCATGCCGTCCGTATCGCCGGCCAGTTGCAGGTCGCAGAGCACCGCGTCGAAGTGCGGCGCTTCGCCCAGGCGGCGGATCGCCTCGACGCCCGTGCCCAGGCACTCGACCACGCAGCCCCAGCGGTCGAGCAGCGAACGGGTGCCGTCGAGGATGGCCGGGTCGTCGTCGACCACCAGGCAGCGAAGACCGGCGAGCGGCGTGGGCGCGACCGTGTCGATCGCCGGCGGTGCCGCGTCCCGCACGTCGCCGGCCGGCAGGTCGAGCGAGAAGGTGCTGCCTGCCTGCAACGCCGAGCGCAGCCCGATGCGCGAGTCGAGCAGCGCGGCGATGCGGGCGCAGATGGCCAGGCCCAGGCCGAAGCCCTGTCGCCGGTCGCGCTCGGTGTTCGCCACCTGATAGAACTCTTCGAAGATGCGTTGCTGGTGGATCGGCGCGATGCCCACCCCGTTGTCGCGCACTTCGATGCGCACCTTGCCGCCGCGCCGCCGCGCCGCCACCAGCACGGTGCCCTCGGGCGCGGTGTGGCGGATGGCGTTGCTGACCAGGTTGCCGACGACGCGCAGCAGCAGCGCCGCGTCGCTGCGCACGGCCAGGCCGCGGTCTTTCCAGACCAGCCGCACGCGGTTGGCGGCGGCCGACGCCGCGTGGCGGGCGCCGAGTTGGTCGAACACCGAGGCCAGCGACACGTTGGCGATGGCCGGTGTGAGCACCCGCGCGTCGAGCCGCGAGATTTCCAGCAGGTCGTCCAGCAGGATGCCCATGTATTCAGCACTTTCCTGCAGCCGCAGCACCGCGGGCCGCTGGGCAACGCTCGCCGTAGGCAACAGCCCGTCGATGAAGAGGCCCATGGCGTGGAGCGGCTGCCGCAGGTCGTGACTCGCGGCGGCGAGGAAGCGTGCTCGCGACAAGGCGGCCTGCTCGGCCTCGCCCATGCGTTGCAGCGCCACCGCGGTCGCTTCGCGCACCTGCTTGTCGCTCGTCTGCCGGTTGCGTTGCAGGCGCTCGGCGAGGCGGTTGATGTCGTGCGCCAGGTCGGCGAACTCGTGCTGTGCGGGCGCCGCCGCGGCATCGGCATCGGCATCGCCTCCGCGCGCGGCTGGCGTGCCCACGTTGCAGCGGGCATCGAAGCGGCCGGCTTCCAGCGCGGCGACGGTGCGCGATATGCGCCGCATCGGCTGCGCCACCGCGCGTGCCGTGTGCCGCACCCAGCCCCACGCCAGGAGCAGCGCGATCATCGCGATGGCGATGCTGGTCATCAGGGTGCGGGTGCGTTCGCCGGCATAGGCGGTGGTGTCGCGAAATGCCTGCACCAGGCCGATGGGGGCGTCGCCTGCCGTGGTCGCGCCCTCGGGCGCGAAAGCGGTCGCGCGCGACGCCTCGCGCAGGTTCACCGGGGCGGTGAAGGTGCGCAATTGCGCGAGCGGGGCTGTCTTGGGTCCGGCCGCCACATAGACCCCGGCGCTGTTGCTGATCTCGACACGCGTCACCTGGCCGCCGCGCAGCGCTGCGTTGGCGACGTTCTGCAGCGCCGGCAGGTCGCCGGCGTAGAGGCTCAGGTCCGACATCGCAGCGACCTGGCGGGCGACGGCCTGGCCTTCGGCGTTGAAGGAAGCCTCCAGCCCATTCAGCCGTACGTGGGTGAACCATGCGGTGAGTGCCAGCGCGACCGCGGCACAGGGCACCACGCCGAGCCGGAGCAGGTCGCGTTGCAGGCTGCCCGTGACGACGAGCGTCTGCGTTTCCGCGTCCGGCCGATCCACGGGGGTCGAAGGTGCCATGGAACGCAACACTGTCAGAGATTCGGTGGAAGCGTTCATCGCGCGCCGATCACCTGCGCGGCGAGGGTCTTTTCGTCGGGGAGGCGGAGGTCGAGTTCGCGCGCGACGTTGGCGTTCACGCGCACCGAGACCGGCAGTGCCGACTCGACCCGGAGGCTGTCGGCGCCCGAGGTTCCGCGGCTGGCCGACAGCGTCTGCCCGAGCAGCACCGCCTGCCGCGCCAACTGTGCCGGCGTGGACACGGCTGCGGCCAGACCGCCGGATCGGACCAGGCCTTCGTTGGTGCCGAACACCGGAAGGCCCGCGGTCGCGCCGGCGCGCAGCACCGCGAGCGTCGCGGCCTGGTTGTCGCCGATGCGGTCGGGAAGCACCAGCAGCGCATCGCTCGACGCGACCAGCCGTCGCAGCGCGGCGGCAAGCGAGCTGGCGTCGGGCGCGTATTCGACCCGAAGGTCAAAGCCCCCGGCCGCCTGCTGCAGCTCGCGCACCATCGGTTCGGATTCGGTCGCGACCACCACGCCGAGTCGGCGCTTCTGCGGCAGTACTGCCGCGATCAACGCGAGCTGATCGGCCAGCGCCGGGTCGCGCAGCAGCACGCCGACAGGGCGCCCGGCGCGACGCAGTGCCGGCTGGGACTGAAGGGTTTCGTAATCGAGCCGGCTCAGCATCGCCAGCACCAGCGCTTCGTGACCCGGGCGCTCGATGGCAGACTGCGCGGCGGCCAGCCCCACGGCCACGGTCACCGGGGCGTCCGGCGCTGCTGCGGCGCGAAGGCCGCGGGTGCGAACGCCGGCCAACGGGTCTTCGTCGGCGCCGTCACCGGTCCCCGAGCGCGGAGAGACGCCCGAAGGCGCATCGGAGCGCTCGAGCACGAAGCGCTCGCCGACGCCCGCCGAAGCGCGCAACTGCCGCACGAACTGCGCGGCGGCCGGCGTGTCGTCGGCCGTCAGCACCCGCAGGCCGGCCGCCCGCACGCACGGCGCCACGAGCGCCAGCGCCATGCACAGCAGCACCGTTCCCGCACTCGTGGGCAGGCCGGCGAGTGGCTTTGGAGGGGAGGGGGTGCACATGGCGGCTCAATAGGGACGAGACCTTGATCGAATGTACGGAGTCGCCCGTCTTCGCGCGATAAGGCGGAGGGCTTATGTCAACACGGCGCGCGACGGTCCGTGCTGTCGGACAACTGCTCTTCGCAGCCGCTCAGCCTATGTCCGATGAGGTAGGCGGCGCCTGCACGTGCGTGGAAGCCAGTTGCGCGAGGATCGCCTGGCGCAGGATCTTGGGCGACACCGGCTTGTAGAGCACGGTCACGCCGGCACTTGCCACTTCGCGCAGCCGGTCGGGTTTGGTTTCGCCGGTGACCAGGAGCCGCGCGGTGTTCCGCGGAATGCCGCGCGGGTGCCGCTCCAGCGCGGCCATCACGTCGAGCCCGTTGTCGCCGGCCTGCAGGAGCAGGTCGCTCACGACCACGTCCGGCGGGCGTTCCCACTGGTCGGCAAGCGCAAGCGCCTCGGTGCGCGACTGGGCGGCGAGCACCTCGGCGCCCCAGTTCGTGAGCACCACCTGCAGGCCTTCGAGGATCGTGCGCTCGTCGTCGATCACCAGGACGCGGATTCCGCGCAGGGCCTGAACATCGTCCGGTACGGGCACGGCCGCGGACACGGCGCCCTGCACCACGGCCGGCGCAACCGCTTCGGCACGCCGCACCTGCACACGCACGCAGGTGCCGCGGCCGGGTTGCGAAGTCAGCCGGACCTCGGTGTTGAGCAACTGCGCCAGGCGCTGCACGGTCGCAAGCCCCAGGCCCATGCCCCGCGCGTCGCGGCCCTGGCGGCCTGGCGATTCGACCTGGAAGAACTCCTCGAAGACCCGCGACTGGTGGTCGGCCGCGATGCCGATGCCGGTGTCGATCACGTCGATGCGCACCGCATTGCCGCGCCGCCGGGCGCCGACGAGCACCCCGCCTTCGTGCGTGTGGCGCAGCGAGTTCGACACCAGGTTGTTCAGGATGCGCGACAGCATCACGTAGTCGCAGCGCACCCACAGGTCGGTCTTGCGCACCACCAGCCGCAGGTTCTGCTGTTCGGCCACGGAGCGGAAGTTGCGGCTGATCTCGTCGAACAACTGATCGAGCGCGAAGTCCACCCATTGCGGCTTGAGCACGCCGGCATCGAGCTGCGACAGGTTGAGCAGTTCGGAAAACAGCCGGTCGAGCGACTCCACGCATTCGCGGATGTGCCCGATGCGCTGCAGGCGCACCGGGTCGGTTTCGCCGTTGGACAGGCCGTCGGAAAAAAGCGTGAGCGCATGCAGCGGCTGGCGCAGGTCGTGGCTCGCGGCCGCCAGCAGCCGCGTCTTGGCCTGGCTCGCCACTTCGAGTTGCTGGTTCTTGTGCGCCAGTTCGGCCGTGGCCTGGGCGATGCGGGTTTCGAGCAGCCCGCGGCTTTCCGACAGCGCCCGTGCCGCCAGGTTGAAGCCGAGCTGCAGATGCCGGACTTCGGCCGTGCCCTCGATCACCACCTGCGGCTCTTCGCCCGCGCCCAGCCGGTCGACCGCCTCGCCCAGCGATCGGATCGGCGCGCTGATGCGGCGCGCAGCCCACGAGCCGGCCAGGCCGACGCCCACCAGGCTGGCACCCAGCACCAGCACCACGTTGAACCACACCGACTGCTTGGCGGTGCGCACGGCATCGAGGCTGATGTCGACCATCACCGTGCCGGTCTGGCGGCCGTCGTCGCCGATGACGGGCGCGCTGACCTGGATGCCTTCGCCGCGGCGCATGTCCTTGGTTTCCGAGTTGGCGAGGATCTCGCCTTCCGCCGAAGCGATGCGCACCTGCAGCACGTGCGGCTGGTAGCCGCCGGATTCGGCGGTGCGCTGCAAGGCTCGCCGGTCCATGCGCTGCAACGGCCCCTGGGCCGTGGTGGCGACCTGCAGCGCCACGGTCTGCGCACTCGCGCGCATCAACTCCGTCACGTTGGAAAGATGCTGGCGGGTCAGCACCGCGATGGCGCCCAGGGTGGCGATCGTGGCCGGCAGCAATGCCAGCAGCACCAATTGCTGGGCCAGCGTGAGGCGCATCAGCAGGCGGTAGATGCGAAACGACCGGTTCATGTCCGCGCCCGATTCATGCCTGTTCGACGCGCGGCGCTGCCCTGCCGGTGCGGGCCGGCGAGGGTCGCGGGACACGGGCTGGTTGTCTTGGAAACGTCACGTCGCGAGCGCCGAAGTTGGTATCTAATTGTGTTCTCACCGGAGCACCATGGACCATCCACCGGCTCGACCCCGCCGCAGCCCCGAACAAGAAGATGCAGGCCTTCCCGAATCGCGCCAGACCCTCCGCGCCGGACCGGCGCGACGCCCCCGGACGCGAGTCGCGCATCATGGCACGCCGCGGCCACGACATCGCCGCTTTCGGCCGGCACGCCGGGCGGTGGCTGCATCGCGCAGTCGTTGCACTGGCCGCCACGCTGGCCCTCGCGGCACCGTTCGCTACCGTCGCGGCCCAGCCCAGCGCGCCGAAAGGCGCCGAAGGCACGCCGCTGCGCTTCGGCATCCTTCCGCTGGGCGGCGCCTTCGAATCGCGCAACGACTGGGTGCCGCTCCTGACCGACCTGAGCCGGGCCATCGGCCGCCCGGTCAGCGTGCTGTCGGTGACCAGCTACGAAGCGCTCGAAAAAGCCATCCAGCGCGACGAGGTCGACATGGCCTTCCTGTCCGGAAAGATGGCGCTCGACGCGGTCACGCTGCATGGCATGAACGTGCTGGCGCAGGTTACCCGGCACGACGGCCTGCCCGGCTATCGCGCGTTGCTGCTCTCGCGCAAGACCGAGCCCTTCAATTCGCTGAAGGCGTTGCTCGCGCAGCCCGACAACTGGCGGCTCGCGCGGGGCGAGAGCCGCTCGGTGTCGGGCTTCATCGTGCCGCAGCTCCAGCTCTTCCTGCCGAATCACATCGCGATGGAAACGCGCTTTCGAAGCGAATTGGTGGGCACCCATCAGGTCACCGCCCTGGCAGTGGCGAACGGTGAAGCCGACGTGGCCACCAACAACACCGCCGACTTCGAGCGTTTCCGCCTGCAGTTTCCGGCCGAGGCCGAGCGGCTCCAGGTGATCTGGGAGTCCGACCTGATTCCCCACGCGCAGATCGTGGTGCGGCGCTCGTACAGCCCGGAATTCCAGAAAAAGCTGCAGGGATTCCTCGTCGACTATGCGCGCGGCACCGGCGAAAAGGCGGATGCCGAGCGCGCCGTGCTCAAGTCGCTGCACGACCTCGCCGGCTTTCTCGCCGCGGACAACCAATCGCTGCAACCCGCAGCCAAGCTGGCCTACCAGCTGGCCCGGCAGAACGCCATGACCTCGCAATGGGTCAGCGAAACCGCGCGCCAGGCGCGCCTGCAGCGCATCGAGGCGGCCTATGCCGAGCAGATGAACAGATTGCGCGACGCGGGTCCCTGATCTCGCAAATTCTGACTGAAAGGGCGTGCTCCGACGCGACGGCGACAGAATCCGTCCGCCGCAAAAAACACGAGGGAGCACCATGGCGCCAAGACAGGGAGAAGGGTCCGAGAACCCGCCGTCCACTTCGACAACCCCGCATTCCCGCGGGTGCGACTGAGAGACGGGCACGATGGAAATCGACGTTCACGCCCTCGCGCGTTCGGGTCTCATCTTTCTGCATCTGGTTTCGCTGACACTGGCCGCCTGCGCCATCGCGTTCGGCGACTACGCGATCTTCAAGGGGCAGGCGGTCGACCGTCCGCTGCGCGCCACCTCCTGCCGGGCCGTCGCCTGGACGCTCGGTCTGCTCTGGCTCACCGGGCTCGGCGTGCTCGCCCTCGACGTCGGGTTCAAGCACCTGTCGATCACCGGCAACCCCAAGGTGCTCGCCAAGCTCACGGTCGCGACCGCGCTCACGACCAACGGCTGGCTGATGCACCGCTTCGTGTTCGCGTCGCTCGGCCAGCCGTCGCCCCATGCGCTGCGAAACGCGCGCATCGCGGCCGTGACCGGCGCGGTGAGCGCCGTGTCATGGGGCTATGCGCTCTTTCTCGGCGTCGCCAAGGCCTGGTCGCCCCTTCTCGGGCTCGGCGGGTTTCTGGGCGGCTACGTGCTCGCCACCGCGCTGGGCGCCGCCTGCGCCTGGCGCTGGATGGTGCCACTGCTGATGCTGAAGAACCGGGGCTTCGCGCCTGCCGCGATGCTTCAGATCGAGGTGGCCGGCGGGCTCGGGCACCGGGCCGCGCTGTGCGACTAAGGCCGCCGTCGAGAGATTGAAGCCAGTCGCGGAGGCGGCCAGTTCTTGGCGGGCTCGATGTCGGCACGTCAGGCTACGTGCAACGGCTCACGCTTGATGCGTTGGCCCACGCGCTCGATTCGACGCCAGCCGCTGTGGTCGTTCATGGTGATCCAGCGCCGCTCTTCTGTACGGTAGAACCAATCCTTGTCCTCTTGGTAATACACCTGAACTTGCGCCGATTCCCAGATGTTGACGATCTCGTTGCTGTGCGCGTGCACTTCGTCGAAGTCGGTCGTCGCCTTCTGGCCCATTTCGCTATAGCAGGCGTTCAATTGCAATAGCAAGCCGTTCACGTCGGCCGGCATGCGCTCGGCGCATAGGCCGATCTTCACAGCCTCGTCGAGCAGGATGGGGTAGCTGTGCGACGGATACTTGCCGTTCAACGCGGTCGAGATGGCCGCTGCCTTTGCATCATCGGCGACGTGATAGGCCAACAGCTCGTGGCACAGCATGATGGAAAGCGATTCGGCCCGATCGACCGCGCCGATGACCAGCGGATGCACGTATTGGAAAAGCGACTTGTAGGCGTTTTCCGGTTCGGCATTGCCATGCCCTTGCTGCTCGCGCCACAACCTGATGACGCGCTGCAGTTCATTGAGGCTGACACTGACGCGGTCGTTGTCCCGGTCGACCGGCGAAAGTGCATGGTTCAACGACGTATCGACCGCCGTCAGGTAAGCAGTCGGCCCCATCTGGATGCCGTCGGCTCCAAGTGCGACCATGGTTGCGGCGGAAGCACATTCGAGAGGAACGAGCGCCACCAGTCGTTCGCAGTGCTGCCGTAGCAGGTTGACCAGACGCAACGACACTTGGCCGCTGCCGCCGCTCGACTTCAAGAAGAGATAGATCGTTTCGTGTTGGCCCAGTCGTTCCAGCACGTGATAGAGCGCAACAACGTCCGACTGACAGACCGAGCCGCGCGGGCCGTTCCAGTAAGCAACGACTGGACCGCCCAGGCGCGAGGAAAGTTTGTCGATCAGAGCCTGGGTCTTGGTGAACAGCACAGGGGGCTGCTTGACCTTTTTCGGGGCAGTTGGTGTTTCATCGTTTTGCATGGATTGTTTTCCCTCCTTTTGGTTTGATTGCCTGGCTTCGGTTGCGGAAAATTGCTCGAGCTTGCGCGGGATAGGGGCACCCACGTCGCCCCCACCCGGCTGTACCTTTCCGTCTCACACGATCTCCAGCCATGCGGGAAGCTGAGGCAGGCCCGCCGATATGAAGGTATGAACTTCACTGCCCCTGCCCCTGCCCCTGCCCCTGCCCCTGCCCCTGTCTCTAGCCCTGCGCGTTAGCCGACTGCTCTGCGCTCATTCTGAGGAAGCGTGACGCCGGACTCCTGTCTCTGTGACGCAAAGCCGAGGTTCCTCACGGAGTGCAGAGCGTTCACGTCTAGCCCGAACTAGCGACTCAATTCATCGCGTGCCAACATCTAACGCTTCTGCGCGCCGAAGCCATACCTCGGCGGTCTTTCGATCACGCGCAACACCGATGCCATGATAAAGACAGCGCCCAACCTCAGCGAATGAATCGTTGTCTCCGTTGAGTGCCGCTGCAGTGAAGTGCCGATAGGCAGCTTTCTCGTTCTTCTTGACGCCCTGCCCGGTCTCATAGCTGACGGCCAAATCGAAGTGCGCAGCCGAGACATCGGCTTTTGCAGCTAGCTTGAGTAACTGAACCGCTCGGCGCAAGTCCTTGGGGCGAACAGCATTGCCGAACAACGACCACGTAGCCAATGCATAGGTTGCGCGCCGATCGCCTTGGGCGTGAGCCTCTTCCAGTAAGACAGCCGACTGAATCAGGTTTGGGCGTTTGCGGCGCAGCTTTCAGCGCCAATTCATAGGTGCGTTGCATTGAGTCTTTGGCCTTTCTTGTAACCGCCATGATTCCTTTCGTTGCTCTGGGACTTAGCACAGCGCTGGTCCTGGGATGGGCTGGGGCTCCATGACCTCGCACACGGGGCAAACGAGCGGGATGATTCCAGGAATCCGCCACGGCCCCTTGTAACTCGGAGGACGCTTACTCGGTGGACGGCTCCGCTGATCACCTTTCTCGCCGCCAGCGTCTCGTTGCCTACGCGCCTCTGCCTCTTGATGCTTTTGCTCGGTGCTAGGACGGGCGTTCACTGCCACACGGCCAGCCCATCGGCATTGACGAGCTTCCGTGGCGTGTTCAAGTGATCCGACTGCACCGCATACAACTGCCCGTTGCTGATCAAAGCAATCGGCATCGCCCCACCCACCGTCGGCAGATAGATGTGCTGCAAGCTCCCCGTGCTGTTCGCGCCTCCGGTGCCCGTCTCCGCGATCAGGCTCCCGTCCTCGTCATAGACGAACGCAAACCCCAGCCGCTCCGCATCCGTCAGTGTGCTCGCGGAGAGCGTCTGACCGAAGAAGGCCAAGAGGCTCCGCATGAAGCCAGGGCTGCTGGTACGTCAGCACGTCCCTAGATCTACAGGTCACCCTCGCATCCAACGAGGCTTCAACTCAACCTCTCTCGTCCATCCCCAATCGGAAAACATTTCCGCGTAGTTCTCAATATCAAAGTCTTCGTTTGGAAGCGGTTCAGAGAACGTCGAAATGGAGAATCCGTGCGCTTTCAGCTCTTCTCTCAGGGTGCCCTCTAGCGCATTTTCAGACGAAAAAATTAGCGTCCCAAGTACTCCGCCAAGGTCTGGAAACAGCGCTTGAGCTGATGCTAAACGCCCATTGGGAAGGCGGGCAACATAGGCAATCGAAACTCTCAGCCCGAGTTCTCCGGCTGCGCGGGATAGACGTTCTTGCATGACGTTCATAGAACAAGGATTCCTGATTGGGATATGGTCCACTGGCCCGACGTGTCCGTGCGGTACTTGCGAGTGAGGCGCCCCACCCACATGACCTTCGTCAAGGCGCACCTTGTTCGCTGGAAACGGGTCTGGCAACATTCGGTTCAACTCTTCGTACGCCCTCATGTCGGAGCGAGTAACGCCGGCCTTCCTGTCCGCCTTGGCCATATCGACAAGCGCCTGCTTACCCTTGCTAAACGCCTTCGTGGCGCCGCTTCCAAGTGTGCTTCCGCAAAAGCCCAGCGCGATATTCTCCCCGGCCGCCCTTTGCGCCGGAGTCTCAGGGAAGTTCAGCCACTCCCAAAATGACGGGTCCGGATTCGTCGCGGGCAGATAGCGACCGTATCCGTAACTTCCCCAAGCATCCAAGCCCATTGGATCGCTGAACATCAGCGGGTTGTTCTCCAGCGCCGTCTTGCGATTCATCCCGCCGAGTAACCCGATCGGA
>JAHJOG010000305.1 GCA_018820395.1 Gammaproteobacteria bacterium | reverse complement strand
TCGCGGCCGGCGTGTGGCGCGACAGCCCGGTCGATCACGTGGCGCGACTCATCTCGCTGGTCGGCGTGTCGGCGCCGACCTTCTGGCTGGCCTTCATCGCGCTGTCGCTCTTCTACGGCGGCCTGCAGATCGCGCCCGGGCCGGGGCGGCTGGACGTGATTTCCATCCCGCCGCAGTCGATCACCGGCCTCTACACGATCGACGCGGCGATCGCCGGCGACTGGCCCGTCTTCCGCGACGCGCTCGCTCATCTCGCGCTGCCTTCGATCGTGCTCGCCGCCGCGACCATGGGGCTGATCACGCGCACCACGCGCGCCAGCATGCTCGACACGCTCGGCCAGGACTACGTGCGCGTGGCGCGCTCCAAGGGCTTGACCGAAACGCACATCGTGCTGCGGCATGCGCTGCCCAACGCGTTGCTGCCGATCGTCACGCTCGCCGGCATCGCCTACGCCATCCTGCTCACGGGCGCCGTGATGACCGAGACCATCTTCTCGTGGCCGGGGCTCGGCCGCTACACCTTCCGCAGCGCGGTCACGCTCGACGTGCCGGCGATCATGGGCATCACGCTCATCGTGGCCGTGGTGTACCTGGCGATCAATTTCCTGACGGATATCTCGTACCTCTTCCTGGACCCGCGCTCCACGAGCCGCTGAACCCGACGGACCGCCGCATCATGCCCACTGCCATTCGCCGCAACTTCAAGCGCTACGGTCTCGCCGGGCTCGGCGGACTGCTGATCGTGCTCTGGGTGCTGCTCGCCATCGGCGCGCCGCTCTTCGCGCCCGAGCGGCCCGACCTGGTCGACATCGCGCAGCGCCTGCAGCCGCCGAGCCGGGCGCACTGGTTCGGCACCGACGCGCTCGGACGAGACATCCTGTCGCGCGTGATCTATGGCGCCCGCATTTCGCTGGTGGCCGGCATCGTCGTCGTGTTGGTGGGCGGCGTGTTCGGCACGCTGGTCGGCGGTCTGTCGACCTACATCGGCGGCAAGGTGGAAGAAGCCATGATGCGGCTCACCGACGTCGTCATGTGCTTTCCGCCGACGATTCTTGCGCTCGCCATCGCCGCTTCGCTCGGCATCGGGGTGACCAACACCATCCTCGCGATGCTGGTGGTGTGGTGGCCCAAGTTCGCGCGGCTGGCGCGCAGCGTCGTGATCGTGCAGCGCAACCAGGAATACGTCGAAGCGGCGCGCGTGCTGGGCTACAGCCATGCGCGCATCTTCTTCCGCCACGTCATGCCCAATTCGCTGGGCGCGCTCATCGTGCTGTTCACGCTCGACGTGGGCACCGCCATCATCACCTTCGCCGGCTTGAGCTTTCTGGGCCTGGGCGTGGTGCCGCCCACGGCGGAGTGGGGCGCCATGGTCTCCGAAGGGCGCGAGCTGGTGGAGCAGTGGTGGGTGGCGACCTTTCCCGGCCTCGCGATCCTGTCGATCGTGGTGGGCTTCAACTTCTTCGGCGACGGCATCCGCGACTGGCTGGATCCCCGCTCGCTGAGCCGTTGAGCCGCTGAGCCCGAGCCACCGAGGACTCCATGCGCGTTCGATCCGATCTTCTCGAAACGTCTGCATCGCAGGCCGCCGTCGCACCTCTGCTCGAGTTGCGCGGCCTGCGCACGCAGTTCACCATCGGCGGCGAAGTCGCCAATGCGGTCGATGGCCTGTCGCTCGAGGTGCGGCCCGGCGAAACCGTCGGCATCGTGGGCGAGTCCGGGTCGGGCAAGAGCGTGACCGCGCTGTCGATCCTGCGACTGCTGGGCGGCACGCACGCGCTGTCGGGCAGCGTGCTGTTTCAGGGCGACGACGTGCTGGCGATGTCTGCGCAGCAACTGCGCGCGCTGCGCGGCGGCGACATCTCGATGATCTTCCAGGACCCGATGACCTCGCTCAACCCGGTGCTGAAGATCGGGCGGCAGCTCGTCGAGGGCATGCAGGTCCATGGCCGGTTCACGGGCGACGAGGCGCGCGCGCGTGCGCTGGATCTGCTCAAGCGCATGGGCATTTCCTCGCCCGAGCGCGTCATGAACGGCTATGCGCACGAGCTGTCGGGCGGCATGCGGCAGCGCGTGATGCTGGCGATCGGCTTCGCCAACAAGCCGCAGCTGATCATCGCGGACGAGCCGACCACCGCGCTCGACGTCACCGTGCAGGCGCAGATCCTCGACCTGCTCAAGGAAGTCAGCCGCGAGTCCGGCACCGCTGTCATCCTCATCAGCCACGACCTCGGCGTGATCGCCAACGTCTGCTCGCGCGTGGCCGTGATGTACGGCGGAGAGGTCGTCGAAGAGGGCCCGACGCAAGACCTGCTCACCCGACCGCAACACCCCTACACCTGGGCCCTGCTCAACGCGGCGCCGCACATCGACAGCGCACCGAACGCCGACCGGCACCTGCCGTCGATCGGCGGCATGCCGCCCGACATCCTGGCCATGCCAACGGGCTGCCGCTTCGCGGCGCGCTGCCCGTACCGCATCGAGCAATGCGACGTGCATCCGGAACTGCTGGCCCTGGCACCGGGCCGGCTCAGCCGTTGCTGGGTGACGCAGCAGGGCGCGGTGCTCGGCGAAGCAGGTGTCCGCACGGCTGCGGAAGCGACGGTCGCGCCGCCCGCTGCCGTCCATTACGAAGTGCTTCTGGAAGCGCGCGGCCTGGTCAAGCACTTCGACGTGCGTGGCGACGGGCTCTTCACCGCGCACCGCAAGTTCCGCGCGGTCGATGGCGTTCACTTCGACATCCATCGCGGCGAGATGGTCGGGCTCGTGGGCGAATCCGGCTGCGGCAAGTCCACGGTGGCGCGCCTGCTGACGCGGCTGCACACGCCCACGGCGGGTTCCATCCGCTACGAGGGCGTCGAGATCGCGCAGGCCGGCCCGGCCGAGCTGCGGCCGATGCGCCGGCGCATGCAGATGATCTTTCAAGACCCGTACGCGTCGCTCAACCCGCGCATGACCGTGGCGCAGATCCTGCGCGAGCCGATCCTGTTCCACAACCTGGCGCAGGATCGCGCGGATGCCGACCGCCAGGTCGCCGGCCTGCTCGACAAGGTCGGCCTGGCTGCGCGCTCGGCATCGAAGTTTCCGCACGAGTTCTCGGGCGG
>JAHJOG010000304.1 GCA_018820395.1 Gammaproteobacteria bacterium | reverse complement strand
TGTCGCTTCGCCAACCCCCTACCGGGGGCAACCCCAGCGGCCCGGCAGAGCCGGTTCTGCGGGGTTTCTGGCCTGGGCAATGGGCGGGTACGATCGCCGGGACTGTGATTGAATTTTTCGCCAACCTGTCTTTTGAGGATTTCGACATGAATGATCTGAACAAGCGCTCCCTCCTCAAGCTGGCCGCCCTGTCGGCCGTCGCTTCGGCCGCCCTGATGGGCTGCGGCAAGAAGGAAGAAGCGCCGGCACCGGCCGCCGCGCCTGCCGCACCGGCACCCACGGCTGCCGCCCCGGCGCCGGCCGCCGGCCCGCTGAACGTGGCTTTCGCCTATGTGGGCCCGGTGGGCGACGGTGGCTGGACCTTTGCGCACGACAACGCCCGCAAGGCGATCGAAAAGGAGTTCGGCGACAAGATCAAGACCACCTTCGTCGAGAGCGTGCCCGAGTCGGCCGATGCCGAGCGCGTGTTCCGCGACATGGTGAGCCAGGGCAACAAGCTGGTCTTCGGCACCACCTTCGGCTACATGGAGCCGATGCTCAAGGTGGCCAAGGACAACCCCGAGATCAAGTTCGAGCATGCCACCGGCTACAAGACCGCCGAGAACATGCGCACCTACGACAGCCGCACCTACGAAGGCGCCTACATGGCCGGCATCATCGCCGGCGCCATGACCAAGACCAATTCGCTCGGCGTGGTCGGTTCGGTGCCGATTCCCGAGGTGCTGCGCAACATCAACAGCTTCACGATGGGCGCGCAGTCGGTCAATCCCAACATCACCACCCGGGTCGTGTGGGTCAACGAGTGGTTCAGCCCGCCCAAGGAAACCGAGGCCGCGACAGCGCTCATCAACGGCGGTGCCGACGTGCTGTTCCAGAACACCGATTCGCCGGCCGTGCTCAAGACCGCGCAGGAAAAAGGCAAGCGCGCCTTCGGCTGGGATTCCGACATGACCGCCTACGGCCCCAAGGCGCACCTGGCCTCGGCGACCATCAACTGGACGCCCTACTACACCAAGGCCGTGCAGGACATGCTGGACGGCAAGTGGACCACCGGCCAGACCTGGTGGGGCGTGAAGGAAGGCGCGATCGATCTTGTGTCGATCGCCGACGACGTGCCGGCCGAAGCCAAGGCCAAGGTCGAAGAAGTCAAGAAGGGCCTGAAGGACGGCAGCTTCTCGATCTGGAAAGGCCCGATCGTCGGGCAGGACGGCAAGGAGCTCGTGGCCGCCGGCGCGGTGGCGGACGACAAGTTCCTGTCGGGCGTGAA
This sequence comes from Gammaproteobacteria bacterium, assembly GCA_018820395.1. Lineage (GTDB taxonomy): Bacteria > Pseudomonadota > Gammaproteobacteria > Burkholderiales > Burkholderiaceae_C > Variovorax. Next base: position 2,522 of record JAHJOG010000304.1, on the reverse strand, counting down.
CTTCTACGTGAAGGGCGTCGACGGCAAGGTGCCGGGCGGCGACAAGAAGTAGGGCGTTTTCGCGAGCGACCTTCCAGGTGGGGTTCCCAAGGGTTGCCAAGGGCAACCCTTTTTCATTGGGGGATTGCCACGAGAATCCTTTTTTCTTTCCAATGGTGCTCCGGGCAACCGCCGTTCATCCCCCGACACCCATCCTATTGACCGCCATGATCGAAACCCGGCTCTGGCACCCGGTGGCCATCGCCGACGAGTTGCAGGACAAACCGCTGCCCGTGCGCCTGCTGAGCGAAGAGCTGGTGCTCTGGCGCGACGCGGCCGGCCGCGTGCAGGCCTGGGACGACCGCTGCCCGCACCGCGGCGCGCGTCTGTCGCTCGGCCGCCTGACGCCGTGTGCAGAGGGCATGGCACTCGAATGCCCGTATCACGGCTGGCGATTCGCGAGCGGTGGGCAGTGCGTCCATGTGCCCGCGCTTCCGGCCTTCGTTCCACCGGCGACCCACCGCGCCCGGGTGCATGGCGCACGCGAGGCGCATGGCCTGCTGTGGGTGCGGTTGGATGAAATGGATGACACGGGCGACGAGGGAGCGGGCGTTGCCGACACCGCCGTGCCGAATTCGCAGTTGCCGTCCTTTGCGGCCGAAGACGACGCCCGTCTGCGCAAGCTGACCTGCGGCCCCTACGACGTCGAAACCAGCGCGCCGCGCGTGGTCGAGAACTTTCTTGACATGGCCCACTTCGGCTTCGTGCACGAAGGCTGGCTGGGCGCGCGCGACATGGCTGCGATCGACGACTACCGCGTGGAGCGCACGCCGCACGGCCTGCGGGCGAGCGGCTGCAAGGCCTGGCAGCCGCAGTCGACCGCGGCGTCGACCGGGCCGGCGCAGGTCGAGTACACCTACGAGGTCACCGCACCCTATGCCGCACAGCTGACCAAGGTGCCCGACCCCACGAGCGTGGGCATCGCGGGCTACAGCGAATCGATCGGCCTCTTCATCTGCCCGCTCGAGCCCGAGCGCTGCCGCGTGTGGTTCCGGCTGGCGCTGGGCGACTTCGACCGCGCCGACGACGAGTTGCGCCGCTTCCAGGACGAAATCTTTCTGCAGGACCGGCCTGTGCTCGAATCGCAGCGCCCGAAGCGGCTGCCACTCGATCCGCACGCCGAGCTGCACACGGCGGCCGACCGTGCATCATCTTTCTATCGCCGGTTCCTGCGGGACTCCGGCATCACCTTCGGAGTCTGCCGATGACGACCCACACCTTTCCTGACGTGCCCGCCGACCAGATGCCGGCCCTGCTTCGCGGCATGCCCAAAGCCGAGCTGCACATCCACATCGAGGGCTCGCTCGAACCCGAACTCATCTTCGCGCTGGCTCAGCGCAACGGCGTGAGCCTGCCTTACGCCAGCGTCGAAGATCTGCGGCGCGCTTACGCCTTCACCAACCTGCAGACTTTTCTGGACATCTACTACGCGGGCGCCAGCGTGTTGCTGAAAGAGCAGGACTTCTACGACATGGCCTGGGCGTACCTCGAACGCGCCGCAGCCGACCACGTCGTGCGCACCGAGATGTTCTTCGACCCGCAGACGCACACCGAGCGCGGCGTCGCGATGCAGACGGTGATCGACGGCTTGCACCGAGCCTGCGTCGACGCGAAGGCACGGCTCGGCATCGACGCCGAGTTGATCCTTTGTTTTCTGCGCCACCTGAGCGAAGAAGATGCCTTCGCGACGCTGGAGCAGGCGCTGCCTTTTCGCGACAAGTTCATCGGCGTGGGTCTCGACTCGAGCGAGGTGGGCCATCCTCCCGAAAAGTTCGCGCGCGTCTTCGCGCGATGCCGCGAACTGGGCCTTCACTTGGTGGCCCATGCAGGCGAGGAGGGCCCACCGGCCTATGTGTGGAGCGCGCTCGACGTGCTGAAGGTGGAGCGCATCGACCATGGCGTGCAGAGCACCAAGGACCCGGCGCTGATGAAGCGCCTGGCGCAGGACCGTATTCCGCTGACGGTGTGTCCGCTGTCCAATCTGAAGCTGTGCGTGTTCCCCGATCTGGCCCAGCACAACCTGCGCGACCTGCTCGATGCGGGCCTGGTGGCCACGGTGAATTCGGACGACCCGGCGTACTTCGGCGGCTACATGAACGAGAACTTCGTGCAGACCTTCGCCGCGACGGGGCTGACCGTTCAGCACGCCTGGCAGCTGGCGGCGAACAGCTTCGAGGGGAGCTTTGCGGATGCTGCTGCGAAGCGGCGTTATATGGATCAGCTAGGCGATTATTTTTCGCGAGTTGGTGTGCGGTAGCTCTGCTGCATGTTCATTCGACGGCTGCTGAAAGATCTGCTTTAAGTTGAGGTGCGGTGAGGTGCGGTGCGGTGCGGTGCGTGTAGGCGGGTCCCCTGGACAGTGCGCCCGGCAGGCAGTGCGGGCTGTTCCGGCTTCACTGCGGTGGCCCTTCGGGAGGTCGTGACGGCCCCCCGGCTTTGCACTGCGCTTCGCTGCGTGTCATTCGCCACCCCCCGAGGGGGAG
>JAHJOG010000034.1 GCA_018820395.1 Gammaproteobacteria bacterium | reverse complement strand
GGCGGCCCTTCGGGCTTCCTTGCGGTGCTCGCACTTCGCGGGGTCCGCAGAACTCGCTTCGCTCAAACAGCTGCGGCCCTTTATCCGCGAAGTGCTGCGCTCCTCAGCACCGCAGAGGCGCCTGCACAGCCCCCACTGCCTGCCGGGCTCCGTGGGCGCAGTGACGTTGTGTTTGCCTCAGCCGGTGCAAGCGCCCGGGCGATGGGTAGTGTGCAGCGCTGGCTGTGCTCTCGCTGCCGTCGCCTGTGAACAGTCGCTACGCTCCCAGCAGCGGTGCACACATCATTCGAACACCCCAAGCCCGTGGTGCGGTGTGCGGCGGGACAGCGCCTCTGTGCCGCCGAAGCGCGCAGGCTCAGGCGGGAAAAGGGCCGCACCTGTCCGAGCGAAGCGAGTTCTGCGGACCCCGCCTGAGCCGAGCACTGCAAGCCGGCCGCCGCCGGGCCGCCCCAGGCGGCCGGGCCTCCCCCTCGGGGGGTGGCGAATGACACGGAGCGAAGCGCAGTGCAAAGCCGGGGGGCAACCAGATCCGCCCGAAGGGCCGGCACAGTGAAGCAGTCCCGCCGCACACCGCCCCACAGGCGCTCTTACTAACGAACAAAGAACGCGAGCACCGCGCCAAACAAGTAGCAAGCAGTCAGACGAAGATCGCGTCGACCCGCGCCGCGTATTTGGCGGCGAGCTTGGCGTAGCCCCTGGCGGTCGGGTGGATCTCGTTCTGCCAATCGTTGCTGGCGCCGTGCGCCGTGCCGAGCGCCGGCGTGAGCGTGCCGGGCGTGTCGTCGACGACGTGGAGGTTCGGCATGTCGATGGCGAGCAGCAACTGCCTGAAGCGCCGGACCAGTTCTTCGCCGAGCGCCTTCCAGTCGGCCTCCGGAATCGAATAGGCCTGCAGCGCAGGCAGCAGCCAGGGGCCCTTGCCGAGCCCGGCGGGCGCATCGCGCGCGAGCAGGCAGTCGTAGCAGTGCACGAAGAGCGGGACGCCCGCGCTCTGGCTCTTCGCATCGTCGCGCAACTTCTGCAGCTCGCCGAAGAGCATGGCCATGTGCGCGCTGAAGGTGGCCCAGCCCTCGTCGCTCAGATACCTGTCGGCCGATGCGCCCGGCGTCCATTCGTCGGGACGCAGCAGCAGCCGCAGCTCCGGAGGAATCGGCAGGTCTTCGAGCGGATGACCCTTGCCGAAGCGCGGCATCACCTGCAGCGCGTCGATGAGATCGTTGCCGCCAGTGGACATCAGGATGCCGTCCCACGCCCAGCTCTGCGGGCCGACCAGCAGCCGGCAGAAGTCGGGGTCGCGGATGCGGTCGATCATGCGCTGCAGCGCAAAGCCCGGAAACGCGCAATTCACCGCGCAGGCCTTGGCCCGCAGGCGCATCTCGAGCAGCAGGTTGGTGGTCGCTGTCGGCGGAAAGGCACCGATCGAGAACCAGGAGTCACCCTGCGCAAGGAACTTGTACTTGAACGCTGCGAAGTCCGGCAGGCCTGCCTCGCCTGGCTGCAGAACCTCGCTTGGCATGATGAGCTTCAGCTGGGGCATGGCGATCGGTGCTCCGAGGCGAGGTGGGGCTTCGGTTCTAGCAGCTACGGTGGCCGCATGGAACTCGCTGTTCGGAGTAGGACAACCATGCCGGCGCCGCGTGGCGATGGAGCCGAGAGGCTTTGGCGCCGCGTCGCGTCGCAGCGCTCTTCTGTCGAATTCAGGCAGCGAGCTTGGCGAGGTCGAGCACGTCTTCTTCGAACATCTCACCCGGGACGACCGGGCGCAGGACGCCGTTGCGATCCACACAACAGGTGAGGGGGATGACCTTGCGCGGTGACAGTGGCGCCCGGAGGGCGGCGCTGTCCAGCGTCACCGGGAACGCGTAGGAATTCCGCTCCATGTAGGCTCGGACGGCGTTGGGGTCGGTGTCGGTGGCCGCCGTCAGGATCTGTATCGGCAGGCCACGCGTTTGCCGATAGAGTTTGTCGACATGAGCGTTGTGCCGTGCACAAAAGGGGCAATAAGTGGCCCAGAACACCACCACGAGCGCCTGGCCACCGCCGACCTGCGGCGTGAAAGAGGCGCCGTCGAGCAAGCGGACCGTGGGCAAACGGATGACGCCATCGGCCGCGCCCGAGACCCCTGCAACGCTCAGCGCAGCCGTCGCGGTCAGACCGCGCAGGAGATTTCGTCGCTGGCGGTCGAGAGGGTCGAGATTCAAAGGGTGAACCAGAATATTGGTACTTACCGATATTAGCAGTGCCCCCGGTGCGCGCGCCTCGTACAAACCCGCGCCTGCTAAGCGAAGGATTCACGCGGCTGCGCCTTCGAGCCGCCAGAGCTGGAATCGCAGCGCGGCATAGGCACCGGCGATCATCGCCGACACCGCAATGAAGCTGGATAGGCTCAACGTGCTGAGCCCGGTCACTCCCTGGCCGATGCTGCAGCCGAAGGCGGTGACTCCGCCGACGCCCATCAACACGCCGCCGATCAGGTGATCGCGCATGTCGCCGACGCTTCGAAAGGATTCCCAGCGAAAGGAGCGCGTGGCAACGGAATGGGCCATGGCGCCCAGCAGCAGTCCCAGGGCAGACACCATGCCGATGGTCGCGAACTTGGTGGCGTCGCTGAAGAAAAGCAGGTAGTCGAGCGCGTACGCGGTGGCCGAAACGAAACTCAGGCCTTCCATGCGATGCGTGCTCGTGGCGACGTAGACCGATTCCAGTGTTTCCGGGTGCTCCGGCACGTGGCCGAGGATGCCCGACAGGCACCAAGCTCCCACCGAGATCACACCGATGCACAGTCCGCCCATCAGCGCCTGCCGGGATCTTCCTTCGCGCGGCAGAACCGCGGCCGCGACGAGCAGGCCGCCGATCAGCAGCCCGGCCACGCCGGCGACCAGCGCGACATCCTGCCCGGTCGAGCGCGCGAGCAGCGAGGGCAGATCTTGGCCGCCGCCCAGCTCGACACGAACCTTGTCGACCGTGGCGTTGCGCAGGACGGCCGTGACGCCCTTGAGCGTGGCGAACCCGCTGCAGGCCACCACGACCAGAACAACCACCGCCTTCAGATTGCCGGTGCCCGCGCGCAGCAGATTCTTGCTCACGCATCCGGACGCGAGGACCATGCCAACCCCGAAGAGGCCGCCGCCGACGAGCGTCGACAACCAAAGCACGGCAGGGGCCGCGTAGATGGAGTCGGAGGCGCTGATCCAGCCGAGGGCCGCCAATGAATTGAACCCGACGATCGCGGTGCCGGCCGCGAGGGCCCACGCGCGCATGCGGGACCAATCGCCCATGGCGACGATATCGGCGACCGCGCCCATCGTGCAGAAGCGCGTGTGTTGCGCGATCACGCCAAACAGCAGCGCAAGGGCGAAACTGGACCACAACACCCATTCGGTGGCGGACTGCACTTCGGAAAATGTCATCGCAAGGCTTGAAATCGGCAGGATGCCGTGATGTGTGTTCTGCCAAGAATAGTCTCTCGGCGCCCTGGGGTTTTCCGGCTTGACGCGGCAGGGAAGCCGCCGCCAATCGTCGGTGGTGAGCCGGTGCTTCGGTGGACTCGCTATCCGTACAAGCCCCGTGACCGATCGCCGAAAAATCTATATATCATCGAATCCGAATAGATAGATGCTGGACTGATTCCGCCGTGCTTACCGGAGAAATGCCATTGAGACCCATGACCTGCACCCTCTTGCTCGCCGTCTGCGTTGCCGCACCGGCCCACGCCAACATGCAACTGGCACAGAAGAACGCATGCCTTGCCTGCCACGCCGTCGACAGGAAGTTGGTGGGGCCGTCATACCAGGACGTTGCCAAGAAGTACGCCGGCCGGTCCGATGCCGTCGAAAAACTGACGGGGAGCATCAAGCAGGGCGGCTCAGGCAAGTGGGGCGCCATTCCGATGCCTGCCCAGCCCAATCTCAGTGCCGAGGACGCGAAGGCCTTGGCTGAATGGGTGCTGTCAGGCGCCAAATAGAGCGAGCAATGCGGTCTGGAATACGCTGAATATCCATGGCGACGAATACAATGCGCCTTCAACCATTCAACGGTGCGACATGACCAGGAAAGACACTGAAAACCTCGTTTTCGAATCCGTGGCGGAGCTCTTTTCGGTTCTGTCCACCCCGATCCGCCTGAAGATCATCAGCGCCGTGTGCCACGGCGAAAAGAACGTCTCCGAACTGCTGGCCGAGATCGAGACGACGCAGCCCAACATGTCTCAGCATCTGAGCATGCTGTATCGCAGCGGGGTACTTTCGAAGCGGCGCGAGGGCACGCAGATCTACTACAAGCTGCAAAGCGAGCGTGTGGCCACGCTGTGTCGTGCCGTCTGCGTGCAGGTTGCGATCGAGCTCGAAGGCGAAGAGGAACTCGCTGTCGCAGATCGTCTGGTGCCTGCCACCCACCGCTGAGCGCGGCCTCGTCCGCTGAAATCGGGCTGCGCTCGACGCGTCCGATATCCCTTTTCTTCTAAATATCCCTGGAGCAACAGGCTCCAGTTCCCGTGGCTTCGGTGCGCTCGTCTCGGTGGCGGCGTGGCCTCGTTCGCGACCCATCCCGCCGATGGCGTCCGCTTGGCGGGTTTTTACCTATCGTCAATACATCGGCATCCACTAATATTCGGTTGGAGCGATATCCGAGGGCCGCATCGTCAAGCGATGTCCTGATCGAAGGTGGTCGTGATCGTGGCTCCCTTCGTGCATCGTCCGTCGGCTGCGGCCAATTCCGCGCCGATCCGGCGTTGCGGCTATCTCAACAGCCGGAGGCAATTTGAAAACTGATACCCCGCAGCCTGGACGTCTTGTCAAGGCGCCCGAGAGCTTTCTCGACGCGTCCGGCGTCCGCCAGGTTTTCGCAGAAGGAAAAGCGGGGCGCCGCGACTTCATTCGCAACGCGTTCGCCGCCGCGGGCGTCGCGGCCGCCACGCCCTTTGCCATGGGTGCTTCCGGCGCGTCGCCCGTCGGTGACGGCGACAGCAACATTCTCGAGTTGCCTGCGCACAGCAAGGGGCTGGGCCAGCCTGTCGTGACCAATGGCTACGGCAAGCCATCCAAGTACGAATCGAACGTCCAGCGCCGTCAGAGCCCGGGCCTGACCCAGACGACCCAGGCCTCGGTGTCGTTCGCTCCCATGCAGTCGCTGTTCGGAATCGTCACGCCCAGCGGCCTGCATTTCGAACGTCACCACCAGGGTTGGTGGGACATCGATCCCTCCAAGCATCGCCTGATGATCAACGGCTCCGACGACACGATCGTCAAGTCGCCCCAGGTGTTCACCATGGACGAGCTGATGCGGCTGCCGGCAGTGTCCCGCTTCCACTTCATCGAGTGCGGCGCGAACACCGGCATGGAATGGGGCAACGTGGCCGTGCCCACCTGCCAGTACACGCACGGCATGATCAGCTGCAGCGAGTTCACGGGCGTCCCTCTGCGCACGCTGTTCGAGAAATGCGGTGTCGACTACAAGCGCGGACGCTTCGTGCTCGGCGAGGGCGCCGACGGGTCGTCGATGACGCGGACGGTGCCCATGGAACTGGTCGAGAGTGGCGAGGTGTTCGTCGCCTATGGGCAGAACGGAGAGATGCTTCGTCCGGAAAACGGCTACCCGCTGCGCCTCGTCGTGCCTGGCGTGCAGGGCGTCAGCTGGATCAAGTACCTGCGCCGGATCGAGGTCGGCGACAAACCCTACGGCACCAAGGACGAATCGGTCCACTACGTCGACCTGATGCCCAGCGGACAGAGCCGCCAGTACACGAGCATCCAGGAATGCAAGAGCGTCGTCACGACGCCCTCGGGCGGGCAGGTGCTGCTCGACAAGGGGTTCTACAGCATCTCCGGGCTCGCATGGTCGGGCAGGGGAAAGATCAAACGTGTCGACGTTTCCGTGGACGGCGGACGCAACTGGCGGACGGCGCGGCTGGAGTCCCCGGTGCTTTCCAAGTGCATGACGCGCTTCAGTCTCGATTGGGTATGGGACGGCAAGCCGGCGCTGGTCCAGAGCCGGGCGATGGACGAGACCGGCTACGTTCAGCCGTCGTACCGGCAGCTGCGGGCCGTGCGCAGCACCCGTTCGATCTATCACAACAATGCGATCCAGACCTGGTTGGTGCAGGAAAGCGGGGAGGTCAAGAATGTCCAGCTTTCGTCGTGAGCTCGTGCTGGGCGCACTGCTGCTCGCCGCGGCAGGCGCGGCCACGGCGCAGCAGGCCCCGTATCCCGGCGTCGGCCGCGCGGCCACGTCCAAGGAGATTGCGGCCTGGGACATCGACGTGCGGCCGGACTTCAAGGGCCTCCCCAAGGGTTCCGGCTCCGTGAACCGCGGGATGGAAGTGTGGGAGAGCAAGTGCGCCTCCTGCCACGGGGTGTTCGGCGAAAGCAACGAGGTCTTCAGCCCAATTGTCGGCGGCACGACGAAGGAAGACATCCAATCGGGCCACGTGGCTCGCCTCAACGACCGCGGCTACCCGGGTCGCACCACCTTGATGAAGGCGCCGACCCTGTCGAGCCTGTGGGACTACATCCACCGTGCCATGCCATGGACGCAGCCGAAGTCGCTCTCGCCCGACGATGTGTACGCGGTGACTGCCTACATCCTGAACCTCGGCGGGATCGTGCCTGACGACTACACGCTGTCCGACAAGAACATCGCGGAAGCCCAGAAGCTCTTGCCCAATCGCAACGGCATGACGACGGACCATGCCATGTGGCCAGGCCCGGAGTTCGGCAAGCGCAAGCCCGACGTGAACGCCGTGGCATGCATGAAGGATTGCATCCCCGATTCCAAGGTCGCGTCGCAGCTGCCGGACTTCGCGCGCAACGCGCATGGCAACCTGGCGGCGCAGGTTCGTCCGTTCGGTGCGCAGCATGGGGTCGACACCTCGAAGCCGCCGGCCAAGACGCTCGAGGAAAGCGACGCGCTGGCAGCGCAGGTGGCCGCTGCGCCGCCCGCGGCGACGTCGCCTGCGTCGGCGGACAAGCAGACCGTCGCCAAAGCGGGCGGTGCCCCCAGCGCGCCGAAGCCTGCCGGCGCGCCGGCGAACAGTCCTGCCGTGGCGCTGCTGCAAAAGAACAATTGCGTCGCATGCCATGCCGTGGACAGCAAGGTCGTCGGCCCGGCGTTCAAGGAAATCGCCGGCAAGTACGCGGGCAAGGTCGATGCACCCGCGTATCTGGCCGGCAAGATAAAAGCCGGCGGATCGGGCGTCTGGGGCGCGATCCCGATGCCGGCGCAGACGCTGCCGGAAGACGATGCCAAGACCATCGCGCAGTGGCTGGCCGACGGAGCGAAATAGCTGCGCCGACCTAGGGAAGGCCCCATCGCCGGATCAGAATCTGTTTATTAGGATATGTTTATAAAAGGAGTTGCCATGCAGACACGTCGAGACATACTTTCACATTCGGCCAAGGTGGCGGCCCTGCTGGCCGCTGCCGGCATGCTCCCCGCCCATGTCTTCGCGCAGGCGCCCGGCTACAACACCGCGGCCTTCGATGCGAAGACCATCGCCGACCTCATGAAGGCCCTGGGCGCCAGCGCTCCGACCGAGAGCAAGGACGTGAGCGTGACGGCGCCCGACATCGCCGAGAACGGCGCCGTGGTGCCTGTCGTCGCGGCCACCACGCTGCCGGGCGTCAAGCGGATGCTGGTGCTCGTCGAGAAGAACCCGGCGGTGCTTTCCGCCATGTACGACGTGACCGACGCGGTCGAAGCGAACTTCTCGACGCGCGTGAAGATGGGGCAGTCGTCCAACGTCTACGCGGTGGCCATGATGTCCGACGGAAAGTCGCTCTTCGCACAGAAGGAAGTCAAGGTCACGCTCGGCGGGTGCGGCGGCTGAGGCCGGTCCGACCCACCCCCATTCAACAGTCGATTCGAAGGAGACCACACCATGGCAGATCCAATGCGCATTCGCGCCCAGGCCGCTGGAGACAAGACCACCGTGAGAGTGCTGATGGCCCATGAAATGGAAACCGGCCAGCGCAAGGACGCAAGCGGCAAGGTCATTCCGGCCTGGTACATCCAGCACGTCGAAGCACAGCTCAACGGCAAGCCGATCCTCACCGCCCAGTGGGGGCCGGCGGTGTCGAAGAACCCTTTTCTTCAGTTCGTGGTCAAGGGCGCCAAGGCCGGCGACAAGATCGCGATCAACTGGGTGGACAACCGCGGCGAGAAGAGGTCCGACGAGGCCACCGTTTCCTGAGGTGAGTCCATTGATCGAAAACCTGGAGGGGAAGCCGATGCCGATCCGGAACATGAAGCCGCTCGCAACGCTCGTGACGATCTTTCTCGCCTCGCTCGCTGGGGCGTCGGGCGTGGCCGCGCAGCAGAAGAGCGCTGCCGATGGAATTGCCGAGTACCGCAAGATGCTCGAGGACGGCAATCCTGCCGAGCTGTTCGAGGCCAAGGGCGAGGAGCTCTGGAAGAAGAGGCGCGGTCCCAAGAACGCCTCGCTGGAACAATGCGACCTGGGCAAGGGGCCGGGCAAGGTCAAGGGCGCGTTCGTCGAACTGCCTCGCTACTTTGCGGATACCGGCAAGGTGCAGGACCTGGAATCGCGCCTGCTGACCTGCATGGAATCGTTGCAAGGCATCAGCGCGGCGCAAACTGCCAAGACACCGTTCGGCAAGGGCGAGCAGGCCAACATCGAGGGACTGGTGGCCTATATTTCTTCGGAGTCGCGCGGCATGAAGTTCGCGCTGCCGCAGTCGCATCCCCAGGAAAAGACCAGCTATGAAGTCGGCAAGCGAGCCTTCTTCTATCGCGCCGGCCCCTACGATTTTTCATGCGCGTCGTGCCACGGCGCCGACGGAAAGCGGATCCGACTTCAGGACTTGCCCAACCTCACGGGCAATCCCGGCGACGGCGTCGGCTTTGCGGCCTGGCCGGCCTATCGCGTCAGCAGCGGCGAACTGTGGAGCATGCAGCGCCGTCTCAACGATTGCTTTCGCCAGCAGCGCTTTCCCTACCCGGGCTATGCATCCGACGTGACTGTCGCGTTGTCGGTCTTCATGGGCGTGAACGCAAAGGGCGCCGAGTCCATTGCGCCAGGCCTCAAGCGTTGAGAGGGAAAAGCATGAGCACGAGAAAACACATTGCCATCGCTGCGCTCGTGAGCGCGGCCTCGCTTTTCGGCTGCGCCGCCCGAGGGCCTGCGCAGGACTACGACGCGCTGGTCCAGAAGATGATGCAGGGGTCCTTCCGCGACCAGGGCATCGCCAAGATGGACCGGCTCCAGCAGGACGATTCCAATGCCGCCTGCTCCGAGGCCCTGGGCAAGCCGCTGTCCGAGGACAAGGCCAAACAGATCGAAGCCGCCAACCTCAAGACGGTGAAGATGCCGAGCGACGGCAAGTTCATCGGCAACTGGAAGGCCGGCGAGACGCTCGCCCAGAACGGCCGCGGAATGACCTGGAGCGACCCGTCGGCGGCGCCCAGCGCCAATGGCGGCAACTGCTACAACTGCCACCAGATCAGCAAGAAGGAAATCTCGTTCGGCACGCTCGGCCCAAGTCTCTACAACTACGGCAAGCTGCGCGGCGTCACCGATCCGTCGAGTGCCGCCGCAAAGCCGATCGTCGAGTACACCTGGGGCAAGCTCTACAACGCCAAGGCCTACAACGCCTGTTCGGGCATGCCCCGCTTCGGCCATGGCGGCATGCTCAACGAGGCGCAGCTCAAGGATCTGATGGCCCTGCTGCTCGACCCGAAATCCGAAGTGAATCAATAGCGCGCTCTTTCGAGCGCCCGTCGATCAGAACGGCTGGACAGCATCCGCTGCATCCACCACGCACGGCTGAACAATGAACATCTCGAAGCGCGAATTCCTCCAGGTCCTGGGTGCGGCCTCGGCGGCAGGCATGGGCCTCGGCCGTCATGCGGAGTCCGATGCTGCAGCGGCGCAGAAGGGGCTGTACGACATCCCGCCGTTCGGCAACGTGTCGCTGCTGCACATGACCGACTGCCACGCACAGCTGCGGCCGGTCTACTTCCGTGAGCCGAGCGTGAACATCGGCCTGGGCCCGATGAACGGCCGGCTGCCGCACCTGGTCGGCGAGCACTTGCTGAAGGTTGCGAACGTCCGGCCGGGCACCGAGCTTGCGCATGCCTTCACCTATATCGACTTCGAGCGGGCCGCCAGGCGATACGGAAAGATCGGCGGCTTCTCCCATATGGCAACGCTCGTCAAGCAGCTCAAGGCCAGCCGTCCCGGAGCGCTGCTGCTCGATGGCGGCGACACCTGGCAAGGGTCGGCGACTTCCCTGTGGACCCATGCTCAGGACATGGTCGATGCCGCCAAGCTGCTCACCGTCGACGTGATGACGGGGCACTGGGAATTCACCTACGGCATGGCGCGCGTGAAGGAAATCGTCGACAAGGACTTCAAGGGCAAGATCGATTTCGTCGCGCAGAACGTGAAGACGACCGACTTCGGCGACCCGGTGTTCGCTCCTTACGTCATTCGCGAAATCAACGGCGTCCCCTGCGCCATCATCGGGCAGGCCTTTCCTTACACGCCCATCGCGAACCCGAGGTACATGGTGGCGGACTGGAGCTTCGGCATCCAGGACGACAACATGCAGAAGATGGTCGACGAAGCGCGCGGCAAGGGCGCGCAGGTGGTGGTCGTCCTCTCGCACAACGGGATGGACGTGGACTTGAAGATGGCGAGCCGCGTGCGCGGCGTGGATGCCATTTTCGGCGGCCACACGCACGACGGCGTGCCTGTTGCGGTGCCGGTGTCGAATGCCGGGGGCAAGACGCTGGTGACCAACGCCGGCAGCAACACCAAGTTCCTCGGCGTGATGGATTTCGACGTGAAGGGCGGCAAGGTCGTCGATTTCCGCTATCGCCTGCTCCCCGTCTTTGCCAATCAGCTGAAGGCCGATCCCGAGATGGACGCGCTCATCGCGAAGATCCGCGCCCCGTACGAAGGCAAGCTCGCCGAAAAACTCGCGGTCACCGATGGCCTGCTCTATCGCCGGGGAAACTTCAACGGCTCGTGGGACCAGCTCATCTGCGACGCCCTGATGGACGTGCAGGGCGCGGACATCGCGTTCTCGCCGGGCTTTCGCTGGGGCACCAGCCTCCTGCCGGGCGAAACGGTCACGCGCGAACTCATGATGGACCAACTCGCCATCACCTATCCGTATGCCACCGTGACCGACATGACCGGCGAGACGATCAAGACGATCCTCGAAGACGTGGCCGACAACCTGTTCAATCCCGACCCCTACTACCAGCAAGGCGGTGACATGGTGCGCGTCGGCGGTCTGGCCTACACCTGCAACCCGACGCAGTCGATGGGCGGACGCATCAGCGACATGCGCCTGGGTGGAAAGCCGATCGAGGCCGGCAAGAAGTACAAGGTTGCCGGTTGGGCGCCGGTCGCCGAAGAAGCCAAGACCGCGGCAGGCGTCCAGCCGGTGTGGGACGTCGTCGAGACCTGGTTCAAGGCGCAGAACGGCCACATTCGGCCACGCAAGCTCAACACGCCGACGCTCGTCGGCTTGAAGGGCAATCCGGGAATCGCCGCATGATTGCGCGAGGCGTCTTCCGTGGCTCGTTGGTCGCGATCATCGCGTTGGCCGGGATGTCTGCGGCCTTCGCGCAGACGGCCACGTTCCAGGTCAGGTTGCTGACGCCCGAAGCGGCCGTCGATGCCGCGCGCGGCGCCCTGGAGCACTGCCGCAAGCAGGGATTCCAGGTGGCAGTGGCCGTGGTGGACCGCGCCGGCACCTTGCAGGTTCTGCTGCGAGACCGCTTTGCCGGCGCACACACCATCGAGGCTGCCACCGACAAGGCCTGGACGGCGGCGAGCTTTCGAATGGCGTCTGCGGCGATCGGTGACGAAACGCAGGCAGGCAGGCCGATGAGCGGCTTGCGCGCGCTGTCGCACCTCATGCCGGTCGGCGGCGGCCAACCCATCGAATCCGGCGGAAGCGTCGTGGGCGCCATCGGGGTCTCGGGGGCGCCCGGTGGCGACGCCGACGACGTTTGCGCCAAGGCTGGCGTCCGGGCGATTGCGGACAGCCTCGAATTCTGATCCGTCTCCACACACCCGCGAGCACGACTCGACCCGCAGCAACAAGGAGACTTCCGCCATGCCACGCTTCTCACGCCGCTCCGCCGGGTTGATCGCCACCGTCGCCGCCGCGGGTACCTTGCTCTCTCGGGGTGCGCTTGCCCAATCAGCGTCCCGCAAGAACAAGCTGGTCTTTCAGGTCAGCGATGCCGACCCCGGCAAATGGAATCTCACGCTCCACAACGTGTGGAATGCGCAAAGCGATCTGCCGGACGACAGCACCGACATCGAGGTCGTGGTCTACGGCCCGGCCATCGGCATGCTGAAGGCCGGCTCGCCGGTCGCTGCAGACGTGGCGAAGACCCTCAAGAAGGGCGTCAAGGTGGTCGCATGCGAGAACACGATGAAAGGCTTGAAGCTGACCTATGACGACATGCTTCCCGCCATCGGCTTCGTTCCGGCAGGCGTCGTGGAAATCATGCGCAAGCAGCAAGAAGGCTACGCCTACATCCGGCCCTGACGCGCAACCAAGGAAGTGTCGGTGGCGCAAATGCAAGGGCCTAGAACAAGCCGGGCACGAAGCGCTTCGTCCTTTGCATGTACTGCGCATAGCCCGCATGGCTTTGTTTCAGCCAACGCTCTTCCGTGAGGGCCTTGGACGTGAGCACGGCAACGAGCGCGACGAACGCCGTCCATGCCGGCCCGGCTGCCGTGGCCGCCATCGCGGCACCTGCCGAGCACACCATCAGCGACGTGTACATCGGGTGCCGGATCCATCGGTACGGCCCGGTCGTCACCAACGACGCCTGCGCCCTTGGGGTAGGGCGTATGTTGAAGTTGCCTGGCCGGTTGGCAGCCAGCGACCAGAGGCCGATCGACACGCCGACGATCACGGCCGCCCACGCCGCGCACGACGCCCTTGCCGCGCCTGCCAGCAGGGCCGGCCCTCCCAGCCACGCCAGCCAAGCCAGCAGCGCGAACTGCAGGACGACCAGCACCGAGCCGAGGCGTTCCCGTTCGACATGATTCATCGGAAATCTCCAAGCCATATGACCCAACCGACGACTGAGACCGTATGCGTACCGGAGCGTACCGCCATAGGCGGATGGATGGCCGCTGCCGGCGTGCAGGGGAGCCGGTCGTGACCCGACGCTCGTCCTGGAGCCAGCGGCTGCGGTTCGTGCTCGCTTTGTGCTGCCTGGGCCCGCTCTTTCAGGCGGCCGTCGCGCAGCAACCCAAGGTGCACGCCACGGAGGTCGCCAAGGACGTGTGGTTCGTGCAAGGTGAAGCCGCGCTGGGCTCGCCCGCCAACCGCAACTTCATTTCCAACGCCGGCTTCGTCGTCACGGAAGAGGGCGTGGTGGTGGTGGACGCATTGGGCTCGCCGGCGCTCGCCGACGAGATGATTGCCGAGATCCGCCGCGTGACCGACCAACCCGTCAAGTACGTGATCATGACGCACTACCACGCAGACCATGTGTATGGCCTGCAGGCCTTCAAGGCTCTGGGTGCGACCGTGCTGGCGCACACCGAGGGACGCGAGTACCTCAATTCGGACACGGCGCGCCTGCGGCTCGACGCCAGCCGGAAAGACCTGGCCCCGTGGATCGACGGCAAGACCCATCTGGTGCCCGCCGATCGTTGGCTGGAAGGCAAGCAGACCTCGCTCAAGCTCGGTTCTTTCGAGTTCGTCGTCCGCCACGTGGGCCCGGCGCATACGCCGGAAGATGTCGCGATCTATGTCCCCCAACGCGATGTGCTCTTTGCAGGCGACCTGGTGTTCCGCGGGCGCATTCCGTTCGTGGGTCAGGCCGACAGCCGGCAATGGATCGAGTCGCTGGGCGCGCTCATGACTTTCAAGCCCCGCGTTCTGATCCCCGGGCATGGCCCCGTCTCGGAAAGCCCGATGGAGGACCTGACCCTCACGCGCGACTATCTGGTCTTCCTGCGCAAGAGTATGAGCGAGGCGGCGACGAACCTCGAACCGTTCGAGGACGCCTATGCGAAGGTCGACTGGTCGCGCTACGAACACCTGCCGCTGTTTCGCGCGGCGAATCGCATGAATGCCTACAACACCTACCTGCTGATGGAGCAACAGCAGCCCAAGTAGTCGGCGGTGCGTGGGCGCGCGCGTCAAAGGGTGCGCAGGCATCTCGCGGAGCCGGCCGCGGCTCAGCCGGCAAGCGCTTTCGCCAGCAGGCCGAGCGCCACCGCGACCAGTACGGCGGCGAAGCCCATCTGCACGTGCCGCGCCGACAGCCGGCTGGAGGCTTTGCGCCCGATCAGCATGCCGATCGCCGTGGCCGCCGTGAAGTACGCGGTCAGCGCCAGCGGAAAGGTGGTGCCGTGGGCGATGGAGGTGATCACGCTGCCCGTGCCGACCAGCGCGATGACCAGCAGCGAGGTGGCCACGATGCCGTGCATCGACACGTTGGTGAAGCGGCGCAGCATGGGCACGATCACGAAGCCGCCGCCCACGCCCAAGAGCCCGGTCATGAAGCCGGTTGCGCCGCCGATGCCCGCCAGGAGAAAGGCCGTGGGCCAGGTCCAACTGAAACGCCCGGTCGACGCATTCACGCGGGCGAGCTTCGCTTCGTCGTCTTCTTCGCGGCCGGCTTGCTGCGCCTGCACGAAGAGACGTGCGGCCACCACCAGCATCACGCATGCGAACAGCGCGAGCAGCACGCGTTGCGGAAGTGTCTGGGCCACGCGAATGCCGAGCCCGGTCACGGGCACCCCGGCCAGGGCCATCAGCACCGCGGCCTTGTAGCGCACCAGGTGCCGGCGAAACGCTTCGGCCGCGCCGATGGCGGCGGAGCCTGCGACGGCGATGAGCGCCACCGGTGCCGCTTGCTGCATCGGCCAGGACATACCGACCACCAGTGCCGGCACGGCGAGGATGCCGCCGCCGGCGCCGGTCAGCCCCAGCACGGCGCCCACCAGGGTGCCCAGAAAAATCGAAGTCAGCATGAGGCGCTCGTGTGCGGGATCTGCAGAAGGCGCCCGGCCGGGCGCGCGGCAGGGTTCAACGGACTTCTTCGGGGCGTGCCATCCATTCGCGGCCTTTGAGCATGCCGTCCCAGTAGAGCGGCGGGAGCACGCGCTCTTTCAGAAGCCATGCGGCGCGCGATGGGCGCGTGCCGTCGATCAGCCACTTCGGGAAGCTCGGCGCCACCTTGCCGCCGTAGAGGAATTCGGCCAGCACGATCTTGCCGCGCTCTACGGTGAGCGGACAGGAGCCGTAGCCGTCGTACTTCCATTCCTGGCCACCCCGGCCCATGTCGACCAGCAGGTTGTTGGCGACGACCGGTGCCTGTTTGCGTGCAGCTGCGGCCGTCTTCGCATTGCTCGTGTTGCCCGCGTCGCCGAGGCCATAAACGTTCGGGAGCGTCTTGTGGCGAAGCGTCCCCGGATCGAGGTCGATCCATCCGGTCGCATCGGCGAGCGGGCTGACCCGGATGAAGTCGGGCGCCTTTTGCGGCGGCACGACGTGGATCATGTCGAAGTCGCTCACGACGGTTTCTTTGCCGCCGTCGGGCAGCGTGCGGCTGAAAGTGGCTTTTCTGGCAGGGCCGTCGATGGCCGTGAGCGTATGGCCGAAGTTCAGTGTGATGTCGTAGCGCCGGATGTACTCCATCAGCGCGGGCACGTAGTCGGGCACGCCGAAGAGCACGCCGCCCGCATTGCAGAACTGCACGTCGATGTCTTTGAGCACGCCGTTGCGCTGCCAATGATCGCTCGACAGGTACATCGCCTTCTGCGGCGCGCCGGCGCACTTGATCGGCATCGGCGGCTGCGTGAAGAGCGCCTTGCCGCCCTTGAGCTTCTGAACCAGGTTCCAGGTGTAGGGGGCGAGGTCGAAGCGGTAGTTGGAAGTCACCCCGTTTTGCCCGAGGGTTTCCGACAGACCTTCGATGCCGTTCCAGTCGAGCTTGAGTCCCGGGCATACCACCAGGTGCTGGTAGCGGACGACTCGACATCCTTCGAGGATCACGGCATTGCGCTCGGGCTCGAAGGCGACCACGCCCGCCTTGTGCCACTGCACGCCGCGCGGAATGATCGAGGACATGGTTCTCGCGGTTTGCGCAGCCGTGAAGATGCCGGCGCCCACCAAGGTCCAGCCGGGCTGGTAGTAGTGGACGTCGGCTGGGTCGATGAGGGCGATGTCCAGGCCGGGCGCTCGCGCGAGCAGGCTGGAAGCGACGGCGATGCCCGCCGCACCGCCACCGATGATCACCACCTCGTGCACGTGCTCGGGCGCATCCGGCGGCGTCTTGCCGCCGTTGGCGATCCGGCGGACCACGCCCTTCAGGTCGTATCCGCCGGCCTTGGCCGTTTCGAGGATCTCTGCCATCGGCCGCGTCGTGGCCTGCGACAGCGCCCACAGCGTGGCCGATCGCGTGCCGGTGCGGCAATAGGCCAGCACCGGCTTGGGCAGAGACTGCATCAGGCCGCTGAAGATCTCCGCGTCGGCGTCGACCACTTTCCCCGACTCCACGGGTTGGTATTGCATGGTCATGCCCAGTCGGCCGGCTTCGTCGGCGATCTCGCGCCAGCCGGGCTGGTCGGGACCTTCGCCGTCGGGCCGGTGGCAGACGATCGAGCGGAAGCCTCGGGCCTGCAACTCGGCGAGATCGGCTCGGACGATCTGCGGCGAAACGGACAGCTCGCGGGTGAGCGGATGGATTTTCATTCTTGTCTCCTTGGAAGCGGCGTGAACGGGGAAGCGGAACGCAGCCAGACGCGATGCCGTTGCGCCCGGCCGCCGAGGCTCAGAGCGCGTCGAGCGGAATCTTCAGATACCGCGTCCCGTTGCTTTCCGGCTCGGGCAGGTGGCCGGCGCGCATGTTCACCTGCACCGAGGGCAGGATCAGCACCGGCATGTCGAGCGTCGCATCGCGTGCGGTGCGCATGGCAACGAACTCGTCTTCGCTGATGCCGTTGCGCACATGCACGTTGGCTTCCCTCTGCTCGGCGACGGTGCTCACGAAGCGCACTTCGCGCCCGCCGGGTTGGTAGTCGTGGCACATGTAGAGCTTGGTGTCGGCCGGCAAGGCCAGGACCTTGTTGATCGATCGGTAGAGCGTGCGCGCATCGCCGCCGGGGAAGTCGCAGCGCGCGGTGCCGTAGTCGGGCATGAAGAGCGTGTCGCCCACGAACGCCGCACGCTCGCCGTCGCCTTCGACCACATAGGTCATGCAGGCCGGCGTGTGGCCCGGTGTGTGGATGGCACGCGCCTTCAGACTGCCGATGGAAAAAGTCTCGCCGTCGTCGAACAGGTGGCCGAACTGGCTGCCGTCCCGAGCAAAGTCGGGGCCGGCGTTGAAGAGCTTGCCGAAGACTTTTTGGACCTGGGAAATGTGCGAGCCGATGCCGATCGTTCCGCCCACGCGCTTCTGAAGATAGGGCGCGGCCGAGAGGTGGTCGGCATGCACGTGCGTTTCGAGCAGCCAGCCGACCTTCAGGCCCAGTTCTTCGACGCGCGCGATGAGCTTGTCGGCACCCGTGGTGCGGGTGCGGCCCGATTTGGGATCGAAGTCGAGCACGCTGTCGACGATCGCGCACTGCCGGGTCTCGCGGTCGATGACGATGTAGCTGACGGTGCTGGTGGCGGTGTCGAAATGGCCTTCGACGAAGGGGAGGGAGGTGGTGGACATGGCAGCGTTCCTTGGAGCGGTGATGGATGTCTTATCAAGACGCGTGCCAGTTCGGGCACGCCGCGCAGCGTTGCGAGAAGGGTGTTGATTTCACTAAGGAAATTGCCGGCCGCAGGAGCACGTACGCAGCTGCTCATGCGCGATCCGTCGCCGTGACTGACAGAGATCTGGCAGCTTTTGGCGCTCTCTGGCAGTGCTGGCAGTATTTGGCAGTTCGGCTCAGAATGGCGGGATGCCCCCATCTTCCACATCGCCCGTCGGGCCGCCTCTCGAGTCGAAGACCGGCGACGCACTTGTCCGCAGCAGCCCCCAGGTGCAGGCGCTCGTCTCGTTCCTCGAACACGAGTCCCAGCCCATGATCGTGCTCGACCCCGACTACAACATCCTCGCAGCCAACACCGCCTACCAGCGGCAGTTCGGCGCGGCGGGGCACAGCTACGTCGGGCAGAAATGCTTTCGTGTCTCGCATCACTACGACGCGCCGTGCGACCTGTCGGGCGAGCATTGCCCGATGAAGAAGGCCTTCGAGTCGCGCGGGCCCGACCGCGTGCTGCACATCCATCACACGCCGCGCGGCCCCGAGCACGTGGACGTGGAGCTGCGACCCATCCTGGACGACCGCCGCGAGGTGATCGCCTATGTCGAGCGGCTCTCGACGGTGCGCAGCGCTTCGGCCCAGCCCAGCGCCGAAGGCTTGGTGGGCAGCGCGCCTGCCTTCAATGCGGCGCTCGAATCGCTGCAGCGCGTGGCGCCGTCGATGCTGCCGGTGTTGCTGCTGGGCGAGTCGGGCACCGGCAAGGAACTGTTCGCCCGCGCGCTGCACGAGGCCAGCCAGCGTGCGCGCGGTCCGTTCGTCGTGGTGGACTGCTCGGGCTTCACCGAGGCCTTGTTCGAAAGCGAGCTGTTCGGCTACGAGAAGGGCGCCTTCACCGGCGCCGTCGCGCGCAAGCCCGGCCTCGTCGAAACAGCCAAGGGCGGCACGCTCTTCCTCGACGAGGTGGGCGACATTCCCTTGCCAATGCAGGTCAAGCTCCTGCGTCTGATCGAAAGCGGCACCTTTCGCCGCGTCGGTGGTGTCGAAACCCAGCGGGCCGATTTCCGGCTCGTGTCGGCCACGCATCGCTCGCTGGCGGAAATGGTCGCGGACGGCCGCTTCCGGCAGGATCTGTACTACCGCATCAGCGCTTTTCCCATCCACCTGCCCGCCTTGCGTGAGCGCCTCGAAGACATTCCCCTGCTGGTCGACTCCTTCCTGAAGCGCGGCAACCGGCCGGGCGGCGCGCCGCACGTCGCCGTGAGTGCCGAGGCCATGGCGCACCTTCGCGCGCAGAGTTGGCCCGGCAACATCCGCGAGCTGCGCAACGTGCTCGACCGTGCACGGCTCTTCGCGGACGACGGCGTGATCCAAGCGGAACACGTCATGCCGCATGCGCGCGGCGAAGCGACGACGGGCATCCCGTCGGTTCGCGCAGCGAGCGGCGGCCGTCGCGAGCGCTTGTCCGACGCCGAGCTGCGAGCGACTGTGCTTCGCTTCGGCGGCACCCGCAAGGAATTGGCCGCGGCCCTCGGCTTGAGCGAACGCAGCCTCTATCGCAAGCTGAAGAACATCGACCCCTAGGGCAATCCCTGATGGACGTCTGAAACCGGTTTCATAGAATAAGGCCATCGCATCGGGTTGCTGCCTTTGCACCGGTTTCCGAACCGGTCTGAGGCGAGCTCTTCGCATCCGGACCTCCTGCCCAGTGAACTACCAATTCCAGTTCGACGCCGTCTTCAACGCCTGGCCGCTGCTGCTGCGGGGCACCTGGATCACCATCCAGTTGTCCCTCATCGCCACGCTGCTGGGGCTCGTCGTGGCGATCTTCTGCGCCTGGGGCAAGACCTCGGGGCCGGCATGGCTGCGCTTCATCGTCAATGCCTACATCGAGGTGATCCGCAACACGCCTTTTCTGGTGCAGTTGTTCTTCTTCTTTTTCGCGCTGCCGGCGATCGGGCTGCGCTGGTCGCCCTACACCGCGGCGCTGACTGCGATGGTGGTCAATCTGGGTGCCTACGCGACGGAAATCATCCGCGCCGGCATCGAGTCGATTCCCAAGGGGCAGATCGAGGCGGGCAGGGCGCTCAACCTCAAGGGCTGGGAGATCTTCCGCTTCGTGATCATCAAGCCCGCGCTCAAGGCGATCTACCCGGCGCTGACGAGCCAGTTCATCCTGTTGATGCTGAGCTCGGCCGTTGTGTCGGTGATCTCGGCCGAAGACCTCACCTCGGTGGCGGCCAACCTGCAGTCGCAGACCTTCCGCAGCTTCGAGATCTACATCGTGGTCGCCGGCATCTATCTCTTGCTCGCGCTGGCGTTTTCGGCGCTGTTCAAGCTGATCTACCAACGCACGCTCAACTATCCGGATCGGCGCTGAACACCATGCGGACCTTCGGATTCCCTGAATTTCTCTTCATCGTCGAAGCGGCGCGCTGGACGCTGGCGCTGTCGCTCATCGCCTTCATCGGCGGTGCGATCCTCGGGCTGGTGATCGCGCTCGCGCGCACGTCGGAAAGCGCTGCGGCGCGGGGCATGTCGACCGTGTTCATCCAGATCTTCCAGGGCACGCCGCTCTTGCTCCAGCTGTTCCTGATCTTCTTCGGCGCACCGGTGCTGGGCTTCGACATCAATCCGTGGATCGCGGCGGGCATCGCGCTGGTGCTGAACAGCGCGGCTTTCCTGGGCGAGATCTGGCGCGGCTGCATCCAGGCGATTCCGCGCGGCCAGGTGGAAGCCGCGCATTCGCTCAACCTGAGCTACACCGCGCGCATGCGCGACGTGATCCTGCCGCAGGCCTTCAAGATCGCGCTGCCACCGACGGTCGGCTACGTGGTGCAGATCATCAAGGGCACCTCTCTGGCCGCCATCATCGGCTTCACTGAAGTCACTCGCGCCGGCCAGATCATCAACAACGCGACCTTCCAGCCGCTCTATGTGTTCACCACGGTGGCCGCGATCTACTTCGTGATCTGCTGGCCGCTGTCGCTCCTGGCCGCGCACATGGAACGGCGGCGCGCACGGGCGCTGGTGCGCTAGCCCCTGCGACTCTTCATTCAACCTTCAACCGGAGATACACCCATGATCCATTTCACGACCCGCCGCACCGCACTGGCCGCCCTCGGCCTCGGCGCCGCCATGACGCTCCTGGCACCGCTCGCCTCGGCACAGAGCGTGGCCGACATCAAGAAGAAGGGCGAAGTCACGATCGGCATGCTGGTCGACTTTCCGCCCTACGGCACCACCAATTCCAAGAACGAGCCCGACGGCTACGACGCCGACGTGGCCAAGCTGCTCGCCAAGGACTGGGGCGTCAAGGCCAACATCGTGCCGGTGACGGGCCCCAACCGCATTCCGTTCCTGCTGACCAACAAGGTCGACCTGTTGGTGGCATCGCTGGCCGTCACACCCGACCGCGCCAAGCAGGTGCAGTTCTCGCAACCCTATGCCGCCGCCACTATCGTGCTCTACGGCAAGACCGGCGCCGCCATCAAGTCGGCCGCCGACCTCAAGGGTCAGCGCGTGGGCGTGGCGCGCGCCAGCACGCAGGACGTGGCAGTGACCAAGGCCGCACCCGAAGGCACCGAGATCCGACGCTTCGACGACGACGCGTCGGCCATGCAGGCGCTGATGTCGGGCCAAGTCGACGCCATCGGCTGCTCGGTCACCGTGGCGGCGCAGATCGCCAAGCGCGTGCCACCCAAGACCTTCGAGAACAAGTTCACCCTGGTGCAGCAGAACATGGCCATCGCCATGCGACCGGGCCAAGACGAACTGGCGAAGGCCGTGAACGACTTCGTGCAGAAGAACACCGCCAACGGCGAGCTGAACAAGCTCTACAACAAGTGGCTGCAGTCCGACCTGCCGTCGTTCAACTGACCATGGCGCAGACCCAGTCGCAATCGCAGGCCGCCGGCGTTGCCGGCGCAGCAGGCGATCCGATCATCCGCATGGAAGCCGTCAACAAGTGGTTCGGCAGCTTCCAGGTGCTGACCGACATCGACCTCGCGGTGCGCACGGGCGAGCGCATCGTGATCTGCGGACCGTCGGGCTCGGGCAAGTCGACGCTCATCCGCTGCATCAACCGGCTCGAGACGGTGCAGAAGGGCCGCATCGAGGTCGACGGCATCGAACTCACGGCCGGCGGCAAGAATGTCGACGCGGTGCGCGCCGAGGTCGGCATGGTGTTCCAGCAGTTCAACCTGTTTCCGCACCTCACCATCCTGCAGAACTGCACGCTGGCGCCGATGCGCTCGCGCGGAATGAACAAGGCCGAAGCCGAAGCGGTCGCCATGAAATACCTGGAACGCGTGCGCATTCCCGAGCAGGCCGGCAAGTACCCGAGCCAGTTGTCGGGCGGCCAGCAGCAGCGCGTGGCGATCGCGCGCGCCCTGTGCATGTCGCCCAAGATCATGCTGTTCGACGAGCCGACTTCGGCGCTCGACCCCGAGATGGTCAAGGAAGTGCTCGACACCATGATCGGCCTGGCCGAAGAAGGCATGACCATGCTGTGCGTCACGCACGAGATGGGCTTTGCGCGCAGCGTGGCCGACCGGGTGATCTTCATGGCCGAAGGCCGCATCGTCGAACAGGCGCCGCCGGGCGAATTCTTCGCCAATCCGCAGAACGAGAAGACCCGCCAATTTCTCGGGCAGATCCTCAGTTCGCATCAGGCGCACTGAACACCACCGGCCAAGCGCCCACCGCATTCCCGCACGAGCCATGGAGCTGCTGATTTCCCTGTCGTCCTTCGGCGCGGCCGAAGTGGGCCGCCATGGCCAGCTCTGGTGCGCGCAGCTGGCCATTGCCGCGGGCGCGCATTCGGTGGAAGTGCGCGGCGAGCTCTTGCGCGATCGGGCCACCGAACTGCCTGCGCTGGCCGAATTGGCCTCGGTCTATTCCGAGCCCGCACCGCTGTGGCGCAGCGACGGCTCGCTCGATAACGATGCGCTGGAGCAGGGGCTGTCGGCCGCGGCCACGCTGCGCGCACGGCGGCTCAAGATGTCGATCGGCGCTTTCGGCAACGAGTCGCGTGCATCGCTCGATCGACTCCGAGCCCGCCTTGGCGACAGCCCGGTCGAACTGCTCATCGAGAACGACCAGACCGCCTCGGCCGGCACGCTCGCGGCCTTGCAGCGCTTCTTCACTGCGGCCGACGAAGCGGGGCTGGACCTGGGCATGACCTTCGACATGGGCAACTGGCACTGGGTCGGCGAATGTCCGTTGCGCGCTGCCGAGGCGTTGTCGCAACGCGTGCGCTACGTGCATTGCAAGGGCGTGCAGCGGCTGCCGGCCAGGTGGGTGGCGGTACCGCTCGCCGAATCGATGGCGCCGTGGCGCAGCGTGCTGAACGCCTTGCCGGCCGACGTGCCGCATGCCATCGAGTATCCGCTGGTCGGCGACGACCTCGACGCGGTTGCGAAACGCGAGATCGCCGCACTGGCGGCGGTGCGGGCGCTGCCATGAGCGCGCCCGCTTTCGACGTCGCGCTGTTCGGCGAGGCCATGCTGCTGCTGGTGGCCGACCGACCGGGGCCGATCGAAGACGCGACCGCCTTCCACAAACGCACGGCCGGCGCCGAAACCAATGTCGCGATCGGGCTGGCCCGCCTCGGCCTCAAAGTGGGTTGGGCCAGCCGGCTCGGCACCGATTCGATGGCGCGCGCGCTCCTCAAGACGATGCAGGGCGAAGGAATCGATTGTTCGCACGTGGTGTGCGATTCGGCCCAGCGCACCGGCTTCCAGTTCAAGGGCCGCGTGACCGACGGCAGCGACCCGCCCGTGGAATACCACCGCAAGGGTTCGGCCGCGAGCCTCATGGGCCCGGCCGATGTCGACGAGGCATGGCTGCGCTCGGCGCGGCACCTGCACGCGACCGGCGTGTTCGCCGCCATTTCCGACACCTGTCTCGAAGCCAGCCTCAAGGCATTCGACGTGATGCGCGCTGCCGGCCGCACGATCTCTTTCGACCCCAATCTGCGGCCCACGCTGTGGTCGTCGACCGAGCGCATGCGGCACTGGATCAACGAGCTCGCTTCGCGCGCCGACTGGGTGTTGCCCGGCGTGGAAGAGGGCCTGGTGCTCACCGGCGACAGCACGCCCGAAGGCATTGCGCGCTTCTATCGAGAGCGCGGCGCGCGGCTCGCGGTGGTCAAGCTCGGCTCGGCCGGCGCGTACTACGACAGCGACGTCGCAGGCACCGGCTTCGTCGAAGGATTCCCGGTCGCGCAGGTGATCGACACCGTCGGCGCCGGCGACGGCTTTGCCGCCGGCGTCGTCAGCGCGCTGCTCGAAGGCCTGCCGGTGCCCGACGCCGTGCGCCGCGGCGCCTGGATCGGCGCGCGCGCGGTGCAGGTGCTCGGCGACACTGAAGGACTTCCCACCCGTGCTCAACTTTTGGAGGCCGATCTATGAATCGCAAGAATGTGCTCGTCTTCGGCGAGCTTCCGGACGACCAGCTGGCCCGGCTCACCGCCGTGCATGAAGTCACCGTCGCCCATCCGCGCGATCCGGTCGGCCGCGCCGCCTTCGATGCGACCTTGCCGACCGCGCAAGGCCTGATCGGATCGAGTTACCCGATCGACCAGGGCGTGATCGATGCGGCGACCCGGCTCGAAGTGGTGTCCAGCGTGTCGGTGGGGGTCGACAACTACGCGCTGAAGGCGCTCCACGCGCGCGGCATCACGCTGTGCCACACGCCGGGCGTGCTGGACGAGACCGTGGCCGACACCGTCTTCGCACTCATGCTGGCCGCGAGCCGGCGCGTGGTCGAGCTGGCCAACCTCGTGCGCGACGGACGTTGGACGCAAGGCATCGGAGACGATCTCTTCGGCTTCGACGTGCACGGCAAGACGCTCGGACTGCTCGGATTCGGCCGCATCGGCCAGGCCATCGCACGTCGCGCGGCGCTGGGCTTCGGCATGCCGGTGCTCTACCACGCGCGCCACGCGGTCGACCTCTCGACGCAGGCGCCCGAACTCGCCGGCCGCGCCGCACACACGCCGCTCGACGAGCTGCTCGGGCGTTCCGATTTCGTGGTGGCGATGCTGCCCCTGACCGAGCACACGCGCGGCATGATCGACCAACGCGTGTTCGGCCTCATGAAGCCCGGCGCCGTCTTCGTCAACGGCGGGCGCGGCCCCACGGTGCGCGAAGACGCTTTGCTAGCCGCGCTCGACCAAGGCACGCTGCGCGCGGCCGGGCTCGACGTGTTCGCCAAGGAGCCGCTGCCAGCCGATTCGCCGCTGCGCACCCACCCGCGCGTGACGCCGCTGCCGCACGTCGGCTCGGCCACGCACGAGACCCGCCACGCCATGGCCGAACTCGCCACCACCAACCTGCTGCAGGCGCTGGCGGGCGAACGCCCCACGGCCGTCTACGACACCGCCACCGCATGAGCCCGGAGTCGGCCGGTGCGCCGACGGCCAAGACCCCCGGCGCCGTCACCGGCTTGGCACGCGGCGCACGCGCGACCATCGCCGACGTGGCGCGCGCCGCGGGCGTGTCCAAGGCCACGGTGTCGCGTTTTCTCAATCACCGCGAGCGCCTGCTGAGCCCCGACATCGCGGCCCGCGTCGAGGCGGCAGTGGCCCAGTTGGCCTACACGCCCAGCCCGATGGCGCAGGCGCTGAGCCATGGCCGCTCGCGGCTCATCGGGTTGATCGTGGCGGACATCACCAACCCGTATTCGGTGGCAGTGCTGCGCGGCGCCGAGAAAGCCTGCCAGGACGCCGGCTACCTGGTGATGCTGTTCAACCTCGGCAACGACGCCGATCGCGAGCGCGAGGCGATCAATGCGCTGGCCGGCTACCAGGTCGACGGCTTCATCCTCAACACCCTGGGGCGCGGCGCGGGGCTGGTCGATGCCGAGGCGCTGCACGGCAAGCCGGCGGTGCTGGTCGACCGGCGTCACGAAGGCATGCACACGGATTTCGTGTCGCTGGACAACGCGTCGGCAATGAAGGCGGCGTGCGATCACTTGGTCGATGCAGGCTATCGCGAGTTGCTGTACGTGACAGACCCTCTGGCGGGCGTGAGCTCGCGGCGCGAACGCACGGCGGCTTTCGAGGCGTGCGTGGCGGCGCATGGCAAGCAGGTGCACGGCCGCGTGGTCGAGAGTGCCGAGGAGGACGCGGGCGAGCAGCTCGAAGCGGCGCTGCGCGATCTGCGTCGACGTGCCGGACGCCGGCGGGCGGCGCTGGTCGCGGGCAATGCGCTGGTGACGCTGCGGATCGCAGCGGCGATGGCGAGGCTGGGATGGCACTTCGGCGAAGAGCTGGGTTTCGTCGGCTTCGACGACCCGGAGTGGGCGTCGTTGATCGGACCGGGCCTGAGCACGATCGCGCAGCCGACCGATGAGATCGGCCGTGCGGCGGCGCGTTGTCTGATCGAGCGTCTGCAGGGGCTGGACTCGGCGCCGCGGCAGTTGCTGTTGCCTGGGGAGTTGGTGGTGCGCGGGTCTTCGGGGGCGGTGAAGCGTTGACGTGGTCGGGCGGGGCGCCCGGTAGGTAGCGTTCGTTTGTCCCATGGGTGATCCGCGCGGCAGGTGGCGCTGGTTTGGCCCATGGGTGATCCGTCCGGCGGGTGGCGCTGGATTTTCCCATGGGTGGTCCGCCCGC
>JAHJOG010000303.1 GCA_018820395.1 Gammaproteobacteria bacterium | reverse complement strand
GCCGCACGGCTCGGTCTGGCGGCGGTGCTCGATGCGGCGCAGTCGAGCGACGTGGGCGAGCTGCCCGACGAAGCCGCGCAGCCGGGCCGCATCGACGCGGCCGCCGGCGCGTCGGCCGTCGCTTCGGCCACGGCCGCCATCGAGGCCTGCCGCTCGGGCGACGTCGACGCGGTGGTGGCCTGCCCGCACCACGAGACGGCGATCCATCAGGCCGGCATCGCCTTCAGCGGCTACCCGTCGCTGGTGGCGCGTGTGTGCGGCGTTCCGGAAGACAGCGTGTTCCTGATGCTGGTCGGTGGCGGACTGCGCATCGTGCACGTCACCCTGCA
The DNA here is from genome assembly GCA_018820395.1 of Gammaproteobacteria bacterium. Classification (GTDB taxonomy): domain Bacteria; phylum Pseudomonadota; class Gammaproteobacteria; order Burkholderiales; family Burkholderiaceae_C; genus Variovorax. Next base: position 2,189 of record JAHJOG010000303.1, on the reverse strand, counting down.
CGAAAGCGTGCGCACCGCGCTCGGTCGGCTCACACCCGAGCTGGTGATCGCCGCGGTGCGCGCCGGCGTGCGGGGCTGCACGCTGCTCGGCGTGCCGGCGCCGTCCGTCGGCGTGTTCGGCATCAATCCGCACGCGTCCGAGGGCGGCCTGTTCGGCGCCGAAGACGCTGCGATCGTCGAGCCCGCGCTGGAGACCCTGCGCGCCGAAGGCTTCCGCATCGACGGCCCGCACGGCGCCGACATGCTGCTGGCGAACCGCGTGCGACAACCCCACGACCTCTACGTGGCGATGCTGCACGACCAGGGCCACATTCCCATCAAGCTGCTGGCGCCGCAGGCGGCCAGTGCCCTGTCGATCGGCGCCGACGTGCTGCTGTCGAGCGTGGGCCACGGCAGCGCCATGGACATCGCCGGCCAGGGCGTGGCCGATGCCGGCGCCGTGCTGCGCACCATCGAACTGCTGTCGGGCATGCGCGCGGCGGACACCCCGGACGCCATGCACCACACGGAGCCACGGCCATGACCCATCGAATCACCATCGCCGGCGCCGACGCGGACGCCGCCTTCGACTGCGCACCAGGCGAGTCGGTGCTCGACGCGGCGCTGCGCAGCGGCATCGAGCTCCCCTATTCGTGCCGCAAGGGCGTCTGCGGCAATTGCGCCGGCAAGGTCGCGGCCGGCGACGTCGAAGGCGTCGGCGGAGCCTCGACGCGCAACGAAACCTGTCTGCCGGACGAGCTGCTGTTCTGCATTTGCACGCCGGTGTCCGACCTCGCGATCGAGCCGGCCTCGTGGCACCGCGTCGATCCGTCCGCGCGCAAGCGCTTCCAGGCCAAGGTGTTCCGCAACCAGCTCGTGGCGCCCGACGTGTCGGTCCTGCAGTTGCGCTTGCCTGCCGGTCAGCGCGCCAAGTTCGCGGCCGGGCAGTACCTGCAACTCGGCGTCGGCGACGGCAGCACGCGTTGCTATTCGATGGCCAATGCGCCGCACGAAAGCGATGCCGTCACGCTGCACATCCGTCACGTGCCCGGCGGCGCCTTCAGCGCGCGCGTGCCCGGGCTCCAACAGGGCGACCTGCTCGACATCGAACTGCCCTTCGGCGCCGTGGCGCTCGACCCGGCGGCCACGCGGCCGATCGTCTTCGTGGCCGGCGGCACCGGCTTCGCGCCGGTCAAGTCGATCCTGGACGACCTCGCCAAGAAGAAGGTGCAGCGGCCGATCACGCTGATCTGGGGCGCGCGCAAGGCCGACGGCATCTACCTGCGTGCGGCCGTGAGCAAGTGGCAGAAGCAGTGGACGGACTTCCGCTTCGTGGCGGCCATCAGCGAGGAGACGCAGTCCGCGGACGCCGAAGGCGCGTTCGCCGGCCGCGTCGACGAGGCTCTGGTCGCGCACTGCCCCGATCTGGCGGATGCCGAGCTGTATTGCTGCGGTTCGCCCGGCATGGTGAACGCCGTGCGCGGCGTGGCCGAGCGGCAATGCGCCCTCGCGCCCGAGCGCTTTCATGCCGACGTGTTCGTCGACGGACCGGCGGCCGGGCCGCTGCCGGGCACCGCCTGACGCCACCCGGAAACCGCCTTACGCCGCATTTCGGGCTCACCGCCTCGGGGAAAAAGCGATGCGCGGAGGGAGGTTGTGTGCGCGCAAAGCGGCCTGCGAGCCCGCTGCGACGCGCCACTGGGGCGGTCGCCGCTCTCGCGACGACTTCCCTGCGATGCTCGTGCACCCGGCCTGCCGCAGAACTCGCACCGTTCACTTCGTTCACTTCGTTCACTCAGCTCGGACAGCTGCGGCAAGTCAGATAACGAAGCGCGCGTGTCTTCGCACGCGCGCAGGCCGGGCGCACTGCGCTTCTCGGCGCCCCAGAGGCGCGTCGCAGCGGGCTCGCAGGCCGCTTTGCGGGGAACAGGGTGGCGGTTTCGAGGGGGCAGAGCCGCAGCGTGAACGGGCGTCCCGCTCTCGCCGAAGGCACCGAGAAAACCCTGTCGGTCATGCGCCATGCATCCCCCCACCCTCCCTGCCGCGGTGGGTGGTCTGCGGTGTGGGCGATTTCCGTGGCGGCGAGGAGCGCAGCACAGAGGGCGGCACGCGTGCGAAGACACGCGTGCTTCGTGATCTGACTTGCCGCAGCTGTCTGAGCGCAGTGAACGAAGTGAACGCAGGGAGTTCTGCGGCACGCCCTCTGTGCG
>JAHJOG010000302.1 GCA_018820395.1 Gammaproteobacteria bacterium | reverse complement strand
GCGATTCCGGGCGTGATGGCCACGCGCACCATCAGCAGCTGGCGCGACCGGATCACCACCATCATGATCGCGCCGCTCATGACCTGTTCGGCGCGCCTGCCGGTCTATGCGCTGCTGATTGCCGCCTTCATCCCGGAGCGCACCGTGGGCGGTGTTTTCAACCTGCAGGGTGTCGTGTTGTTCGCGCTGTATGTGTTCGGCATCGTGTCCGCCATGGCCGTCGCCTGGGTCATGAAGCGCTTCCGCCAGAGCGGGCAGCACTCACCGCTGATGATGGAGCTGCCGGCCTATCGCTGGCCCAGCCTGCGCAATCTCGCGCTGGGACTGTACGAGCGGGCGTGGATCTTCATCCAGCGCGTAGGGACGATCATCCTCACGCTCACGATCTTGCTGTGGTTCCTGTCGACCTTCCCGTCGCCGCCCGAGGGCGCCACGGGGCCGGCCATCCAGTACAGCCTGGCCGGCATGATCGGGCGCGGCCTGGAGCACATCTTCGCGCCCATCGGCTTCAACTGGCAGATCTCGATCGCGCTGGTGCCCGGCATGGCCGCGCGCGAGGTCGCGGTCGGTGCGCTGGGCACCGTGTATGCGCTCTCGGCCACGGGCGACGACGTGGCGGGCCAGCTGCAACCACTGATCGCCGGGACGTGGACTCTGGCGACCGCGCTGTCGCTGCTCGTCTGGTACGTGTTCGCGCCGCAGTGCGTGTCGACGCTCGCGGCCGTCAAGCGCGAGACGGGATCCTGGCGCTACGTCTGGATCATGGCGGGCTATCTTTTCGGACTGGCGTACGTCGCGTGTCTGGTGACCTACCGGCTCGCGCTCGCCTTGGGTTGGGGGTGACATGACACAGCAGATCATCGTGGGATTCATCGTTGCATTCGCGGCTGCCTATGCGGCATGGCGCTGGATGCCGGGCACCTGGCGCCGTGCGGCGGCCGCCCGGCTGGCGGCCGGGTCGCGCCGCGCGGGGCTGGTCGATGCGAAGCGCGCCGACGAGTTGGCCGCGTCGCTGGCCAAGACCTCGGGTTGCGGCTCTTGCGACAGCTGCGGCAGCTGCGGGTCCAAGGCCGGGTCTGCCCCTGGCGCCCACCGAAAGGCCGCGACGAGCGCGCGCTGAGTCGGGTTTGCCTGCCGATATCCTGATCGCGGGGGGAGGCATCGCCGGCCTGGCGAGCGCGCTCGCCTTGAGCCAGCGCGGCCACCGCGTCGAGCTGCTCGAACAGGCGCCGGCTTTCGGCGAAGTCGGGGCCGGCATCCAGCTCGGACCCAATGTCACGCGTCGGCTCGGTTCGCTCGGCGTGTGGGATGCATTGGAGCGCGTGGCGGCCACGCCGGACGCCTTGGTCGTGCGAAGCGCCACCAGCGGCGCGCAGACCGCGCGCCTGCCGCTTCGGGATGCGATGAAAAACCGCTACGGCTCGCCTTATCTCTGCGTGCACCGCGCCGATCTCCATGCGTTGCTGCTGGCCGCCGTGCGCGCAAGTGGCGTGGTGTCCTTGAGCACGAGCGCACGCGTGGTCGACGCCACGGCCCACAGCGGTGTCGTCTGCGCATCGACGCAGGATGCGCGGGCGTGGGAAAGCGACGTGCTGGTCGGCGCCGATGGGCTGTGGAGCGCGGTGCGCGATTGCGTGGTCGAGCATCCCGTTGCGCCGCATCCCACGGGGCACACCGCCTGGCGCGCCCTGGTCCGGCAGGCCGATCTGCCAGCCGCTTTGCGCAGCAAGCAGGTCGACATCTGGCTCGGGCCACGGCTGCATGCGGTGGCCTACCCCGTGCGCCGCGGAGAGTTTCTGAACGTGGTGGTGCTGGCCGAGGCCGCGCCCGCAGGCGACGCGCGCAGCTGGGACCAGCCCACGGGCCTGGCCGCGCTGCAGGCGGCCACCGGCCGCACGGCCGGCGCATTGCAGGCGCTGCTCGAAGCCATGCCCTCGTGGAGCGCCTGGTCGCTCTGCGACCGGCCGCCCGTGTCCGGGCCGCGCGAGATGGCCAACGAGCGCGTCGCGCTGGTGGGCGACGCGGCCCACCCGATGCTGCCGTACCTGGCCCAGGGCGCCGGCATGGCGATCGAAGACGGCGTGGCGCTCGCCGAAGCATTGGACGGTTGCGAGACGCTGCAGGTGCCCGCGGCACTCGCGCACTATTCGCATGCGCGGTGGGCGCGAAATGCCCAGGTGCAGTCACGGGCGCAGCGCAATGCCGTGATCTTTCATGCGACCGGCGCCGTGCGTTGGGGGCGGGACGTGGCGCTCAGGGTGCTCGGCGCACGCCTCCTGGACCAGCCCTGGCTCTACGCGGCCTGAAGTCCTCGTTCGAGCCGGCTGGCCGTGCCTAGAGCTCGGTACGCAGCCTCCAGATTTCCGGGAACAACACCACGTCGAGCATCTTGCGCAGGTAGCTCACGCCGCCCGTGCCGCCGGTGCCGCGCTTGAAGCCGATCACGCGCTCCACCGTGGTCACATGGCGAAAGCGCCACAGCCGAAACGCGTCTTCGAGGTCGGTAAGTTCTTCGCCCAGCTGATAGAGCTCCCAGTGCGCCTTGGG
>JAHJOG010000318.1 GCA_018820395.1 Gammaproteobacteria bacterium | reverse complement strand
GGCCTGGGCGGTGATGACCCGGCCGCTGGACAGCATCTCCGGCTATTTCTGGGAGAATTCCTATTCGGGCGGCGGCGGCACCAATGTCGTCAACGTCATCCTGGTGGACTTCCGCGGCTTCGACACCTTCGGCGAGATCATCGTGCTGGGCATCGCAGCGCTGGGCATCTTCTCGATGCTGGAGACGGTCGGCGTCGGGGCCAGCGGCCGGCGGCTGCTGGCGTGGAAGCCCGACACGGTGCGCTCGCCCGAGCATCACCCGATGATGCTGGTGGTGGCCACCCGCCTGCTGCTGCCGCTGGCCGTGGCGGTGGGGCTGTACATCTTCCTGAGGGGGCACAACCAGCCGGGCGGCGGCTTTATCGCCGGACTGGTGATCGCGATCGCCATACTGATGCAGTACATGGCGTCGGGCCACAGCTTCGCCGACCAGAGGCTGCGCGCCGATCACCACAGCCTGATCGGGGCCGGGGTGCTGATCGCGGCGGCGACGGGGCTGGGGTCGCTGCTGTTCGGCTATCCCTTCCTGACCAGCGCCTTCGACTATTTCACCCTGCCGCTGATCGGCGAGTTCGAGCTGGCCACGGCCATGGCCTTCGACATCGGCGTGGCCCTGACGGTGATCGGGGCGGTGATGCTGGCCCTCGCCCAGCTGTCGCGGGTGGCGCAAAGCGCCGAGAAGGAGCCGCCGCCGGAGACGCTGGAGGCGATGGACGTCGATCCGTCGCGCGCCCGCCCGATCGCAGCGTCGAAGGAGGCCGGCCAATGACCATGGAACTGCTGATCGCCTCGGCCATCGCCGTGCTGACCGCCGCCGGGGTCTATCTGGTGCTGCGCGGGCGGACCTTCCCGGTGGTGCTGGGGCTGGCCTTCCTGTCGTATGCGATCAACCTGTTCCTGTTCGCCATGGGCCGGCTGGTGATCAACCGGCCGCCGATCTACGACAAGGCGGCCGAGGCCTATACCGACCCCCTGCCCCAGGCCCTGGTGCTGACGGCCATCGTCATCGCCTTCGGCATGACCGCCTTCGTCGTCGTGCTGGCGCTGCGGACCTATCTCGAGACCGGCGCGGATCAGGTCGACGGCCATGTGGACGCCCCTGAAGACGCGGAGGGCGGATCGTGAGCCCCTCCATCTCCCTGCTGGTCGCGGCGGCCGTGGTGCTGCCGGCGATCGTCGGCGCCGCCAGCGTGCTGATGCTGCGCCACCGGCTGGACACGTCGCGTCTGGTGTCGCTGGGCGCCTGTCTGGCGCTGGTCGGCATTGCGGGCGCGCTGGTGGTGCACGCCTCGGGCGGGACGACGGAGAGCTATGCGCTGGGCGACTGGCGGGCGCCGTTCGGCATCGTGCTGGTGCTGGACCGGCTGTCGGCGATGATGCTGCTGTTGACGGCGGTGCTGGCCACGGCGGTGATGACCTATGCCGTGGCCACCGGCATGGACCGCCGGGGGTGGCATTTCCACCCGCTGTTCCAGTTCCAGCTGCTGGGGCTGAACGGGGCCTTCCTGACCGGCGACCTGTTCAATCTGTTCGTCTTCTTCGAGGTGCTGCTGATCGCCTCCTACGGCCTGCTGCTGCACGGCCAGGGGGCGCAACGGCTGAAGGCGGGGGTGCAGTATGTGGTCATCAACCTGGTCGGTTCGACCCTGTTCCTGGTCGGCGTCGGCCTGCTGTACGGCGTCACCGGCACGCTCAACATGGCCGATCTGGCGGTCAAGGTCGCCGCCGCGCCGGCGGGGGATCAGGGTCTGATCGCCGCCTCGGCCCTGATCCTGACGGTGGTGTTCGGGCTCAAGGCGGCGGTCGCGCCGCTGCATTTCTGGCTGCCGGGGGCCTATTCGGCGACCACCGGGGCGGTGGCGGCCCTGTTCGCCATCATGACCAAGGTCGGGGCCTACGCCATCATCCGCACCAGCACCCTGATCTTCGGCGCGGACGCCGGGGCGGCGGCCTTCGTGGTCGGGCCGTGGCTGCTGCCGGCGGCGCTGGTCACCATGGTGATCGGCTTCGTCGGCCTGTTCGCGGCGCGCGGGGTGCGGTCGATGGCGGCCTGGTCGATCATCGGCTCGATGGGGGTGCTGCTCAGCGCTATCGCCGTGTTCCGCGTCGAGGCCATGGCGGCGGCGCTCTATTATGTGCCGCATTCGACCCTCGCCGGGGCGGCCATGTTCCTGATCGCCGACCTGATCGCCAAGCGGCGGGGCGAGCATGGCGACTCCCTGACCCTGGCCCCGCCGTTCCGCCAGGCGGGGGTGTTGTCCGGCCTGTTCTTCCTCGCGGCCATCGCCATTGTCGGCCTGCCGCCGCTGTCCGGCTTCATCGGCAAGCTGCTGATCCTCGACGGCGTGCGGGCGGCTCCGGCGGCGGTCTGGATCTGGGGCACGATCCTGATCACCACCCTGATCGGGGTGCTGGCATTCGCCCGGGCGGGCAGCCTGCTGTTCTGGAAGAGTTCGGAGATCGAGGGCGAGATCCCGGTCCGGGCCCTGCGCGGGCACGTTGTCGGGGTGGCCGCGGCGGCCAGCCTGCTGGCGGCGCTGGCCGGGCTGACGGTGCTGGCCGGGCCGGTCGCCGCCTATGCCGACGCGGCGGCGGCGCAACTGTTCGCACCGCAGGGCTATATCGACGCCGTGCTGGGTCCGGACGCGGGAGGCCGGCGATGATCCGACGTCTGTTGCCCCACCCGGCCCTGAGCGTCCTCGTCGGCGTGGTCTGGATGCTGCTGGTCAACGAGATCACCTTCGGGGCCCTGTTCCTGGCGGTGATCGTCGGGGTGGTGGCGCCGCTGGTGACCAGCCGGTTCTGGCCCGACCGGCCGAAGATACGCTTCGGCCCCGACCTGCTGGGCTATGTCGGCATCGTCCTGTGGGACATCGTCGTGGCCAATTTCGAGGTCGCCTGGGTGATCCTGACCCGCAGCAACCGCGACATCCGCTCGCACTGGCTGGTGGTGCCGCTGGAGCTGCGGTCGCCGGAGGCCATCACCGTCTTCGCCGGGACCATCAGCCTGACACCCGGGACGGTGACCAGCGACGTGTCCGCCGACGGGCGCGCCCTGCTGGTGCACGCCCTGGACGTGGACGACCCCGAGGCCGAGGTCGCGCGGATGAAACAGAGGTATGAAGCCCGCCTGCTGAAGGTGTTCCGATGAGCGGATCTATCCTGTCCCTGGCCCTGGCCTTCACCCTGGCCTGCGTCAGCCTGGCCATATTGCTGAACCTGTACCGGCTGGTGCGCGGGCCGACCTCGGGCGATCGCATCCTGGCGGTCGACACCCTGACCATCAACGCCATCGCCCTGATCGTGGTGTTCGGCGTGGCGCATGCGACCCAGACCTATTTCGAGTCGGCCCTGCTGCTGGCCATGGTCGCCTTCGTCGGCACCGTCGCCTACTGCAAATTCCTGTTGCGGGGAGACATCGTCGAATGAGCCTGTTCGCCGAAATCGTCATCGCCGGGCTGCTGATGCTGGGCGGGGCCTTCATCCTGATCGGCTCGTGGGGGCTGGCGCGGCTGCCGTCGCTGATGACCCGGCTGCACGGACCGACCAAGGCCAGCACCCTGGGCGTCGGGGCCTGTCTGATCGCCTCGGTGATCTATTTCCCGGCGACCGGCGCGGCCTGGTCGGCGCATGAGCTGCTGATCACCATCTTCCTGTTCCTGACCGCCCCGGTGTCGGCCAATATGATCGCCAAGGCGCATCTGCACCGTCAGGGACACGGCATCGATCCCAATCCGGCCGACGGCATCGTCACCGGCCTGCCGCGGCCGCCCGGCGGCGAGGACTGGGCGACCTTCCATGGGGCCGCCGACGACCCCGATCCGGAGCCGCAACAGGTCCCGCCGGGGCGCCGCGCGGACTGAACCGGGGGCGGCGCCCATTGCAGCCTTCGACGGTCGGGGGCATTTGCCCGGCATGCCCGTCTCCCCCGCCTACCGTCCCGAGCCCCGCTTCTTCGACCTGGGGGAGGACTATGGCGACGCCGTCCGGGCGGCGGATTTTCCGCAGACGATCCTGCGCCATCGCAACGACCGGGCCGCGGCGACGATCGGGCTGGAGACGCTGAGCGACGCGGAGTGGCTGGCCCATTTCGGCCGGTTCGAGCCGCTGCCGGGCCAGCCGGGGCCGACAGCCATGCGCTATCACGGGCATCAGTTCCGCACCTACAATCCGGACATCGGCGACGGGCGGGGGTTTCTGGCGGCGCAGGTGCGGGCCGCCGACGGGCGGTTGCTGGACCTCGGCACGAAAGGCTCGGGGCAGACGCCGTGGTCGCGCGGCGGTGACGGACGGCTGACGCTGAAGGGCGGGGTGCGCGAGGTGCTGGCGGCGGAGATGCTGGAGGCGCAGGGCGTGCCGACCAGCCGCGCCTTCAGCCTGATCGAGACCGGCGAGGCGCTGGAGCGGGGCGACGAACCGTCGCCGACGCGCTCGGCGGTGCTGGTGCGGCTGTCGCACAGCCATGTGCGCTTCGGGACGTTCCAGCGGGCCGCCTATATCGGCCGGCCGGACATGGTCGAGGCCCTGGTCGAGCATGCGCGGGCGCTCTACCACCCGGACGTGGCGGCGGGGGATGTTCCGGGCTTCCTGCGGGCGGTGGTCGAGGCCTCGGCGCGTCTGACGGCGCGGTGGATCGCGGCGGGCTTCGTGCACGGGGTGCTGAACACCGACAATCTGAACGTCACCGGCGAGAGCTTCGACTACGGGCCGTGGCGGTTCCTGCCGCACTATGAGCCGGGGTTCACGGCGGCCTATTTCGACCAGTTCGGCCTGTACGCCTTCGCGCGGCAGCCGGAGGCGGTGTTCTGGGCCCTGACCCAGCTGGGCGGGGCGTTGAAGACGGTGGCGGAGGCGGAGCCGCTGACGGAGGCGCTGAACGGGTTCGGCCCGGCCTATATCCGCGAGCTCAGGGCGGCGTTCCTGGCGCGGCTGGGGGTTTCCAGCCTCGGCGAGGCGGCGGACCAGCGGCTGCTGGACACGACCCTGGCGCTGTTGCGCGAGGGCGGCGAGGGGCTGCGGTGGGAGCCGCTGTTCTTCGACTGGTTCGGCGGCTTCGCCTCGTCGGCGCGGGCGCTGGGCGGGCCGCGCGGGAAACTGTACCAGGGCGAGGCCTTCGACGCCTTCCGCTTCGCCCTGTTCGAGCATGAGCCGGACCGGCCGGAGCGGCTGGAGCATGCGATGTTCGCGGCGCCCGAGCCGGAGGAGATGCTGATCGATGAGGTCGAGGCGATCTGGGCGGCGATCGAGGCTGGCGACGACTGGGGGCCGTTCCGGGACAAGCTGGCGCGGCTGGCCGGGGCGCGCGCGGCCTGGGGTCTGGCCGACTGCTGACAGCAGGCTGGCAACAGGACGGCGTCAGGGTGCCGGGGCCGGCATGGTCCGGCGCCTTCAGGAGCCGCGCCGTGTCCCGCCCCGTTCAACCATCGACCGGCGCCGGTCTTAAGGCGCCCGAAACCCCGTCCGCATTACAGGGAATTATGGATACGGCCACGCTTTGGCCGTCGGGGTCCCGCAGAAGGCGGTCACGGATGGTTACGGCCTCGCTTCGCGCCCTTGCGGAACGGATCGCTCGATCCGACATCGCCACTGTTGCCAATAGAACGAGCGCCCCTCCCCGGGCGTCAGAAAAAATGAATACTCAGGTCTACTCCCCCGCCCGTTCGCGTCTGAACGCGAGCTATCGCAATCTGGCCCTGTGGACGCTGCAGGGCTGGCTGGCGATGTTCTTCGTCGCCGCCGGCTACGCCAAGCTGAGCGAGCCGATGGCCAATCTGATCGAGCTGATGCGCTGGCCGGCGCTGGTGTCGGAGAACATGGTGCGTGGCCTCGGCGTGGCCGAGATCGTGCTGGCCCTGCTGATCCTCGCGCCGCTGGTGTCGTGGAAGCACGGCCGCCCGCTGCTGGTCACCGCCGGCGCCGGCCTGCTGGCGCTGGAAACGATCATGCTGGGCGTGCACGCGCTGGGCCTGGAGACCGGGCTGGCGCTGACCAATGTCGCGCTGATCGCGATGACGGCGCCGATGCTGTGGATGCGGGCGCGGGAAGTGCGCTAGGCAGCAGGCAGCAGGCAGCAGGCAGCAGGCAGCAGGCAGCAGGCAGCAGGCAGCAGGCAGCAGGCAGCAGGCAGCAGGCAGCAGGCAGCAGG
>JAHJOG010000301.1 GCA_018820395.1 Gammaproteobacteria bacterium | reverse complement strand
CGGGTTGGCCTGCGCGTTCGTCATGCTGGCTTCGATGTCGTCGTAGTCGTTGAGCAGCCGTGCCGCGCGTTCGTAATAGGCGGCGCCGTCGGGCGTCACGGTCACGCGGCGCGTGGTGCGGTTCAGCAGCTTGACGCGCAGGCGCGCCTCCAGGCCCTGGATCTGCTTGGTGACGGTGCCCTTCGGAAGACCGAGTGAATCTGCTGCGCGGGTGAAGGTGCCCGCTTCGACGACGCGGACAAAGATCCGCATGGCCTGGATCTGGTCCATGGATGCTGCTCCTGATGATCCCGGTTGGTTGCCCCGGGGAGCGGAATTCTCACATGGGGTCGAGGCCCGATTGTTATCCGGATGGAAACAGAGTTGAAGGGCCGATGCAGTTGAACTGGCTGCCCGGCGTCGTAACATTCAACCCATCGTCCTTCCTCAAGGTTGCCCATGTCCACCCGTCCCACTTCGCCTTCCGCCGACGCCTCCGCGGCCCGGACGGCTGCCTCGACGCCGGGCGGCGAGGTCGATGTTGTCGTGCCGGTCGGCGACAACGAAACCGTGCAAGGCCGACTCTATGGCGAGCGGCCGCGCGGCCAGACCGTGCCGCTGGTGCTGCACTTTCACGGCGGCACCTTCATGAGCGGCGGGCTTGATGCAGGCCGGAACGTGGCGCGCCTGCTGGCGCATGCCGGTGCGGTGGTCATGTCGCTGGCCTATCCGCTCGAACCGTTTCCGAAGCCCATCGAGGTCGGCTACGCGGCACTCGCGTGGCTCTACAAGCAGCGCGTGAAGCTGGCCGGCAAGGGCGCCAGCGTGTATCTGGCCGGCGAAGAGGCCGGCGGCAATGTGGCGGCCGGCGTGGCCCTGGTGGCGCGCGACCGGGCGCATCCGCCGCTCGGCGGCCAGATCCTGTTCTCGCCCATGCTCGACCCGTGCGCCGGCACGCCGTCGCTGCGCAACGCGTCCGAAGGCGACACCCGCTGCCGCTGGGCGAGCGGCTGGCAGGAATACCTGAGCCACCCGATGAACGCCACGCATCCCTATGCGGTGCCCGGTGCCTCGCTGCGGCTCAACGCCCTGGCTCCGACGCTGGTGCTGGTCGGCGAAGACGACGCGATGCGGGACGAGGCGCTGAGCTTCGCCGCCCGGCTGCACAAGGCCGGCATCGCGGTCACGCAAAAGGTGCTGCCGTCCGGCGCCAAGTGTCCGGACGATGTCTACGACCCGAGCTTCGGCGAATGCGCCTGCCTGGAATCCGTGAGCGAACACCTGCGGGCCTTCTTCGCCGACAGCGCGCCGCGACAGCCTTCGCCCGCCTAGAAGGCCCGACCCGGCGCTCGCGCGCCTTCCCTTTTTCCCACGCATCGCCCGCCGGCCAACCCGGCAGGGGCGACCCCTGGCCGACGGCTTCACATCGCCGGGCGAGCCGCTGCATTTCACAAGTCATCCACACGAGGATTTTCATCATGCAAAGCCAATCGACTTCCAAGATCCGTCGCCGCTTTTGGCCCGCCATCACCGGCCTGACCGCCGTGGTCGCCATCGCGGCCGGCGGCGCCGGGCTCTACGTGTTCGACGCAGAGGCCAATAACACGCCGCCCGCTGCGGCGGCACCGCAGGCCACGCCCGTGTCGGTCGCGACCGTGGCCGCCACCGAGATCCACGCCTGGGACGAGTTCTCGGGCCGGCTCGAAGCGGTCGAACGCGTCGACGTGCGTTCGCGCGTCGCCGGTGCCGTGCAGGCCGTGCACTTTCGGGAAGGCTCGCTGGTCAAGCAGGGCGATCTGCTGATCACCATCGACCGCGCGCCGTACGCCGCCGAGGTCGAGCGCGCCCAAGCCCAGGTGGCGTCGGCCGCGGCCCGCGTGTCGTTCACGCGCAGCGAGCAGCAGCGCGCTCGGCGCCTGTGGGACGAAAAGGCCATCGCCCAGCGCGAACTCGACGAACGCATCAATGCGGGCAGCGAGGCCGAAGCCAACCTGCGCGCGGCGCAGGCCCAACTGCAGAGCGCACGGCTGAACCTCGGCTACACGCAGGTGCGTGCACCCGTGGCGGGCCGCATCGGGCGCCTCGAAGTGACTGTGGGCAACTTGGTCGCCGCGGGGCCGAGCGCACCGGTGCTGACCACGCTGGTGTCGGTCAGCCCGATCTACGCGAGCTTCGATGCCGACGAGCAGGTGGTGCTGCATGCGCTCAAGGATCTTCCGGGCGGCGCCGGCACGCGCAAGCTCGACGCCATCCCGGTGCAGATGGGCACCACGGCGGTGGACGGCACGCCCTATGAAGGCCGGCTGCAGCTGATCGACAACCAGGTCGACGCGCGCAGCGGCACCGTGCACGTGCGTGCAACCTTCGACAACGCCGACGGCGCACTGATTCCCGGGCAGTTCGCGCGCATCCGCATGGGCCAGGCCACGGCCCGGCCGGTGATTCTGGTGAGCGAACGCGCCATCGGCACCGACCAGAACAAGAAGTTCGTGATGGTCGTCGGCGCCGGCGACAAGGCCGAATACCGCGAAGTCACGCTCGGCGCGCCGGCCAACGGGCTGCGCGTGGTGACCGCCGGGCTGCGCGACGGCGAGCGCGTGATCGTCAATGGCCTGCAGCACGTGCGCCCAGGTGCTCTCGTGGCGCCGCAAGCGGTGCCGATGAATGCCGCAACCGAACGGCCTGCCGAACGCAAGCTGGCCTCCAACCCCTGATCCTGCTGTGAGCGCGGCGCCTCGAGGGCCGAGGCGCGGTGCTTCCGTGCGCGAAAGAACACCATGAACCTCTCCAAATTCTTCATCGACCGGCCCATCTTCGCCGGCGTGCTGTGGGTGCTGATGCTGATCGCCGGGCTGATCGCCCTGCGCGGCCTGCCGATTTCCGAGTACCCCGAAGTCGCGCCGCCCTCGGTGGTGGTGCGCGCGCAGTACCCCGGCGCCAACCCGAAGGTGATCGCCGAGACCGTGGCGACGCCGCTGGAGGAGTCGATCAACGGGGTCGAGCGCATGCTCTACATGGGCAGCCAGGCGACGGCCGACGGCGTGCTCACGCTCACCGTCACCTTCCAGCTCGGCACCGACCCGGACAAGGCGCAGCAACTGGTGCAGAACCGCGTCTCGCAGGCCGAGCCGCGCCTGCCCGAAGAAGTGCGGCGCCTCGGCATCACGACCGTCAAAAGCGCACCGGACCTCACGATGGTGGTGCACCTCGTGTCGCCCAACAACCGCTACGACATCAACTACCTGCGCAACTACGCGGTGCTGAACGTCAAGGACCGGCTGGCGCGCATCCAGGGCGTGGGCCAGGTGCAGATCTTCGGCGGCGGCGACTACTCGATGCGCGTCTGGCTCGACCCGCAGAAGGTGGCGCAGCGCGGGCTGTCGGCGAGCGACGTCGTGGCGGCCATCCGCAGCCAGAACATCCAGGCCGCGGCCGGCGTGGTGGGTGCATCGCCGGGTCTTTCGGGCGTGGACATGCAGTTGTCGATCAACGCCCAGGGCCGCCTGCAGAACGAAGAAGAGTTCGGCGACATCATCGTCAAGACCGGCTCCGACGGCGCGGTGACCCGGCTGCGCGATGTGGCGCGGCTCGAACTCGGCGCGGCCGACTATTCGCTGCGCTCGCTGCTCAACAACGACCCGGCGGTCGGCATGGGCGTGTTCCAGGCGCCAGGCTCCAACGCGCTCGACATCTCGGCCAACGTGCGCAAGACCATGGACGAGCTGCAGAAGAACATGCCGCAGGGCGTCGAGTACCGCATTGCCTACGACCCGACGCAGTTCGTGCGCGCCTCCATCGAATCGGTGCTGCACACGCTGCTCGAAGCCATCGCGCTGGTGGTGCTGGTGGTGATCCTCTTCCTGCAGACCTGGCGTGCGTCGATCATCCCGCTGCTCGCGGTGCCGGTGTCGGTGGTCGGCACCTTCGCGGTGCTGCACCTGCTCGGCTTCTCGATCAACGCGCTGAGCCTGTTCGGGCTGGTGCTGGCGATCGGCATCGTGGTGGACGACGCGATCGTGGTGGTCGAGAACGTCGAGCGCAACATCGAGGCCGGGCTGACGCCGCGCGAGGCCACCTACCGCGCCATGCGCGAGGTGTCGGGGCCGATCATCGCGATCGCGCTGGTGCTGGTGGCGGTGTTCGTGCCGCTCGCCTTCATCAGCGGGCTCACGGGGCAGTTCTACCGGCAGTTCGCAGTGACCATCGCCATTTCGACCGTGATCTCGGCGATCAATTCGCTCACGCTGTCGCCCGCGCTCGCGGCCCTGCTGCTGCGCGGCCACGATCAGCCTAAGGACGCGCTCACACGCGGCATGGACCGGGCGTTCGGCTGGCTGTTCCGCGGCTTCAACCGACTGTTCCATCGCGGCTCCGATGCCTACAGCGGCGGCGTCAAGGGCGTGATCTCGCGCAAGACGCTGATGCTGGTGATCTATCTCGCGCTCATCGGCGTGACCTTCGGGCTCTTCAAGGCGGTGCCCAGCGGCTTCGTGCCGGCGCAGGACAAGCAGTACCTGATCGGCTTCGCGCAGTTGCCGGACGGCGCCACGCTCGACCGCACCGAAGACGTGATCCACCGCATGGGCGAGCTCATGAAGAAGAACCCCAACGTGGAAGACGCCATCGCGTTCCCGGGCCTGTCGATCAACGGTTTCACCAACAGTTCCAACTCGGGCATCGTGTTCGCGACGCTGAAGCCCTTTGCGGAGCGCAAGCGCATCGACCAGAGCGGCGGTGCGGTCGCGGGCCAGCTCAACCAGGCCTTCGCGGGCATCCAGGATGCCTTCATCGTGATGTTCCCGCCACCGCCCGTGGCGGGCCTGGGCACCACCGGCGGCTTCAAGCTGCAGCTGGAAGACCGCGCCTCGCTGGGCTACGGCCAAATGGACTCGGCGGTCAAGGCCTTCATGGCCAAGGCCTCCAAGGCGCCCGAGCTGGCCGGCATGTTCACCAGCTGGCAGGTGAACGTTCCGCAGCTGTACGCGGACATCGACCGCACCAAGGCGCGCCAGCTCGGCGTGCCGGGGACGGACATCTTCGACACCATGCAGATCTACCTCGGAAGCCTGTATGCGAACGACTTCAACAAGTTCGGCCGCACCTACAGCGTGCGGGTGCAGGCCGACGCGCCGTACCGCGCGCGCGCCGAGGACATCGGCCTGCTCAAGGTGCGCAGCAACTCGGGCGAGATGGTGCCGTTGTCGGCGCTGATGAAGGTCAGCTCCAGCTTCGGTCCCGAACGCGCCATGCGCTACAACGGGTATCTGGCGGCCGACATCAACGGCGGGCCGGCGCCGGGCTATTCGTCCGGCCAGGCGCAGGACGCCATCGAACGCATCGCTGCCGAAACCCTGCCGCAGGGCATCGGCTTCGAGTGGACGGAGCTGACCTACCAGGAGATCCTGGCCGGCAACTCGGCCTTCCTGGTGTTTCCGCTGGCGATCCTGCTGGTGTTCCTGGTGCTCGCCGCGCAGTACGAGAGCCTGACGCTGCCGATCGCGATCATCCTGATCGTGCCGATGGGCCTGCTCGCCGCCATGACCGGGGTGTGGATCTCGGGCGGCGACAACAACGTCTTCACGCAGATCGGGCTCATCGTGCTGGTCGGGCTGAGCGCGAAGAACGCCATCCTGATCGTCGAATTTGCGCGCGAGCTGGAGTTCGCGGGCCGAAGTCCGGTCGAGGCGGCGATCGAAGCGTCGCGGTTGCGCCTGCGCCCGATCCTGATGACCTCGCTGGCCTTCGTGATGGGCGTGCTGCCCCTGGTGCTCGCCACCGGCGCCGGCGCCGAGATGCGCTCGGCCATGGGTGTGGCGGTGTTCGCCGGAATGATCGGCGTGACGGCCTTCGGCCTCTTCCTCACGCCGGTGTTCTATGTCGTGCTGCGCCGCCTCACGGGCAACCGGCCGCTCAAGCTGCATGGCGAGGTGCCGAACGCGTCGGCCGCCATCGACGCCGCACCCGGAGCGCATGGCGGCGGCAACCTGCGGCCGATGCCTGCGGCACCGCGCCACCCGCATGAATGAACACGACATGACTGCACACGGCATCTTTCTAGAAAGCACATCATGAATTTCGATCGAATCATTCCGGGCCGGGCCTGGCCCGCTCGCCTAGTGCCGCTGGTGGCCGCGCTGGTCCTGGCCGGCTGTGCGACCGTGACGCCGGAGGCCCCCACGTTCCAGGCGCCGCCGGCCTTCAAGGAAGTGGCCGCAGCGCCCGCATCGGGCACCTGGACGCGCGCGCAGCCTGCCGAAGCGCAAGCCCGCGGCGAGTGGTGGCGCGCGTTCGGCGACCCGGCGCTCGACGCCCTGGTGGCGCATGCGGACGCCAATAACACGAGCATCCAGCAAGCCGCCGCGCGCCTGGCCGAAGCCCGCGCGATCGCACGCAGCACCGATGCCGACCGCTCGCCGCAGATCGGCTTGGGCGCGGGCGCAAGCCGGGCCGCCGGCATCGACCGGACGGCCACCGGCCAGCCGGGAACGCTGCTCACGGCCGGCGCCAACTTCTCGTA
Organism: Gammaproteobacteria bacterium; assembly: GCA_018820395.1. Lineage (GTDB taxonomy): Bacteria > Pseudomonadota > Gammaproteobacteria > Burkholderiales > Burkholderiaceae_C > Variovorax. The sequence continues at coordinate 56,488 of JAHJOG010000301.1, read as the reverse complement.
CGAGCTCGACCTGTTCGGCCGGCTATCGCGCGCCAGCGATGCGGCGCGGCTCGACGCCGAGTCGCGCGCCGGCCTGCTGCAAAGCACGCGCCTGCTCGTGCAGGCCGAGACTGCGCAGACCTACCTGTCGCTGCGAGCGCTCGACGCCGAGCGCGCCATCGTCGACGAAACGGTCGCGGCCTACCGCGACACGCTGGACCTCACGCGGCGCCGGCAACGCGCCGGCGACATCGCGGAACTCGACGTGGTGCGCGTAGAGACCGAAGTGGCATCGACCGAGTCCGAGGCCTTGACGCTCGACCGTCGGCGCGCCGAACTCGAACACGCGCTGGCGGTGCTGACCGGCGACACCGCATCGACCTTCGAGATGCGCGCGGACCGCTGGTCGACGGTGCTGCCGACCATTCCGGCCGGCGTGCCTTCGACGGTGTTGGCACGCCGCCCGGACGTGTCGGCCGCGCAGAAGTCGGTGCTGGCCGCGCAATCGCGCGTGGGCGTGGCGCAGACGGCCTGGTTCCCGAGCATCTCGCTGACCGGCGCCGGCGGCTACGCGTCGCCTGAACTCGGCGACCTGTTCAAGTGGTCGGCGCGCTCGTGGGGCATCGGCGCCTTGCTGTCGCTGCCGCTCTTCGACGGCGGACGCCGCGAGGCCAATGTGCAGACCGCATCGGCCCAGCTCGACGGGGCGCTGGCGAGCTACCGCGAACAGGTGCTCACGGCCTTCAAGGACGTGGAAGACCAGCTGTCGTCGCTGCGTATCCTCGAGGCGCAATCGGAAGTGCAGGCGAGGGCGGTGGCCTCGTCCAAGCGTGCGACGGTGCTGTCGGATTCGCGCTACCGCAATGGGCTGGTGAGCCAGCTCGATCTGCTCGATGCACGGCGCAGCGAGTTGCGCAATCGGCGTCAGGCGCTGCAGGTTCGGTCGGCGCAGTACCAGGCGACCGTCGGGTTGATTCGGGCGCTGGGGGGCGCTTGGGATGTGAAGGCTTGAGGGTCGCGATGGCCCCGGCCTGGGGTGGAATCACTCCGACGGCGTGATCGAGGGTGGGGTCGAGGCCGGCGGCCAAGCTCGATCGGTACTCTTCGCCACGCCGGCGCCCGGCCCTATTCTTGTCAGGCGTCGCCCGCAGCGTGCGACATTCTGCCTAGAATCCCTCGCTAGTTCTCCCGCGGCGCGGGCTTCAGAAACCAAAAGCGAGCAGGTACATATGAAGAGGGAATGCGCAGCGATCCTTTCGGCCATTACCGGGGCCAATGGAAAAGTAGTCGAAGACTGGGTTGACGAGCTGGGTGCCAGAGAACCTGGTGTACGGCGATCCCTCGACGCGGAGGCGAACGAAATTGCCAAGGCGCTCGGACAAGCGTTGGCGGCGGATGCGGATCCTGCCTCGCTGCAAGGTCCGGCTTGGGCCGACCTTCGGCATGTACTGGAATCCCTCTCTGGCTCGCGCGCTGCGCGGGGGCAGTCGGCTGGTGACACGAGCCTTTTCGTCCTGGCGGTCAAGAAGCCGTTGTTCGTGGCCTTGCAGCAGGACCTCGGGGCAGATCCCGCTGCCCTGATGGAGGCGATTTGGGCCACGACGACGCTCGTCGATCAGATGGCGCAATACACGGTGTCGACCTTTCAGCAAGCCCGCGAAGACATCATCAAACGCCAGCAGGAAGAGCTGCTCGAGCTCTCTACCCCGGTGATCAAACTCTGGGAAGGCGTGCTCGCCGTGCCGATGATCGGAGTGCTCGACAGCAACCGAACTCAGATCGTGATGGAGACGCTACTGCAGAAGATTGCGGACACCGAGTCCGGCCTCGCCATCATCGACATCACCGGTGTGCCGACCGTGGACACACTGGTCGCACAACATCTATTGAAGACCGTGAGCGCCATTCGGCTGATGGGCGCCGATTGCATCATCAGCGGCATCCGCCCGCAGATTGCGCAGACCATCGTGCATCTGGGCATCGACCTGCAGGGGATCACCACGAAAGCGACCTTGGCCGACGCACTGGCGCTTGCATTGCAGAAGAACGGCTGGCGCATCGCGCGCGAGGCCTGAGCGCGATGGAACGCATTCCCATTCTGCGGATGGGCAGTGTGCTGCTCGTCACCATACAGGTCGACATGCAAGACCAGACAGCCATGGCGCTGCAGGAAGATCTTGCCGAAAAGATCGCCAAGACGGGTGCCAGCGGTGTGCTCATCGACATCTCTGCGCTGGAAATCGTCGATTCATTCGTCGGAAGGATGTTGGCCAGCATCTCGGGCATCGCCCGCATTCTTTCTGCAACCACCGTCGTGGTGGGCATGCAGCCGGCTGTCGCGATCACGCTGGTCGAACTCGGCCTGTCGCTAGAGGGCGTACGCACCGCGCTGAATGTAGAGCGCGGCGTCCAGCTTCTCGAGCGGGCCCGCGGGGAGACGGCCCTTGGACGCTGAAGCCTCAGGCACGCTGCCCCTCGACTCGGAGCACAACATCGTGGCCAGCCGTCAGCTGGTACGCACGTTGTGCCAACAGCTGAAATTCTCGCTGGTGGACCAGACCAAGATGATCACCGCCGCCAGTGAACTCTCCCGCAACACGCTCGTGCATGGCGGCGGGGGGCAGATGCGCTGGGAAATCCTCGACCGCAATGGCAAGCGCGGCCTGCAACTGCATTTCGAAGACGAGGGCCCGGGCATCGCCGACCTGAAACTCGCGCTCACGGACGGCTGGACCAGTGGCGGCGGCATGGGCTTGGGCCTGCCGGGAAGCCGGCGGCTTGTGAACGATTTCGTTATCCATTCCGAGCGCGGCCAGGGGACGCGCGTGAGCATCACACGATGGAAGTGACCCGGGGCTGGACCCACACCGCGTTCCCGCTCGATGACGCCAGTCGCATCGGCGAGGCGCGTCGGCATGCTGCGCGCCTCTGCGCCGACTTGGGTTGGGACGATGTCGATGGCGGCAGACTGGCTGTGGTCATTACCGAGCTGGGCACGAACCTGCTGCGACACGCCACCGGCGGGCAGATGTTGATCGCGTTCCGCGCGGCTTTGCAGGACGTCGAGGTCGTCTGCATCGACCAGGGGCCGGGCATTCCGAACGTGGCGCACGTCATGGCCGATGGGGTGTCGACCGGCGGTGGATCGCCGGGCACGGGCTTGGGTGCCGTGCAGCGCCTGGCAGCAAGCTTCGAGATGCATTCGACAGTGCCGCAAGGAACCGTGAGCGTCGCGCGCGTGGGTCGACGCGCCAACGGCGGCTTGCCGCACGGCGCTGCCTATGCATTCGGAACCATCTGCGTTCCCGTGAGGGGCGAATCGGTTTGCGGCGATGCCTGGGGCGTCTCACTGGACGGCGTCAAGGCCACGGTGATGATGGCGGACGGGCTGGGCCACGGCCCCCTCGCTGCCGAAGCTTCCGGCGCGGCGATCGACGGATTCGTCGAGGAGAGCAGTGTCGATTTGCGCGACATGGTCGAAGAGGCGCATGCGCGCCTGCAATCCACACGCGGCGCGGCGATCTGCGTGCTGCGCATCGACGCCGATGCGAATACCGTGCGGTGCGCCGGCGCCGGCAACATTGCTGTGCGCATCGTGTCGGGTGTCTCAGACCGTTCCATGATCACGCAACACGGCACGGCCGGCGTCCAGATCCGCAAACCGGATCAAAGCAGCCTGCCGCTGCCGCCGCATGCCTTGACGATCGTCCACAGCGACGGTCTGTCCACGCGCTGGGATCCGGCCTGCATCGCTCCGGTGCTCGAGCGTGACCCGACGCTGGCGGCCGCTATCCTTTTCAGAAACTTCTCGCGCGGGCGAGACGACGCCACCGTGGTGGTGGTGCGGCAGGAGGCGATGGCATGAACCTGGGTGAGCAGGCACCGCCGCTCCCGGCGGGCGACGAAGCCGGTGTGTTGCTCGCTGCCGCGCGACGCGAGAGCGATGAGTTGCGCGCCGAACTGGAAGAGACCAATCGCGGTGTGGTGGCCCTTTACGCAGAGCTGGACGCCCAGGCCGAACAACTCATGCGCGCGACCGAGCTCAAGAGCCGCTTCCTTGCCTACATGAGCCATGAGTTCAGAACTCCGGTCAGCGCCATTCGGAGCATTGCACGCTTGCTCAGCGACCGCGTTGACGGCCCGTTGACGGACGAACAAGCCAAGCAGGTCGACTTCATTCAGTCGACCGCCACCGAGTTCGCCGAGATGGTCGATGACTTGCTCGACCTGGCGAAGATCGAGGCCGGCCGCGTCGAGATTTCGCCTGCATGGTTCGAGATGGTCGATTTGTTCTCGGCTCTGCGCGGAATGTTCAAGTCGGTGCTCATCAATCCGGGCGTGACGCTCGTCTTCGAGGAGCCCGTCGGCCTGCCGAAGTTGTACACGGACGACCGCAAACTGTCTCAGATACTCCGTAACTTCGTTTCCAACGCCCTGAAGTTCACGACCCAGGGCGAGGTCCGCGTCTCGGCACGGCGCCAAGACGACCAGACCGTGCGCTTCTCGGTTCAGGACACCGGCATCGGCATCGAGCCCAAGTACCACGCAGCGGTGTTCGACGATTTCTCCCAGGTCGATTCGCCGGTGCAGAAGCGCCTGCGCGGCACGGGGCTGGGTTTGTCTCTGAGCAAGCAACTGGCCGAGATTCTCGGCGGACACGTCGAGCTCGAGAGCGGGCTGGGCCTAGGCTCCACGTTCTCTGTGATCCTTCCCTTGCATATCACCGATGCACCGATCGCGGAGGCCCCGTGACGGAAAGCTCCGTCATCAACGCCACCATCGACCGGTCTCGCCACACGGTACTGGTGGTGGACGACAACCCTGCGACGCGCTACTCGACAGCGCGTATCGTTCGCGCCGCCGGTTTCCATACGCACGAAGCCGCCACCGGTACGGAAGCCGTCGCGATGGCGCCGGGGGGCGTTTCCGCCGTGGTTCTCGACGTGCACCTGCCGGACATCGACGGCTTCGAAGTCTGCCGGATTTTGCGGGCGAACGCGACGACGGCCTTGCTGCCGGTCATTCACCTCTCGGCGACCTATGTTCAGAACGCGCACAAGGTCGCCGGCCTGAACGCGGGTGCAGACGCATATTTGGTGCACCCGGTCGAGCCCGCCGTGCTGACCGCAACGCTGCAAGCCTTGATTCGCGCACGCCTTGCGGAAGACAGCCTGAGGCGGAGCGACACTCGTTTTCGCGCGGTGTTCAGCCAGGCGCTGAGCGGGATCGCGCTGATCCACGCCAACGGCCATTTCGCCGACGTCAACCCGGCCATGGTGGCGATGTTGGGCAGACCTGCAGAAGAGCTGCTGGCGCAGCCGATCAGCAGTCTGGCGCCGGCCGCGTGGGCCGATTTCGTTCGGGACTGCACGGTCGACGCTCATGAAGTCGGTGCCGCCTGGCAGGGCGAGTTTCCGCTGATGCGGTCGGATGGCAGTTGGGTGTACCTGCAGTGGAGCATTTCCGCTCACGTTGAAACCGGGCTGCGCATCGGCATCGCCGTGGACGTGTCGGAGCGTCAGGAGCTCGATCGCCGACGTCAGGAAGTGCTAGAACGAGAGCAGGCAGCTCGCACGACAGCCGAACGCCACAGCCGGACCAAGGACGACTTCGTGGCCGTTCTTTCCCACGAACTGCGAACGCCGCTCAATGCGATCTCCGGCTGGGTGCATATCCTGAAGAAGCGAGGAGCGGCACCGGAAACGATCCGTGCCCTCGACGCCATCGACCGCAGCGTGCATGCACAGGCACGCATCATTTCCGACATCCTCGATGTGTCACGGATCAACTCCGGCAAGCTCCGGCTCGACCGGCAGTGGTGTGATCCAGCCTCCGTCGTGAGCGAGTCGATCGAAGGCCTGCGGGCGTCGCTTGAGACCAAGCAACTGTCGCTGGAACTGGACCTGATGACGCAGGGGCCGCCGAGTTGGCTCGACCCCACGCGGTTGCAACAGATCGTCTGGAACCTGGTGACCAACGCGATCAAGTTCTCCCGCAACGGTGGCGTCATCCGCGTTTCGCTGACGCGAGAGGGCGATGTGCTCACCCTCTCGGTGCAGGACTTCGGCCGCGGCATTCGGCCTGACTTCCTCGCTCATTTGTTCGACCGCTTCAGCCAGAGCGACTCACCGGACAACCGGATCCACGGCGGGCTGGGACTGGGTCTGTCGATCGTTAAGCATCTTGCTCAGCTCCATGGCGGCGATGCGACCGCGCAGAGCCCCGGCGTGGATCAGGGGGCGACGCTGACGGTCACGCTGCGCGTCTCTGATGCGGCCGCCGCGCAAGGGGCCGATCCGTCGACGCAGCAGCGTACTGCTGACACGTTCCAGGGCGAACGACCGCTCAATGACATCGACGTGCTCATCGTGGAGGACAACGTCGAGGCCAGTGAGATGCTCGCAATGATGCTGACCGACGGCGGGGCGCGAGTGAGCGTGGCGACGAACTACGACACGGCGCTCGACGCAGCCAAGCGGCAGTGGCCCGTCGTTCTCGTCAGCGACATCGGGTTGCCGGGGCGGGATGGCTACGAACTCATGCGCACCCTGCGTGAACTGACAAGCGCCTTCGAGAGGCCTCGGATTCTCGCGATTGCGCTGACCGCTTTTTCAAGGCCACAGGACCGCGACCGCGCGCTGCAAGCAGGTTTCGACTTCCACCTGGCCAAGCCCGTTCAGCCCCACGTGCTGATGGCGACGATCGGGCGCTTGCGTTGCTTGCCGCCGGGGGCCGGAACGCCCCTTTGAAGACGGGCGCGAAGCGGGATCGCCGCTCGATAAGCCCCCTCCAAACACCGGACATCGGGTGCGGCCGTGCCGGCGCGAGGCATCATCGCCCCCAACCGATTTCAGACAGAGAACCCCATGCAAAGCCTGCAAGCCCTCTTTTCAGACCCGACCGCATGGGCGGCACTTGTCGCTCTGGTGATCATGGAGGTGGTGCTGGGCATCGACAACCTGATCTTCATCTCGATCCTGTCCAACAAGCTGCCGGAGCACCAGCGCAAGCGGGCACGCCGGATCGGCATCGCACTCGCCTTGGTCATGCGGCTGGCCCTGTTGTCGATGATCGCCTGGCTGGTCGGGCTCACGGCGCCGGTGTTCGACCTTGGACTCACGGGCTCGGCTGATGCCGCCGGCGTGCCGAGCTTCGAAACCCAGTTCTCGTGGCGCGACCTGATCCTGATCGCCGGCGGTCTGTTCCTGATCTGGAAGGCGACCAAGGAGATCCACCACCACGTCGATCCGGCGCCTGCGGCCGTCGCGGCCGACGGCAAAGGCGTGGCCGCCATCGCGTTTTCGTCGGTGCTGGTCCAGATCGTCCTGCTCGACATGGTGTTCTCGGTCGATTCCATCCTGACCGCCGTCGGCATGACCGATAACCTGGCCGTGATGGTGATTGCCGTCATCGCAGCCGTCACCGTCATGCTGATCGCCGCCGAGCCGCTCGCCAACTTCATCAACCGCAACCCGACCGTCGTGATGCTGGCGCTCGGGTTCCTGCTCATGATCGGCGCCGTGCTGATCGCCGATGGCTTCGGCGTGCATGTGCCGAAGGGCTACATCTATGCTGCGATGGCGTTCTCGACGCTGGTGGAGGTGCTCAACATGCTGTCGCGGCGCTCGAAAAGCCGGGCTGACTGAGAGGCAACTCTCGGGTCGATGTCGAAACTCGACTCAAGCTGATGAGGCAAGCTCGGCCGCAAATGCTCGTCCGTCCTGACGCATTTCAATTCAGCGAAAAGCAAGGAACATCCATGGCAGAGTCAACCATCACGGCCAAGGGCCAGACCACGGTTCCCGCCGACGTGCGGGCGCTTGTTCATGCCAAGCAAGGGACCCGCCTGGTTTGGTCGGTGATGCCGGATGGCACCATCATCGTTCGAGCCAAGACCAAGTCCATTCTCGACATGGCCGGTATGCTGAAGTCCACGAAGCGCAAGCGCGTCGGCATCGACGAGATGAACCCCTGGCGCTGATGCCGGCCCTCGACACCAACGTCCTGGTCCGCTACGTTGTGTCGCGCTCGAAGTCGCGTTGCAGTTGTACCGAATCGGTACGGCCGACTTTGCCGACTGCGTTCACATCGCGCTGGCCGCGGAGGCCGGCGAGGCACCGCTGTGGACTTTCGACAAGCGCGCAGCCAAGATCAGCGGCGCGCGGTTGCTGGGTCGGTGACAAGGCGATAGGCTTCAGACAGGACCGGTCATTCGCGTTGAAGGCCCTTCATTGAAACCGTCGACCGCAAGCAAAGTCCTCACTCGTTGACGTTCCGATACTGCTCGACCTGGCACGCATAAGTCCCCGGCTGCGTCGAGCACACCGAATACTCGCGAGCCGAAGTGCTCGCGCAGCCGGCCAGCACGAACAGAAGAAGCGCACTCACCAGCTTTTGCATAGGCCCTGCTTTCAGAAGTCTGCCCACCAGATCGCTATGACTTCGGCGTCAGCCGATACAACCCGCCCTGATCGTCGTCCTCGATCAACCACAGCGCGCCATCCGGTGCCTGCTCGACCGCGCGAACGCGGAAGCCGACGGTCCAGTGCTCGGCCGGTGTCGCCTTCGCGCCTTGCACCTCGATGCGATGCAGCGCGCGGGTGACGAGGCCGGATGCGAAGGCCGAGCCTTTCCATTGCGGAAACATGTCGCCGCTGTAGAACATGAGGTTGCCGGGCGCGAAGATGGGCGTCCAGTAGATCGACGGCTTGGCGAGGTCGTCGCGGGTGTCGGGGCTCGCGATGGGGACGCCGTTGTAGTTCACCGCGTAGGAAACGAGCGGCCAACCGTAGTTCTTGCCAGGCTCGATCAGGTTGAGTTCGTCGCCGCCACGCGGGCCATGTTCGAGTTCCCACAGGCGGCCATCCGGTGCGAACGCGAGGCCGTAGGGCGTGCGATGTCCCGATGACCATGTCTCGGCCGGCGTCAGGTTGGGGCCGTCGAACGCATGGGTGCGCACGACGGGCGCGGTCTTGGCGGCCTCGGTGTCTCTGGGTGGATCGATGACCGGAACCGACTTGGCGCCGGTCTTGCCTTCCATCGGGTTGCCGGGTGCGGGCTTGCCGTCGAGGGTGAGTCGAAGGATCTTGCCGGCCGGTTGGTTCGGGTCTTGTGCGGGCGTGAAGCGCTGCCGATCGCCGGCCGTGAGAAAGAGAAATTTCTTGTCCGGCGAAAACGCCACGGCCGCGCCGACCTGGCCGCCTCGGCCCTTGATCGGGTCGCGCCAGATGACCTTCAAGCCCTCCAGCGACGCGGTGCCTGTGCCGATCTTGAGTGTTGCGCGGGCGAGCGCCAGGCTCGAAGTGCCGCGCTCGGTTCCGGGCTCCGAGTACGTGAGATAGATCGCTGCATCGCTCGCGTACGAAGGCGCCGTATAGACGCCGAGAAGCCCGTTCTGCCCCGAATGCAACACCGCCGGCACGCCCGTGACTTCGACCTTCTGTCCGGACTGCGCCGCAAGAAAGAGCTTGCCGCCTTTCTCGGTAATGAGCATGCGTCCGTCCGGCAGGAAGGCGATGCGCCATGGCAGATCGAACTGCGCGACCTTGGTGAGCTTGAACGGAGGCGACCGGTCGGGCGGCTGATCCCCGGCGTTGATTTGCGCCACGGCGGGCAGTGCGCCGAAGAGCAGGCCATGGATCAGTGCGAGTTTCGTGAATTGCATGCGTCTTCGATCAATGCGCCGCATTCCGTCAGGCCAGCGCCGTGCCGAACGTCGCCAGCAGCCGCGTCCATGCGCGCTCGGATTGGGCGGCGTCGTAGACCTGCGTGTCCGGCGGGCACCAGCCGTGCGCGGCGGGGTACACCTCCACCTCGGAAGGCAGTTTGGCGGTGTCGAACGCGGTGCGCAGGGTGGCCTTGGCCTCGGGGTCCTTGGCGTCGTCGTTCTGGGCGATCGCGACCAGATAGCGCGCCTTCGTCTGGGCGACCAGGCGATGCGGGCTGTCGGCCGCCGACGTGACCATGGCTGCGCCGTGGAAGGTCCCGACGGCACCCACGCGGTCGGGCGCGACCGAGGCGGTGCGCACTGCGATGGGCCCGCCCATGCAATAGCCGGTCGTGCCGATCTTGCGTGCCTTGTCCACTTGGGGTTGGGCGTCGAGCCACGAGACGAAGGTCTTGCCGTCGCTCAGATGCATGGCCGGCGTCAGCGCCTGCATGAGCGGCATCACTTCGGGGATGGGGGTCTGACCGCCCTGCGGTGCGGTCGGCGCTTTCTTCTGGCGGTAGAAGGGATTCACCACCAGCACGCTGTAGCCCGATTCGGCCAGCCGCCGCCCCATCTGCCGGAAGGCGGGGCGCAGACCGAAGATGTCGGGCCACACCAGCACGCCGGGTGCGGCGCCCGCGGTGGGTGCGACGAAGTACGCGTCGCACATGCCGTCGGGCGTGGTGATGGTCACCTCGCGTTCCGTCACCGCCACGGCGTTGGCCACGGCGGGCAGCGCGCCCATGAGGCCGGCGGATCCGGCCAGCACGCCGAAGTCGCGGCGGGTGTACTTCTTGAGTTGTTCTTGGTCGTCCAGATCGCACATGGTGGTTCATCTCACGAGGGTTGATCGAACGCAGCTTGTGCCATGAATCGGCAAAGGCTGCCAAGTCGAGGGGTATTTCGGGCAGAGGGCCTGCGCCCAATCACGACGCATCCCGTGCCGAGAGTGACGGGTGTCCTCCGCAGCGAAATAAAGGAGGAGCCGAAGGCGGGGGACATTCGCGGAGGCGGATACCCGTCGCCCTCGGCACGCGCCCCGAACCTCAGGCGGCTTCAACCACCTTACGCATCGCCGCCACCCCCATCGCCAATGCCGACGAATAGCTCTTCTGAGGCGCCGCCGCCGATCCGACACGCAGGTAAAGGAACTCATCGGGTTTGTCGTTGGCCGTGGCCTCCAGCAGCATCCAGAAGAACTCTCCGTTCGCACGCTCTTCCACCGTGAGCGCAATATCTCGCAGGCTTGCCATCGTCAGTTTTTCTTTCCATGGGTCGTTCAAACAGAAAGTACGAAGCCGACACCGCCGTGGATGCAGTCTGCGATGTACCCAACTGCAAGTACTGCAAGAGCGCGAACAAGTTGGCAGTTCGATTGATCTGCCGGGCCGCAAGACCGGCTCATGGACAATCGTCGAATGAACCTCAACGTGACTGTCGGCCCCGCGCGCTGCGTCATGGTGCTCGGAACCAGCAGCGGCGCCGGCAAGAGCTGGCTCGCCACCGCGCTGTGCCGGTGGTATGCGCGACAGGGGTTGCGCGTCGCGCCGTTCAAGGCGCAGAACATGAGCAACAACGCCCGCGTGGTGGCCGGTGGCGAAATCGGTAGCGCGCAATACTTCCAGGCCCTCGCGGCGCGCGCAGAACCCGACGTGCGCATCAACCCGCTGCTGCTCAAGCCCGAGCGCGACACGCACAGCCAGGTCGTGCTGATGGGGCAGGTGAGTGCCGAACTCACTGCACTCCCCTGGCGCGGACGCAGCGAGCGAGTCTGGCCGCACATCGCAGAAGCGCTCGACGCGCTTCGCGCCGAGAACGACGTGGTGGTGATCGAAGGTGCCGGCTCGCCGGCCGAGATCAACCTGATGGCGAGCGACATCGTCAACCTGCGCGTGGCGCGCCATGCCCAAGCGCGCTGCCTGCTGGTGACCGACATCGACCGCGGCGGGGCCTTCGCTCACCTGTATGGCACCTGGGCGCTGCTGCCCGAGGCCGACCGCCGCGCCATTGCAGGCTTCGTGCTCAACAAGTTCCGCGGCGACCCGGCGTTGCTCGCGCCCGCGCCGCAGCAGTTGGAGGCGCTCACGGGCATTCCTACTGTGGCGACCTTGCCCATGTGGCGCGAGCACGGGCTGCCCGACGAAGACGGCGTGTTCGACGAACGTTCCGCGCCGCACGGCGGTGAGGTCACGACGACGATCGCCGTCGTCGCCTGGCCGCGCATCAGCAACCTCGACGAGTTCCAGTCGCTCAAGGCGATGCCCGGCGTGCGGCTGCGTTGGGCGCGCACGCGGGCCGAGCTGGCCGATGCGGACTGGGTCGTGCTGCCGGGCTCCAAGCACACCAGCGGCGACCTCGCCTGGATGCGGGCGCAGGGGCTCGATCGCGCAGTGGCCGCGCACGCGGCACGGGGCGGCGCGGTGCTCGGCATCTGCGGGGGCCTGCAGATGTTGGGCGAAGCGCTCATCGACCCCCACGGTGTGGACGGCAACGGACCGGGGCTGGGGCTGCTGCCGCTGGTGACCGAGTTCGCGCCGGACAAGCGCGTGGTGCGGCGTCGCGCGCGCTTCGGCGCCTTGCACGGGCCGTGGGCGCGGCTCTCGGACATCGAGATCGACGGCTACGAGATTCGCCATGGCCGCAGCATCGAACACACGGCGATGGCGGCGGCCGGCGCGCGCGCTTCGGCCGTCATGCCCGACCAGCTCGCGTGGCAGAACGGCGCTGGCAATGTGCTGGGGCTGTACCTGCACGGCCTCTTCGAACAGGCGGCCGTGCTGCAGGCGCTTTTCGGTGCGAGCGTGCGAACGCTGGACGAAGTTTTCGACGGCCTGGCCGATCGGGCCGAAGCGCATTTCGCGCCCGGCGTGTTGCGCTCGCTGATCGACTGAGCCGTGAAAGGCTAGGGCGCGGGCGTCTTCGGCTTGAAGTCGCAGTACACCGCCACCGCGCATTGCCAGCAGGCCGGTTTGCGCGCCACGCACACGTAGCGGCCATGCAGGATGAGCCAGTGGTGCGCATGCAGCCGATAGGCCTCGGGCACGCGCTTCATGAGCTTGAGTTCGACCTCGAGCGGCGTCTTGCCGGGTGCCAGTCCGGTGCGGTTGCTGACGCGAAAGATGTGCGTGTCGACGGCCATGGTCGGCTCGCCGAAGGCCACGTTGAGCACCACGTTGGCCGTCTTGCGGCCCACGCCGGGCAATGCTTCGAGGGCGGCGCGTTCGCGGGGCACTTCGCCCGCGTGTTGCTCGATCAGCATGCGGCAGGCCTCGATGAGATGCTTGGCCTTGCTGTGATAGAGGCCGATGGTCTGGATGTACGGCTCCAGCCCCTCGATGCCGAGGTCGAAGATCGCCTGGGGCGTGTTGGCGATCGGAAACAGCCTGCGTGTGGCCTTGTTCACGCCGACGTCGGTCGCCTGCGCCGAGAGCAGCACCGCCACCAATAGCTCGAAGGGGCTGCTGTATTCGAGTTCGGTTTCGGGCGTCGGGTTGGCCGCCTGAAGCACGGCGAAGAAGGGTTCGATGGCGTCTTTTTTCATGCGGCGCTCACGTGGCGATCATGCAGAGGAAGCGATGGTTTCGACCGCCTGCCGCACGCTGCGCGACGCATCGAGCACCAGGTCCTGACGTTCGGGCGCCTCGCGCCAGCGCAGGCGGTTGCCGGTTTCCCAGTCCGGGTGGCCGCGCGCCGGCTGCACGGCGCGCACGATCTGGGCCACTGCGCGCCGGGCCGCTTCGTCCGTGCGCGCGGCACCGGCGGCGATGCGATCCACCGCGCCGTGGCCGCGCTGCTCCAGCGCGCGCAGCAATTGCAACTGCCAATCGGCCAGCACCACCAGCGCCCGGTCTTCGACGGTGAGTTCGTGCACGTCGCGCAGCTTGTTGGCCAGCTTGCGTCCCAGCGGCCCCCAGCCTTGCGACACGGCGCCGCCGATCGCGCCGCCCAAGGCGGCACCCGCGCCCAGCGAGAGCCCGGCGAGCGCCAGGTCGGCGACCACGCCCACGGCGGCGCCCACCGCCACACCCTTGCCGAGCAGCAGGCCGGCGTTCTTCAGCGCTTCGGGGTGGAAGAAGTCCATCGTCCATCGGCCTTCGACCAGCGGCAGCGACGCTTCTTCGGCATCGCCTTCGCGAAAGCCGTAGAGCGCGAGCAGGTCGGTGGCGGCGCGCTGCGCCTTGTCGAAGATCGAACGATGCAGCGCATCGATCAGCCGCTGGCGCTCGTCGGGCGATTCGAACTGGCTCGCCGACAACTGGCGCCGGGTGGCCGCGGCATCGACCAGCAGCTCGGCGATGCGCACGCACGCCGCGCGGCGACGCTCGTCGAACTCGCGCTCCAGAAACGCGACGATTTTCTGCAGCGGCTCGCGCCGGTCGCGCAAGAGGGTGGCGAGGTCGCCATAGAGCTCGCGTTCGGCGCCGACGAAGGGCGCCGCCGCATCGAAGCGCACCGTGACATGCAGCGAGTAGGCCGTGAGCAACTCGCGCCAGGCCGGCTCGCGGCTCGCCGGGTCGCGCACGAAGTTGAGCACCGGCAGCACCGGCCGCGCGCAGGCGTTGAGCAGCTCGAGTTCGGCCCGGAACTTGGGCAGCACCGCTTCGCGCGAATCGATCACGAGGAAGGCGGCGTCCACGTCCAGCAGCGCACGCAGCACCTTGGCCTCCTGTTCGAACACGCCGTGCGCCTCGGGGCCCTGCAGAAATCGGCGGATGCGGTCGGGCGGCGTCAGGCTGCGATCGACATCGGCGCCGTCGAGGTGTTCGCGCAGCGCCACCGCGTCTTCGAGGCCCGGCGTGTCGAAGAAGCGGACGGCCACGCGGTCGTCCACCTTGAGTTCGACTCCTTCGACATGGCGCGTGGTGCCGGGGCGGGGCGACACGTCACCGAAGTCGACGCGCCGCGTCAGCGTGCGCAGCAGCGAGGTCTTGCCGGCATTGGTGTGGCCGACGACGGCGATGCGCAGCGGCTCGCTCATGCGGCGGGCTCCGAGCCGGCCAAGGCGCCTTCGGCGGTGTGGACGGTGGTGATGGTGGCGAGCCCGGCATCCGCGAGCCAGCTGCGCCATCGGGCGCTGGCGCCGTCTTCGCGGTGGGCGCTGGCGCCGTCTTCGCGGTGGGCGCTGCGGTTGGCGGCCGCGCGGTCGCCAGCATCTTGATCGCCCACCGATGCGCCCACCGATGCGCCCACGGTTTCGCCGGACAGAAGCCAGAGCCGGCAATCGCCGCTGTGCGACGCGACTTCGCGCAGAAAGCGTGCGGTGCCGCGATCCGGGGTGGAAGCCGCGTTGCACGCGACGACGACATGGCGTGGGCGCTGGCGCACCAGCCGGTCGAGCACGTCGCGGCGAGCGGCACCGCTGCCGTCGATGTTCAGCACCGTGGCTGCGCGCACGTCCAGCGATGGGGGCGGCCAGGCGATCTCATCCGGGAGTTCGAAGCCGATGAGCACCAGCGCATCGGTGGTGTCGCCGGCCGCGAGTCCGTGCGGTGCGCGCTCCGCCGCCGAACCCGAGTCGGCGTCGACGATCTGGCGCGGTGCCATCGCATCGAAGCGGGCGAGCAGCTTGCGGTAGCCGGGTTGCGAAAGGTCGGGGCGGATCGCTTTCTTGCGCACTTGCCACATCCCCGCGCTCCATGCAGCCAGCAGCACGCGCGGCAGCAGGCCATAGACCAAGATGCAGCCGGTGAGCCAGAGCGCCCAGTCGCGCTGGCCGGCCGATACGGCGGACGCGGCGGATGCAGCGCGCACCGTCTCGGCATCGGGCACCGGAAAGCCGAGCCAGCCAGGCAACCACCCCAGCACCTGCACGCCGCGCACGAAGAAGTCCGGCTCCAGGATGGTGGTTTCCCAACTCAGCGTGTAGTTGCGAAAAGCCAGTGAGAAAAGCAGCGCGGCCAATATCACGGCAAAAGACAGCGACCACACCGCATGGCTCACGAAACCGAGCGACCAGGGCAGTAGCCGCGCGCGGCCGAGAAGGCGCATCGCCGCGCGCATCAGGACTGGTGCCTGCCCGCGCTGCCCGCCGGCCACGCGGGCCGTGAGCGTCATCCAGAGCCAGCCGAAGGATGCTTGCACTGACCCCAAGGGCAGCACTAATCCGAGCAGCCACAAGGCGAGTGTGAGCAGATGCAGGCCGAGCAGTGTGACCAGCGCAACGACCACATTGATCTCGCGCCGCTCGCCACCGACCACGCCGCCGGCGAGAGACAGGCCGGTGATCACGACCAGTGCGACCAGTCCCAGCAGCACCCAGGGTGCCCATGAGCGCGCACGGTCGAGTTCACGCTGCAGGCCGAGCCGATGCCCTAGCAGGCGGGCACGTTCAACGATGCGGCCAGGCCCGTCGGGGCGGCGGGCCATGGCCTCGCGCAGGGCTTCGGTGTCGTCGAGTGGGCCGACTTCCTCGATCAGGTGCACCGCTTCGGTGACCACCGCATCTTCAAGAACCGACTCGCGCACCTCAGTGTTCAACAGCTTCTTTCGCGACGGCCCGGGCGCCGACGAAAGGTCGGCGCGGCCCGGCGATCGCGGAAATTATGCCCGCGCGCGCCCACGCGTCACGGGCGTCGCGGCACCAACGAAAAAAGGGGCCCAGAGGCCCCGGCGACTTGGCAGTCGGCCCTCGCGGGCGCAGGGGACGAGCCCCTCAGCGAAGTCCGAAGAACGAAAGAACGGCAACGACGACGACGACCAGACCGACGATGTAGATGATGGAGTTCACGGGGTTTCCTCTTTGTTGCAAACAGCGCAAGGATGCACCTGTAAGACCCATTTGGGCTGTCGGCGAGGGGCGGCGTGCGCTGTAGGACTGCCCAGGGCAGAAGGTGGCTCAGGCGGGCTCGTCGTCGCTGTCGCCCAGAAACCCGCCGCTCTGGTGCGCCCAGAGCCGCGCGTAGAGCCCGCCGCGGGCCAGCAAGGAGCGGTGGTCGCCTTCTTCCACCACGCGCCCGCGGTCGAGGACGATCAGCCGGTCCATGGCGGCGATGGTCGACAGCCGATGGGCGATGGCGATCACGGTCTTGCCTTCCATCAGCCGGTAGAGGCTGGCCTGGATCGCGGCTTCGACCTCGGAATCGAGCGCGCTGGTCGCCTCGTCCAGCAACAGGATCGGAGCGTCCTTGAGCATCACGCGCGCGATGGCGATGCGCTGGCGCTGCCCGCCCGACAGCTTGACGCCGCGCTCGCCCACGTGGGCCGCATAGCCACTGCGCCCGCCGGCGTCGGCGAGCTGCTCGATGAACGCGTGCGCTTCGGCGCGCTCGGCGGCCGCCCGGATCGCCTCGGCGGATGCGTCGGGCCGGCCGTAGGCGATGTTGTCCGCCACGGCGCGATGCAGCAGCGACGTGTCTTGCGTGACCATGCCGATGTGTTCGCGCAAACTGTCTTGCGAGACGCACGCGATGTCCTGCCCGTCGATCAGGATGCGGCCCGACTCGAGGTCGTGAAAGCGCAGCAGCAGGTTCACCAGCGTCGACTTGCCGGCGCCCGAGCGGCCCACCAGGCCGATCTTTTCGCCGGGAGCGACGGTGAGCGTCAGGCCGTCGATCACGCGCTCGCCCGCGTCGGCATAGCGAAAGCTGGCCTCTTCGAAGCGCACTTCGCCCTTGGGCACCGCGAGCGTCGCTGCGCCGGGCGCGTCGAGCACCGTGCGGGGCCGCGACAGCGTCTTCATGCCGTCCTGTACCGTGCCGATGTTCTCGAAGAGGCTGGTCATCTCCCACATGATCCAGTGCGACATGCCCTGCAGCCGCAGCGCCATCGCTGTCGCGGCGGCCACCGCGCCCACGCCGACCGTGCCGTGCGACCACAGCCACAGGGCGGTGCCCGCCATGCCGGCCGTGAGGCCCATGCTCAGCGTGTGGTTGGTGATCTCGAAGGCGCTCACCAGGCGCATCTGCTGGTGCCCGGTGACCATGAAGTCGGCCATGGCGGCGCGCGCGAAGCCCGCCTCGCGCTGGGTGTGCGAGAACAGCTTGACCGTCGCGATGTTGGTGTAGGCATCGGTCACGCGGCCGGTCATCATGGCGCGCGCGTCGGCCTGCGCCTTGCCGACCTGGCCCAGGCGGGGCACGAAGAACATCAGCGCGCCGATGTAGAGCACCAGCCAGATGGCAAAGGGCCAGATCAGCTCGCGGTCGAACGCGCCGGCGAGGATGATCATGGTGGCGACATAGACCACCATCGCCACCAGCACGTCGGCCAGCACGAAGATGGTGTCGCGAACGGCCAGTGCGGTCTGCATCACCTTGGCCGTGATGCGGCCGGCGAACTCGTCCTGGTAGAAGGACATGCTCTGGCCCAGCATCAGCCGGTGGAAGTTCCAGCGCAGGCGCATCGGGAAGTTGACGGCCAACGTCTGATGCTTGACCGTGGTTTGCAGGGCGACCACCACGATGCTGACCGCCAGCGCACCGCCGAGCAACAGCAGGGCGACATGGCGATCGGCCCAGAGACGGGCCGGGGCCTGCCCGCCGAGCCAGTCGACGATCAGCCCGAGCATGGCGAAGAGCAGGCCTTCGAACGCGGCCATGATGCCGGTCAGGAGCGCCATCAGGGCGATGGCGCCGCGCATGCCTTCGCAGCAGTTCCAGAGAAAGCCGAAGAAGCTCGCCGTGGGCAGGCTCGGCTCCGGCGGCGGATAGGGGTCGATTCGTTTTTCGAAGTAGCCGAACATGAAGATGATCAGGTGGGAGACGTGGAAGGCGTGAAGGGCGACAGCGGCATCGCGCCCCGCCGCCACAAAGGCGGGGGTTCAGGAGCGGCGTTCTGCGCGGGGGCCTCGGGATGGTAGGCGAGTCGCTTCAACCGGGCGGGGCGTCCGGGCTTGTCGCAACGGCAGCGACCGCCGCCGAATCCCGTCGGATCAACCGGCCTTGACCAGGCGCTTGCGAAGGTAGGCCGCGAAGCTCTCCGCCGCCGGCGACAGGCCTTGCCGGTCGAAGCGGAACAGCGACAGGCTTCGATGCACGACCGGCCGCGTCACCGGGCGCGCGACAAGGCCGAAGGGCTTGATGAGTTCCAGTGCATGTTCCGGCTGCACGGTGATGCCGAAGCCCGAGGCCACCATGCCGAGCGCCGTCGTCAAGAAGGCCACGTCGTGCGCGGGCTGCAAGGCGAGGTCGGGCGAGTGGCGCATCAGATCGACCTGCAATTGTGCGGTGAAGTCCTGCGTGAGCGACACGAAGCGCTCGCGCATCACCTGCGCCCAGGTCACGCTCTTCGACGCTGCCATCGGGTGGTCCGGCGGGCAGATCAGCCACATGCGGTCGCGGAAGAGAAGCTCCTGCACGATGTCCGGCGCGACCTTGCGCTGCGGCGCCAGGCACAGGTCCGCCTCGCCGCTGCGCAGCCGCGCCAGGGCCTGCTCGTGCAGCGAGTCGAGCACGTACACGGTGACGGCAGGGTATTGCTCGCGCCAGCCCTGGATGAGGCGCGGCAGCAGCATCGACGCATAGAGCGGTGTGCAGGCAATGCGTACCGTGCCGCGCTTGATCTGTTCGAGATCGCGCGTGCTTTCGACGGCCTGCTGGAGGTCGCCGAGGAGCTTGCGGGCCAATGGATAGAACTCGGCGCCGGCCTGCGACAGCGCCGTGCTGCGCGTGGTGCGGTCGAAGAGCCGCACCTGCATCGCCGCTTCCATTTCCTTGATGAGCAGGCTCAATGCCGACGGCGTGAGATGCAGCCGCCGGGACGCCGAAGCGAAGCCGCCGGTTTCCGCGACCAGCACGAAGGCTCGCAGCTGTCTCAATGTGACGTTCGGGTAATTCAAGAGAAAAACTCACTAATTGGCAAGAATTGCTGGTTTGTCCAACGACCGGGCGGCTTCTAGTATCGAGCCGAACGAATCGGTCCGCCCGGCCGCTCGGCTTGGCCGTGCGAGCTCGCGGGCGGATGCAGGAGACCGCATGCTGAGCGCAGAAGACAACGAGCTATTGACCCGAACCGGCCCCCAGACACCCATGGGCCGCTACTTTCGCTGCTTCTGGCAGCCCGTCGCGCTGTCGCGTGAACTGCCCGAGCGCGACGGCGCGCCGATCCGCGTGCACGTGCTGGGCGAGAAGCTGGTGGCCTTTCGCAATGCGCGCGGCGAAGTGGGCCTGGTGGATTCGCGCTGCCCGCACCGCGGAGCGGACCTGTACTTCGGTCGCAACGAGGACTGCGCCATCCGCTGCGTGTTCCACGGATGGAAGTTCGACATGGAAGGGCGCCCGGTGGAGCTGCCCAACGTGCCGCCACGGTCGCAGTACCACCAGACGATCCGGCTCAAGGCCTATCCGACCCGCGAATACGGCGGCATCGTCTGGGGCTACCTCGGGCCGGTCGACGACGAGCATCCGCTGCCCGAAGTGCCGCAGCTCGACCATGGCCTGGTGCCCGAATCGCACCGCTTCGTGACCAAGAAACTGCAGGAATGCAACTGGGCGCAATCGATCGAGGGCGCACTGGACACCTCGCACTTTTCCTTTCTGCACATGCCCGCGCCGCATGTGCCGTCGAACGCCAACGAGGATGCGCCCGCGGACGAGAAGCGCTTGCGCTGGATCCGCGAAGACCCGATGCCGGAGTTCTCGCTGCTCGAACACGACGTGGGCTTCGTGGTGGGCGGTGCGCGCCGCGCAGACGGCACGCAGAGGTACTGGCGCACCGCGCAGTTCGCGCTGCCTTCGCACAGCACGACGCCGTCGACCCTGCCGGGCGAAACCCACTTCGGCTACACCTGGGTGCCCATCGACGACGAGAACTGCTGGATCTACACCTATGCGTGGAACCCGGAACGGCCCTTCACCGACGAAGAGCGCGCCAGGTTCGCGGGCGGCCACGGCGTCATCGCCGAGGTGGACGAGAACTACTTTCCGCTCAGCAACCGGGGCAACGAATACCGTATCGACCGGGCCTTGCAGAAGTCGGTGAACTTCACCGGCGTGCGCGGCGTGGCCGAGCAGGACGCCATGATCCAGGACAGCCTGGGCCGCATCTCCGACCGCACGCAGGAGCACCTGTCGGCCACCGACGCCGCGATCGTGCGCTTCCGGCGCGCCGTGATGGGCGGGGCCAAGGCGCTCGCGCGCGGCGAGTGGCCGACCGCGCCGCAGCGGCATGCGAGCTACCGGCTTCGCTCGGGCAGCTGGATCGCGGCCGAGGGCGTGTCCTTCGAAGATGTGATGCGCGAGCGCTTCGGTCACCGCATCGGGCTGGTGATCGGCGACGCTGTGTCGCAGCCCGAGGCGGCCGCCACGCCCGTTTCAACCGCCTCGCCTACCGAATGATTCAGCCACAACGACAGGAGACACACCCCATGCCATTCCATCGCGTCCGACACGCCTCGCGCTCGCTCGCCACGCTCTACCTTGCAGGCTTGGCGGGCGTCGCGGCTGCCCTCGGCGCAGCAATGCCGGCCGCCGCGCAGGACTATCCGGCCAAGCAGGCCATCAAGATCGTGGTGCCCTATGCCGCCGGCGGGTCGACCGACCAGACCGCGCGCGTGGTCGGCAAGGCGCTGTCGACCGAGCTGGGCCAGTCGGTGATCGTGGAGAACCGCGCCGGCGCTGGCGGATCGATCGGCAACGACGCAGTGGCCAAAGCCGCGCCCGACGGCTACACGCTGCTGGTGAGCGCCGCCGGGCCGCTCACGGTCACGCCGCATACCTATGCGCACCTGAGCTACGACCCGATCAAGAGCTTCGAGCCCATCACCCTCATCGCCACGCAACCGCTGCTGTTGGTGGTCAACCCGCAGCTGCCGGTGCACAGCGTGCCCGAGCTGATCAAGCTCGCCAAGTCGAAGAAGGGCGGCAAGCTCAACTACGGCTCTTTCGGCACCGGAAGCGCGGCGCATCTGGCCGGCGAGTATTTCAAGACGCTCACCCAGGTCGACATGACGCACGTGCCCTACAAGGGCAGCGGCCCGGCGCTGGTCGACTTGGTCGGCGGGCAGATCGATCTGATGTTCGACGTGTTCAGCACCGCGGCGCCGCTGGCCAAGGCGGGCAAGCTGCGGGCGCTCGCGATCAGTTCCAAGACGCGTTCGCCGCAATTCCCCGACGTGCCGACCATGGAAGAGGCGGGCGTGGCGGGCTTCGAGGCCGGCACCTGGTTCGGGGTGCTCGCGCCGGCCGGCACGCCTCAGCCGATCGTGCAGAAGCTGTCGAAGGCGCTCAATGCCGCGCTGAAGCAGAAGGAAGTGCGCGACAGCCTCGAATCGCAAGGCGCGGCCATCGACGGCGGCACGCCCGAAGCGTTCAGGACATTCTTTCTTTCCGAGTACGACAAGTGGGGAAAGATCGTGAAGACGGCCGGCATCAAGGTGGACTGAAGCATGCTGCGATTCGATCCCAACCTGCGCTGGCTCTTCACCGAACTGCCGATGGCCGAGCGCTATGCGGCCGCCGCGCGCGCCGGCTTCCAGGGCGTGGAAGTGGCCTTTCCCTACGAAGTGCCTGCGGCAGAGCTCTCGGCACGGCTGCGTGACAACGACCTGACCCTGGTGCAGGTCCTCTCGCCCTTCGACTGGGACGGCGGCGAACGCGGACTGGCGGCACTGCCGGGCCGCGAAGCGGCCTTCAGGGACAGCATCCGCAAGGCCATCGACTACGCCGCACAGGTGGGGCGGCCGCTCATCCACGTCATGCCGGGCAACATGACGCCCGAGCACGACCGGGCGCGCTGCCTCGATCTCTTCACCGAGAACATCGCCTGGGCCGCCGACCAGGCGCGCGCCGAGAACATCACGCTGATCCTGGAGCCGTGCTGCACGGTGCGCTTTCCGCAGTTTCTCTATCACCGGCTCGACGAAGGCGTGCGCGTGATCGAAGCGACGGGGCGGCCGAACGTCAAGCTGTGCTTCGACACCTTCCACGTGCAGACCGAGGAAGGCGCAATCACCGAACACCTCGACGCGGTGTGGCCGCACATCGGGCACATCCAGGTCGGCAACGTGCCCGGGCGGCACGAGCCGGGCACCGGCGAGATCTACTTTCCCTACCTTTTCGGCGAGATCGAGCGTCGCGGCTGGGCGGGCTGGATCGGCTGCGAATACGTGCCTTCGGGGCCGACGCTCGAAACGCTCGGCTGGGGCCAGCCCTACGGACTGCGCGGACAGGCCTGAGCGCGGCGACTCGGCCCCGCAGCGGAATGGGGGCCGAGCCTCTAGACTCATGGCCTGGAGAGCGCCCAAGCCATGACCGCAATCGATCGAACACTGCCCACCTATTTCATCTCGCACGGCGGCGGCCCCTGGCCGTGGATGAAGAAGGAGATGGGCCCCGTCTACGATCGCCTCGAAGCGTCGCTCGTCGACATGCCGCGCCAGGTCGGACGCCCGCCACGCGCCGTGCTGATGATTTCCGCCCACTGGGAAGCGCCGGCCTTCACGGCCATGGCCAACCCGCGGCCGCCGATGATCTACGACTACGGCGGCTTTCCCGAACACACCTACCACGTGCGCTACGAGGCACCCGGCGCGCCCGAACTCGCGCGGCGCGTGGCCGACCTGGTCGCATCGGCCGGTCTGCCGTCGGACATCGACGCGGAGCGCGGCTTCGACCATGGGCTCTTCTCGCCGATGGCCGCCATTTACCCGAAAGCCGACGTGCCGGTGCTGCAACTTTCGCTGCGCACCGGGCTCGACCCGGCCGAGCACATCGCTCTGGGCCGCGCCCTGGCGCCGCTGCGCAACGAAGACGTGTTGATCGTCGGCAGCGGCCTGAGCTATCACAACCTGCGCAACTTCGGCCCGAATGCGCGCGAGCCCTCGCGGGCTTTCGACGCCTGGCTGCAGGACACGGTGCTCGATGCGTCGGCCGAGCGCGTGGAGCGCCTTTTGCAATGGTCTTCGGCGCCGGCCGCTCGCATAGCCCATCCGCGCGAGGAACACCTGCTGCCATTGATGGTGGCCGTCGGCGCCGCCGGAGACGCTGCGGGCGAGCGCATCTATCACGAAGACGACTTCATGGGCGGCATTGCGGTGTCGAGCTTCCGCTTCGGTGCTGCGACCGGCGAGGCGCACTGACGCTGGCGCCGGATCGTCCCGCCCCTTCGACCATCGACTCCCTTTGATTCATCTTTCGCTACCGTGCCCATCGCCTTCGATCCCCACCACCCGGACAGCGCCGCCGCCATCGCGCAGGCGCAGCGCGAAATCGCCCGCATCGATGCGTTGTCGGTTCATCACGACGTGAGCCACGGCGACCTGAGGGTGCGCTGGCGCCGCTTCGGCGATGCGGCAGCGCCGCCCCTGGTGCTGCTGCATGGCGGCCACGGAAGCTGGATGCACTGGCTTCGCAACATCGAGGCGCTGTCCGCGCAGCATGCCGTCTGGTTGCCGGACTTGCCCGGCTTCAACGAGTCGGACACGCCGCCGCCACCGCGCGATGGGCAGGGCATGCTCGACCCGGCACTCGACATCTTCGTCGGCACGCTCGACCAGGTGATCGGCGCTGGCACGCAGATCGATCTCGGCGGCTTTTCGTTCGGCGGACTGTTTGCGGCTCAGGTGGCGGCGCGACGCGATGGCGTGCGTCGCCTGGCACTGCTGGGCAGTGGCGGCCACGACACGATGCGGCCCATGGAAGTCGAGATGATCAATTGGCGGTCAGCCAAAGACCGTGACGAGGAGAGCGCTGCGCTGCTGCACAACCTCGGCGCACTGATGCTGCACGACCCGGCCTCGATGGATGCCCTGGCCTTCGAGATCCACGACGTGTCGTGCCACGGCACGCGCTTTCGGAGCAAGGACGTTTCGATGGCGGGGGGCTTGCGCGAAGCGCTCGACGTCTACGGTGGCGACACATTGCTCGTGTGGGGCGAACATGACGCGACCGCTGATCCCGGGCCCACCATCGAGCACGTCATCAGCGGTCATGAGATGCGCCGCGGCAAGGTCATCGACCACGCGGGGCACTGGGTTCAGTACGAAAGTGCCGCCACGATCAATTCGCTGTTGTCGGCATACTTTGCGTGACGCCGAGGCCGGCCCTGGAGGTCAGAGTATTGCGCCTCCGGCCATCACCGCCAGCACCACGAAGACGATGAAGATCACGATCGCGATGTAGAAGAAGATCTTCGCAATGCCCGCCGTCGCAGCGGACACGCCGGAGAAACCGAAGAAGCCCGCGATGAGCGAGATGACGAAGAAAACGATGGCGAGCTTGAGCATGTGAACGTCCTTTGGAGCTTTGTGTTTTGAATCGGAACGCAAGCGATTGAAGGCGACGCGCATCGTCCGAAGTGTCTCTGTTGCTCCTCAGTGCGAGTAGGACGCGGGGCCAATGAAGACAGCCTTTTTCTTGACAGGCCCGCTCCTACAGCTTGCGACGTTTCAGCCTGACGCGGGTGCTCTGCCCGCTCGGCGACCTTGGGTACTCGCTGAGAAGTTGTTGCCCCTTGGGGCAGGTTCTCGAAGAGTTCACTCAAGCCCTAGGAGATAGCATGAAGCAAGCAATCGTTTTGGCCAGCCTGTTGGCCATTGCCGGTGTAGCATCGGCGCAGACCACTTCGCAGCCCGCGACCGGCAACGTGGCTGGTCAGGCCAGCACCCAGACGCCAGCCGGGGTCCCCAACCCCCCTCAGCGGCCTGAAGGGGCAGCGATGTCCAACTCGACCAACTCCATGCCCAATTCTCGGGCCGATGTGAAGGCCGGCGCGCGCGTCCAGGCTCAGTCGCCCCAGACCACGACGATCCCGAGCGGACAGGCCAGCACCAAGGTGCAGGGCAAGCCGAATGCAGCGATGCCGGTCGGCGAGCGTTCGCGTGGCGAAGTGCGCCAGGAGACGAAGCAGTCGATGCGCGACAACAAGATGACGCGCAGCGGCGAGGCGCCTGACGTGCCGACCAACCCGAAGGACAGCCGCATGGGAACACCCAAATAGGCATATCGCGTTTACAAAAAAGGCCCGCTCGAAGCGGGCCTTTTTTTCGGCGTGAACGATGCGTAGTGGCAGTCAGTGCTGCGGCAGCTCGGTCACGTACGTCTTGTGAAGTGCGCGCAATTGAGCCAGCTCTTGCTCGGCCTCTCGGAGGCGCCCCTGAAGGACGTGATTGCGACAGCGCTGGCGAATATGGTCGATCTGCCATGGGGTGTCTCCAGTGGCTTCGTTTTCCTGCGCCGCGAGTTCGAAGAGGCTGGCGAGCGCTTCGAGGTGCGGCCAGAGCATCTGCACGATTTTCCAGTCGCTGCTGGCAAAGGCGATCGGGTGATCGCCGAGCGCCGTGGTGCGTTCTGAAATGGCTTCGTCGATGAAGCGGCGCAATACCTTGCCATCGAGTCCGCTGAAAGTGGCTGCGGCGGGCGTTGGGGCGAGGAAGGGGGAGCGAAGCGGCATGAAAAGTCTGTGTGTGGATGTAGTTATTTATTAGTATTTTTGGGTGCCAGTGACTGGATTGCCGGCCAAGAGGCCGTGTGCATGGCAGACAACACGCACAGCGCATGCGAATGGCGTGGTCGCTCGTGAAAAAGAAAGATTTCAGCCTCAAGCAAAAGTGGGTCGGTGGCATTAGGATACTGTACGTTTATACAGTTTTCTGTCATCCTTTTTGTCATGGGTCTGCCTCATCTCGATGTTTTCGATGCCGCCATGCGGCAGCGGATCTGGCGCGCCAGCGAGCTGGGCGCGGCCCAAGCGCAGGTGCTTTCCACGGGGCATGCAGCGCTCGATGCCGAACTGCCGGGGGGCGGCTGGCCGCGCGGCGCCATGACCGAGGTGATGCAGCCTTCTCCCGAATCGCATGCCTGGCAACTGGTGTTGCCTGCGCTGGTGCAGGCGGTGCAGGAAGGCACCGGTCCGGTGGTGCTGATCGGCGCGCCGCACGAACCCTTCGGCCCGGCGCTGGCGGCTCGAGGCCTGCCGGTCGAAGCCTTGCTGTGGGTGCGCAGCGCGACTTCGGCGGCCCGCTCATGGGGCTGCGAGCAGGCCTTGCGGTGCGCCGATGTGGCAGCCGTGCTGGCGTGGTTGCCGCAGGCGCGGGTGGGCGAGTTGCGGCGGCTTCAGCTGGCGGCGGCACAGCATGACGCTTTGCTCTTCGTGTTCCGTCCCGACAGCATGGCGCTGTCTGCTTCGCCCGCGGCGCTCCGGTTGCGACTGGCCGCCTGCGAGCAAGACCCTTCGCAGTTCGAGGTCCATCTGCTCAAGCGGCGCGGCCCGCCGCTGGCATCGCCGGTTCCGTTGCCGGCGCGCAGCGAACGCATGACGGCATTGCTGGCGGCCAGCCAGTTCCGGCGCAAGCAACGGCGCCTGCAGGAAGGCCTGGACGATCATTCGCAGAAGAAGGCGGACGGCACGAGCGGCGCCACCGTGATCCGTCTGCCCACCCAAGCCGCAGGCAAGAAGCATGCACTGGATCGCACTGCAGTGGCCGGCTGAGGCCACCGACGCACTGCCCACGCCCGAGGCGCTCGGCTGGTGGGCCCTGCGTTTCACGCCCCGCGTGGCCTGGGTCGACGAGGCGCTGCTGCTCGAGGTTTCCGCCTGCGAGCGACTGTGGGGCGGGCGGCTGGCGCTCATGCGGGAAATCGCGCGTTCCCATCCGGCGCCGGTGCCCGTGCGGCAGGCCTGGGGCGCCACCAGCCCGATCGCCCTGGCGCGGCTGCGCATGTTCGTGCGGGGCGAGCGGCCGCCCGCCGACGTGCCCGGCAGCCTGCCGCTCGACACCCTGAGCGCGGCCCGCGAACATCTTTCGGTGCTGGCGCACCTGGGTTGCCGCCAATGGAGCGAGGTGGCGGCGCTGCCGCGCGGCGGGCTCACGCGCCGCTTCGGCCGAGCCTTGCGCGAGGCCCTCGACACGGCCTGGGGCTTGCGTCCCGAAGAGCCATCGCTGGTTGAGCCTGCCGGAGGTGTTCGAGCAGAAGCAGGAACTGCCCGCACTGGCCGAAAGCGCGCCCGAACTCATGTGGTCGGCTTCCCGCCTGCTCGGCGCTTTGCAGATCTGGCTGCGTGCCAGGCAATGCGGCGTGCTCGCGCTCGAGCTGCGCTGGACGCTGGATCTCAAGCGCTTCAACGGCGTCGACCTGCCGCCGCACCAGGACATCACCGTGCGCACTGCAGAACCCACGCAGGACGTGGCGCACCTGCGCCGCCTCCTGGCCGAACGGCTCGCCCTCACGAAGCTCGCCGCCCCTGTCAGCTGGCTGCGGCTGCGATCGATCGAAACCACGCCCTGGGCCGGCACCAGCGCGAGCTTTCTGCCGGAAGACAACCGCAAGGGCGACAAGCTGCACGAACTGGTCGAACGACTCAGCGCGCGCCTCGGCCCCCAACAGGTGCTGAGCCCCGTCGCCCAGGCCGACCACCGCCCTGAATGCCGCCAACTCTGGACCCCGGCCCTGCAGCGCGGCATTCCACGCGAATCACACGCAGTGGAAAGCCGGGGGGCAGATACCCAGCCGCCATGGCTTCTCAGCGAACCCATGCCGCTGGACCTGCTCGACGGGCGCCCCTGCTATCGCGGCGTGCTGCGCAAGCTCGTCGGCCCGCAGCGGCTGGAGGCGGGCTGGTGGAGCAGCGAGGCCTCGGGCGCTGAACATGGCGAGGAGGGCGGTCGTCCCGCGGTGCGCGACTACTACATCGCCGAGAGCCCCGAGGCGGGCCTGGTCTGGGTCTTTCGCGAGCGGCCGTCGGCCTTTCTGGCCGATGCCGAGCCGCGCTGGTTTCTTCAAGGGATCTACGCCTGATGCCCGAACTCAGCGACAAGCAACTGAGACAGCGGCTGCCCACCCGGCTGCATGCACTGCCGCGGCGCCGACCGGTTCCGTCGCAGGGCCTGCCGGACTATGCCGAGCTGCATTGCCTGTCGAATTTCAGCTTTCAGCGCGGCGCGTCGATGCCCGAAGAGTTGGTCGCGCGGGCCTATCAACTCGGCTATCGGGCGCTCGCCATCACCGACGAATGCTCGGTCTCCGGCGTGGTGCGTGCCCATGTCGGCCTGCGCGAACACATCGAGGCCCTGGCCGACCACGAGCGCGAGAACCCCGACGAGCCGCCGCTGCCGCGCAACCCCGCATTCCGGCTGCTGTTCGGTAGCGAGTTCGGCTACGAACGCTTCAGGCTCGTCGCGCTGGCGCACGACCTCGAAGGCTGGGGCGACCTGTGCGAGTTCATCACCCAGGCCCGCACCACGGCGCCCAAGGGCGACTACCGCGTCGATTGGCAGGACGCCGGCCCGCCTGCACTCGGCGGCTGCGAAATCCTCTTCGTGCCCGATCGCGTGCTGGGCGGGCCGATTGACGTCGCCGCGCTCGATGCCGACCTGACTGAAGCCCGGCGACGCTTCGGTACGCGCCTGTGGCTGGCGGTGGAACTGCTCAATGAGCAGGACGACGATCTGTGGCTGGTCACGCTGCAACAGGCGGGCGAAAGAGCCGGCGTGCCGCTGGTGGCATCGGGCGACGTGCACATGCACGTGCGTTCGCGCAAGCCGCTGCAGGACGTGATCACCGCCGTGCGCGAGGGCAGGCCGGTCGACGAATGCGGCTTCGCGCTGCAGGCCAACGCCGAGCGCCATCTGCGCTCGCGCATGCGGCTCGCCAATCTCTACCCGGCCGAACTGCTCGCCAACACGCTGGAGGTGATGCGCCGCTGCAGCTTCGACCTGGAAGTGATCCGCGACCACTACAAGTACCCGCTCGAAAACGTGTCGGCCGGCGAAACGCCCGCCCAGACGCTGGTGCGCAAGACCTGGGCCGGCGCGCAGGAGCGCTATCCCGGTGGCGTGCCGCCCCGGATCCGCGGGCAGATCGAGCACGAGCTGGCACTGATCGTCGAGCTGCACTACGAGATGTTCTTCCTCACGGTGGAAGACATCGTGCGCTTCGCGCGCTCGCGCGACATCCTGTGCCAGGGCCGCGGCTCGTCGGCCAATTCGGCGGTCTGCTATTGCCTGGGCATCACCGCGATCGACCCCGAAACGGGCAACCTGCTGTTCGAGCGTTTCCTGAGCCGCGAGCGCCGCGAGGCGCCCGACATCGACGTCGACTTCGAGCACCAGCGCCGCGAAGAGGTGATCCAGTACATCTACGGCAAGTACGGCCGCGACCGCGCCGCAATCGCGGCGGTGGTGATCTGCTATCGCTCGCGCAGCGCGCTGCGCGACGTGGGCAAGGCGCTGGGCATCGACGCACGGCTGGCCGACGAGTTCGCCAAGGACCACTACTGGTTCGACGACGTCATCCTCGACCAGCGCCTCGAAGAAGCGATGCAGCGTTCGGGCGTGCGCGAGCGCCTGCCCGACTGCGTCAGTGGATCGAGCTCACGCAGCAGCTCAAGGGATTTCCACGGCACCTGAGCCAGCACGTGGGCGGCTTCGTGCTCACCCAGAGCAAGCTCACGCGGCTGGTGCCGGTCGAAAACGCCTCCATGAAGGACCGCTCCGTCATCCAGTGGGAAAAAGACGATCTCGAAGCCATGGGCATGCTCAAGGTCGACGTGCTGGCGCTGGGCATGCTGAGCGCCATCCGGCGGGCCCTGGCTTTCGTCAACGGCTGGCGCGGCACGTCGCTGCAGATGCACCATGTGCCGAACGACGACCCTGCCGTGTTCGACATGATCTGCGAGGCCGACACGGTCGGCGTGTTCCAGATCGAGAGCCGCGCGCAGATGTCGATGCTGCCGCGCCTGCAGCCGCGCTGCTACTATGACCTGGTGATCGAGGTCGCCATCGTGCGGCCCGGGCCGATCCAGGGCGGCATGGTGCATCCCTACCTGAAGAACCGCGAGAAGCTGCGCAAGGGCGGCCGCGTGACGTACCGCTACCCGGCCCTCAAGCCGGCGCTGGAACGCACGCTGGGCGTGCCGATCTTCCAGGAGCAGGTCATGCAGATCGCCATGATCGCGGCCGACTTCACGCCCGACGAAGCCGACCGCCTGCGCCGCGCGATGGCCGCCTGGAAGCGCAAGGGCGGCATCGACCGGTTCCACGGCAAGCTGGTGGACGGCATGGTCGCGAAGGGCTACGACCACGAGTTCTCCGAGGCGATCTTCAAGCAGGTGCAGGGCTTCGGCGAATACGGTTTTCCCGAAAGCCATGCGGCGAGCTTCGCGCTGCTGGTGGTGGTGAGCTGCTGGCTCAAGCAGCACGAGCCTGCCTGCTTCCTGGCCGCCATGCTCGACTCGCAGCCCATGGGTTTCTATTCACCTTCGCAGCTGCTGCAGGATGCGCGCCGCCACGGCGTCGAAGTGCGGCCGGTGGACGTCACCGTCAGCCAGCGGGACTGCACGCTCGAAGCGCCGGTGATTCCATCGGCAGAGCACGGCTCGGCTTCTGCACACCTCAGCCCGCACTTTGCGCACCGCACGGGCGACGCCGGCCAACCTGCCGTGCGGCTGGGCTTGGCGCGCGTCGGCAGCCTGAGCGAAGCCGGCATCAGGCGCCTGCTGGCAGCCCGCACCCAGGCGCCGTTCACCAGCACCGAAGACCTGGCCCTGCGTGCCGAACTCGACGCGCGGGACATGGCCGCATTGGCTGCGGCAGACGCGTTGGCGGCCCTGTCGGGGCACCGCCGCCAGCAGGTGTGGGAGGCCACCGCCCAGCGGCGGTCGCCGGGCCTGCTGCGGGGCGTTCCGATCCACGAGGCGCCGCTCAGCCTGCCTCTTGCGCCCGAGGGAGAAGAAATCGTCGGCGACTACGCCTCCCTCGGCCTGAGTCTCCGGCGGCATCCGCTGGCGCTGCTCAGGCCCCGGCTCGCGCGCATGAGGCTGCAGAGTGCCGAGGAACTGCGCGCTGCCGCCAACGGACAGACCGTGCGGGCCTGCGGCATGGTCATGGGGCGCCAGCGCCCGCAGACCGCCAAGGGCACCATCTTCGTCACCCTCGAAGACGAGACCGGCAACGTGAACGTGATCGTCTGGAGCCATGTGGTCGAGGCCTGGCGGGATTCCGTGCTCAAGTCGCACCTGCTGGCGGTGCAGGGCACCTGGCAGCGCGACGTCCAGAGCAGCGGCGAGGTGCGCCACCTGGTCGCCACCGGCTTCAAGGACCTCACGCCCTTGCTGGGCCGGCTGGTGCAGAGCAGCCGCAGCCGCGATTTCCACTGAACTGTGAAAGTACAACGCAAGGATTCATCCGTACTTGTGGATTAGTTGACGCCCGCGATGTCAAGTCCTGCCGCAGAAGGCCGATGATTCAACGAAGCGTCCCGGACGCATTCCGGGCTCAAGAATCAGAGGTTTGCCATGTCGACAGCAATGCGAGCAGCGTCCAACGCTGCCTTCGATCCGGAAACCCCTCCCACCGAACGCCGCACCCTGCGGGGCCGCCGAGTGCTGGTCGATGAGCGCCGAGCCATCGCCGGCTACCGCATGGCGTCGTCCCGAAGCCATTCGAATCCCGTGCCCACTCCCACCGATTCCGATCAGCCGCGCAAACCGACCTTCGTGCGCTTCAGCTGTCGCTATCTCGACAATGACGTGCTTTCCCAATGGAATCCGGACACGGTCGTGCTCGAAATCAGCGACCTGGCCGAGAGCGTGGCCGAACTGGGCGACGCCGCCTTCGGGCGCTGCAAGGCAGCGCGCGCGCTGGGCTTCAAGCTGGCCTTCGACGGTCGCCTGCTCAAAGGCGAATACGCGGCCTACGTGCCGCTCGCGTCGTACGTGATCCTCGAAATGGGCGTGCTCGAACTCGACCGCGCCGCCGCCATGGCGCGCGTCGTGCGCACCAAGACCCAGGCGGTCGCGGTGGCCACGCAGGTGCGTACGCCCGCCGAGTACACCGGCCTGGCCAGCGCCGGCGTGACGATGTTCGAAGGCCTCTGGTTCACCCAGCCGCCGACCCATCCGGACCCGAAGGTGCAGCTGTCGTACGGCTCGCTCATCAAGATGCTCAACATGGTGGCGCGCGAGGCCGAGGTCACCGAAATCGAAGACCTGCTCAAGCACGAGCCGGGCCTGTCGTTCAAGCTGCTGCAGTTCATCAATTCGGCCGGTTTCGGCGCCAAGGTAGAGGTCACGTCGTTCCGCCACGCCGTGATGGTGGTCGGCATGAAGAGCCTGTTCCGCTGGACGGCCCTGCTCATTGGCGGCACCGCGCCGGGCAGCGTGGCGCCCGCCGCCGGCACGCTGGCCATCGTGCGTGGCCGGATGATGGAACTGCTGGCCGCCAAGTCGCTGCAGCCGGCCGAAGTCGATCTGGCCTTCATCACCGGCATGTTTTCCATGCTCGACACGCTGCTGTGCGTGCCGATGGCGCAGGCGCTGGCCATGGTCGAGCTGCCCGCGTCGGTGGCCGACGCGATCCTGCGCGGCGACGGTCCGTTCGCGCGCTACCTGGCGATGGCGCGCATCTGCGAAAGCGCGGACGAAGGCGCGCTCGAGATTCTTTCGATCCGCCACGGCATTCCGGTCGACCGGATCATCGCCACCCACACCGAAGCGCTGGTGTGGAGCGAGCAGTTCGCCGGCTGAAACGTGGCTGGCTCGCCCGAGGCGAGCGACCGACGCTGGCGGCTGAGGCCTGAGGCCTGAGGCAAAGGAGGGCAGGGACGCCCCTCGCGAGATTCGCGCACGGGCCTTCTTTTCGCTAACCTAGCCGGATGCCTGAATTCGAACTGTCCACGGCACGTCTCGCCGCTCCGATCGGCCCACCGCCGCCCGCTCCCGATCTCCCCACACCGACGCCACCGTCCCCGCCGCCCGCCTCACCGCCACCCGAGGGCGACCCGCCGCCGTCCTCACCGCCGATGACCGAACCCGGATCGCCGCCGCCCGTCGGTGATCCGCCGATGGGCGCAGCCGCGCTCGGCCGCGTGCACGCCAGCCGCTTGCGATCGATCTATCGCTCCGCGGGCTGGCCCTGCTGCGATGCCATCGAGATCGACCTGCTTGCCGCCGGCATGCTCGAACGCGTTCGGTCGGGGTTGGGCCACGAAACCCTGCGCCTGACCGATGCCGGCATCGCCTGGGTCGCGGGCGCGCGGGCCGGCCACCGCACGGCGTTGTCGCGACACGAGGCGCTGGTCGAGCAGGTGGCGCGCGAAATGACGCGGGCCGGCCGCGTGGCGTGGCGCGGGTTGAGCCTCAGGGCGCGGCTCGCGGGCGCAGAAGGAGCCGACGGCACCCCCGGCAAGCACCGCTGGTGCGTGGCCCGCCCGGACGTGTTCTCCATCCGAAACACGAGCGTCGAGGCCTACGCGCAGCCGATCGTTCATGAAGTCAAGGTGAGCCGGGCCGACCTGCTGAGCGACCTGCGCAAGCCCGACAAGCGCGCCGCCTACCTCGATCTGGGCGGCGAATGCTGGTACGTGCTGGGCTGCGATGCCAAGGGCCGTCCGATCGGCGAGCCCGACGAGATCCCGACGGGTTGCGGCGTGCTGGTGGCGAGGGAAGGGCGGCTCGAAGTCGCGCGTTCGGCCGTGCATCGCGCCCTGCCGCGCTTGCCGTTTTCGGTGTGGCTGGCGCTCGCCAAGGCACAGCCCGTCGCCGGCTTCGACGAGGAAAGCCAGGATCTGCTGAACTGAAGCGCACCCACGCCGGGGCCGTCGCGGAGCGCTAAATGAAAACATTCGTTCTCTTTATCGGGTGCGAATTGATTTAGGTTCTTTGCGCAATTCGAATTTCGTTGAGTAAATTCGGATTAATGCTTTCGGGCTGGGGTGAGCTAATTCGGTTTAGCACCATCTTCGTAGCGCACATTTGGAAACAAATTGCAATAGGACGCACTCGAACAGAATTCGCAATATTTCACATTCCGGTGTGCTTCACGCGAGACGAAATGGTGTGTTGGGGATGTCCCTGTAGGAACATTCCCACATCCCATCACCGACCCCCTCGTGGAGCCCACCTGTGAAACTCATTGAAAAACATGGACTTGTACCGCTTGTCCTGGCCAGCGCACTGACCGCCTGCGGCGGCGGCGGCGGTGGCAGCAGCGCTGGAAGCGCCGGTATGTTCGCCATGTCCGCCGGCTCGGATATCGCTGCATCCAGCACTCCGTCCGCCACCGAAGACCCCGTGGTTTCCAAGGAAGAAGTGGCGCTCGAAAAGGCGCTCGATTCTTCCTGGACCAAAGTGGCCAATGAAAATGAAACCTTTTTTCTAGCCTCCTCGGCGGTCGTGAAATACGGCGCGAGAACGACCTTTGCGACCAAGACGCTTTCGGGCGCGGTCAATTGCAGCAATCAAACCTTCGGCGATCCGCTGCACTACGTGGTGAAGGGTTGCTACACGCAAGGCTCCGTAGCGGCGCCCGCCCCGGCTCCGGCCCCCGCGCCGGCACCGGCACCGGCACCGGCACCGGCACCGGCAGCTTCGGCCCCTGCAGCCGGCACGCTGCTGGCGGCCGAAGGCAAATCCTTCAGCGTGGCGGCCGCGACGCTTGTGAAATACGGCGCCAACAATTCGTGGGTGCAGAAGACCATCACCGGCACCGCGCCTTGCACCAACGAGTACTTCGCGAAAGACCCGCTGCCCTTTACGGTCAAGGCCTGCTATTCGCTGGGTGCGGCGGCCAACGCGCCGGCGCCTGCTCCAGCGCCCGCACCGGCTCCGGCCCCGCCTCCGATCGTGAGCGCGCCTTCGCCCGCACCAGCACCAGCTCCCGCGCCCGCGCCTGCCCCCGCGCCCTCCGGGAGCGCCATCGCAGGGGACGTGGTCGACAGCGCCGGCAACATCTCCGCCACGTCGTACAAGGCCATGGCCGCCCAGCTCAGCAAGGAAGCCGGCATCACCTATCGCTACGGCAGCCCCGCGGCAGTCAACAACAGCGGCATCCCGACCCTGGCCAACCCGCCCAGCAATTTCTTCCGTTGCAACAGCAGCGGCCAGAACTGCATCAGCTCCTGGGAAATCGGCGGGCCGTACCTGAGCGACCCGGGGCTCTATTCCACCAACCAGGCGCACGTCGGCTTCGTGGCGGACGACGTCACCAAGCGCGTCGGAGTGGGTGATCTGCAGATCTCCGCCATCGACCACAACACCTTCGCGCAAGTGCCGCATCTTCCCTGGCAGAACGCTGCCGCGTGGGACGGCAGCGGCGGCCGCGACACCTACAACGCCAGTGTCTACAAGAAGAACGGGCAGACCAGCGGCTCGCCGGTCGCGGTCACGCGATGCGGTGGCCGGGCAGGCTTCTGTGCCGGCGGGCTCGTGGTGTTCCAGGACGGCCTGATCGGCACGGTGGGCAGCAACACGGCCAACAATCAGGCGACGGCCAAGCTGCCGGCCAACAAGGTGCCGACCGGCATCGCCAGCACCAACAACAGCGAATACGCGCTGGTGACGGTGTGGGACACGACGGCGATGAAGGGCCAGGTGGCAGTGATCTCGATGGCCGGCCTGTGCAACGGTTGCGACCCCTACAACCGCAATGGCGACTCGACCCATCCCGCCTACTACGACTGGTGGCAGGAATGGGACGCGACCTATCCGGGCCTGCCTAACACCGGCAACACCGCCTTCATGAAGATCCTCGGCTACATCGACCTGCCTGGCATGAACGCACCGACCGAGATCGCGGTCACCACGGGCTTCGACCAGTTCAAGACCGTGCTGGGCGGCGGACTCGGGATGGCGCGGGCTTTCTCGCCGCTGACCAACCAGAGCAACCGCAACACCTTCTTCGGCTCGGGCCAGAACGTCGACCGTTATGCCAAGGCGGGCGTGGCGGTGGTGATCTCCAAGTCGGAGAAGAAGGCAGTGTTCATCAACCTGAAGCCGCTGTTCGACTACGTGAACAACGTGTACTTCAGCAACGGCCCGACGGAGTTCACCAACCTCGGCCAGGCCGACTACCAGTGGCCCTACACCTTCGGCTACAAGCCGCAGCAGATGCCGACCGTCATCTCGACGGTGACGCTGGACGACCGTCCGACGGCCGTCAAGACGACGACCTACGGCAACCTCCACCGCGCATGGATCGCGACGGAAAGCGGGTCGCTGCGCATCTACGGCCTGGGCAACGCAGCCAGCGGCGCGGTGACGGCTGCCGACACGGTCGAGAAGGGCCGTGTAGTGATCGGCAAGAACCCGACGTCGCTTGCGACGTCCAAGGGCGAGCCGGACGACACCAACATGGAACCGCTCAACCACCAGGTGCTGGTGGCCTCGCGCGGCGATCGCAAGATCCAGTGGGTGCGATTCGCGAACGACGGCAACAGCGGCAGCGTGGTGCGTACGCTGCAGGACTCGCGCATCATCGATCCGATCGCGGTGGAAGACGCCGACAACTTCTCCAATGTCGGCAACCTGCTGAGCATTGCGGACTATGCCGGCAAGAAGGTGTCCAACTACCGCTACGGCCCGGTGTTCCTGTCCGATCGTCAGCCCGGCGCCGCCTGCCAACCGCCCGGCGGCTGCCCGGTGACCCCGACCGGCAGCGTCAAGATGGAGTTCGGTGGAAGCTACACGACCGAAG
This sequence comes from Gammaproteobacteria bacterium, assembly GCA_018820395.1. Taxonomy (GTDB): domain Bacteria; phylum Pseudomonadota; class Gammaproteobacteria; order Burkholderiales; family Burkholderiaceae_C; genus Variovorax. The sequence continues at coordinate 19,457 of JAHJOG010000301.1, read as the reverse complement.
GCAAGCCCTTCCACCTGAAGACCTCGAACGTGCCTTGAACGGCGCAGCCTGAAAGCTCAAAGGCCTTGCCGGTTGGCAAGGCCTTTTTTCTTGCGCGCGCCCCACGCACCGGCAGACGAGAGCGAGTCAGCGCAAGAACACGTGCTGCATGAACTGCGTCACCGGCACCTGGATCCACGCCTGCACGCGCGCGGGCAGCTCCAGCGGACGCATCAGCATCTTGAGCGTGGTCCCGGCGGACAGGTGCGTGCGCACCGTGCGGCTCATCTGCGCGCTGGCCGCGCGGATGTGCTCTGCGTCGGCGGCGCGGTCCGGGTGCCGCGTGGCGATGACGTGGCGGATCGCGCAATCGGCGTCCTCGCTCTTCAGTTCGAGCGTGCGGCGGACCAGGATGTCGAGCACCCGCAAGCGGCCCACCCGTTCCTGCTCGCGATAGCGCCGGAAGAACCGGTAGAAGTGCTTGTAGTGGCTGACTTCCTGATCGGCGATCCGCCTCGTCAGCTCGCGAAACACAGGCTCGCTCGCGCTGCGCGACAGGGCGCGGTAGTACGTGGCCGTGCCCGTCTCGACGACGCAGCGCGCGGCCAGTTCGAGCGCGCGCGTCGGCCCGAGCAGCTCGACCTTGCAATAGCCCGCGTACTCTTCGAGAAAGGTGCCGAACGCGGTGTCCCAGTCGAACTCCGGCCAGACGTGCCGCACGTAGGCGCGCAGGGTCTTGCCGTGGTTGAGTTCTTCTTGTTCCCACTGGTTGCGCAGCCAGCCCTCGACTTCTTCGTCGCCTTCGAAGTAGGCCACCAGGTTCTGGGTGTAGAGGTCGGAGCCGCTTTCGATGAAAGACGCGCAGGCGGCGAGGTTGAACAGGTTTTCGTCGGCGCGAACGTGCTCGGGCACGATGCGCGAAAGGTCGATGTCCATGGCGGCTGATTCTGCCGCGGCCGACGAGTGCATGTGAGTCAGAAGGTAAATGGCGAGTCGGCTGCCATGTCCGCCGCCAGTGCGCTGCAAGCCTTGCCGAGTTGCAGCAGAATCGCCGACGGACTCTCCGCTTCGCCATGCCGATCACCGAAGTCATCCGTCTCGCCGCCCACTGGCAATCTCACTTGCCCGCTCGACCGGCATGCTCGTGATCCTGCTCCTCACGCGTCTCGGTCTTCGCTGGCCTCCTGCATGGCTTTTGCTGCTCGGCATCTGGGCCATCCTCTTGCTGGAACTGTTCGCTGCGCTCGACGGGTCGCTCACATGCCTTCCGTGCGCTCGATGAGCGTCGCTTGCTCCCAGGTGCTTCTTCTCTGCTGAATCCCGCGCACGCGCCGCACAACTTTTGTTGACTGATAGATTCATAATTCAACTATGATTGAACTATGGAAGAAAAGCTCGTCGTTGCCGGCCTCGCCGCGTTGGCCCAACCCGTCCGTCTGCGTGTGTTTCGCGCCTTGGTCGTTGCCGGGCCTGCGGGCCTCACGCCCGGTGTGCTGTCCGAGCAGCTCGAGGTGGCTCCCACGAGCCTTTCGTTCCACTTGAAGGAGCTCACGCATGCCGGCCTCGTGAGCCAGGAGCGCGACGGACGCAACCTGATCTACCGCGCTTCGTTCGATCGCATGAACGCGCTGCTCGGCTACCTGACCGAGAACTGCTGCGAAGGGCAGGCGTGCCTCGCCCAGGGTGCCATCGCTTGTCCGTGCTGATTGAGCCGGGAGGCCCCGCGAGGCTTGCCGGCGCCTGAACTTCTTCGATTCATCGACCCACAACACCGCAAGAAAGACACCGTCATGACTGACAGGATCCACAACGTGCTGTTCATCTGCACCGGCAACTCCGCCCGGTCCGTCCTCGCCGAAGGCCTGCTGAACAAGCTGGGCGCGTCGAGGTTCAAGGCGTTCTCCGCAGGCAGTCATCCCAAGGGCGCCGTGCATCCGCTCGCGCTGGCCACGCTGCGCAAGCTCCATGTGAACGACGCCGGGTACAGGAGCAAGTCGTGGGGAGAGTTCGCGACGGGCGACGCACCTGCGATGGACTTCGTGATCACCGTGTGCGACCAGGCGGCCGGCGAAGTGTGTCCGGTCTGGCCCGGTCAGCCCATCACGGCGCACTGGGGCTTGCCCGATCCGGCGGCGGTCGAAGGGACGCCCGAAGAGAAAGATCGCGCTTTCATGGATACCGCGGTCACGCTCAAGCGCCGGCTCGAATTCATGCTCTCGCTGCCGATCGACAAGCTCGAGAAGATGGCGCTCCAGCGTGAAGTGAGAGACATCGGAACCCGCTGACATGACCACGAACATCCTCATCCTCTGCACCCACAATTCGGCCCGCAGCGTGCTCGCCGAAGGCATGCTCAACCACTGGGCGTCGGCGCTCGGCAAGGACATCCGCGCCTTCAGCGCCGGGAGCGCGCCCAGCGGAAAGATCAACCCCTTCGCCCTGGAGGTGCTCGCGCAAGCCGGCGTCGACACCCATGACTGCCGCAGCAAGAGCTGGGACGAATTCGCCGGCGCCGATTCGCCGGCCATGCGCGCCGTGATCACGGTATGCGACAGCGCCGCGCAGGAAACCTGCCCGTACTGGCCCGGCAGTCCGGTGAAGGCGCACTGGGGCTACCCCGACCCGTCCAACACCCCGGGCGGCGACGACGCCAAACGCCAGGCCTTCGAACTCACCCGCCAGGCGATCGCCTATCGCATGCTCCAGCTCGCGCAGCTCCCCGCGCTGGGCGAGATGAGCAACGCCGAACTGCAAGCGCAGCTCCAACGCATTTCCTCGAACTGAAAGCCGCCATGAGTGCCATCCTCGAAACACCGCGCAAGGCGGCGCCGATGAGCGTCTTCGAACGCTATCTCACGGTGTGGGTGTTTCTGTGCATCGTGGTCGGCATTGCGCTCGGCCAGTGGTTTCCGTCGGCCTTCCAGGCCGTGGGCCGGCTCGAAGTCGCCAAGGTGAACCTCCCGGTGGGCGTGCTCATCTGGGTGATGATCATCCCGATGCTGCTGCGCGTGGACTTCGCCGCGCTGACGCAGGTGGGACGCCACTGGCGCGGCATCGGCGTGACGCTCTTCGTCAACTGGGCCGTGAAGCCTTTCTCCATGGCCTTTCTCGGCTGGCTCTTCGTGCGGCACGTGTTTGCCGACCATCTGCCGGCCGATCAGCTCGACAGCTACGTGGCCGGACTGATCCTGCTGGCCGCCGCACCGTGCACGGCGATGGTGTTCGTGTGGAGCCGGCTCACGGGCGGCGACCCGGCCTTCACGCTGTCGCAGGTGGCGCTGAACGACACCATCATGGTGTTCGCCTTCGCGCCCATCGTCGGACTGTTGCTGGGCCTGTCGGCGATCACGGTACCGTGGGACACGCTGATCACCTCGGTCGTGCTCTACATCGTGCTGCCCGTGATCTTCGCGCAGCTGTGGCGGCGTCAACTGCTGCGCCGTGGGCAGGCGGCGTTCGACCGGGTGCTGCATCGCATCGGGCCGTGGTCCATCGCCGCGCTGCTGCTCACGCTGGTGCTGCTCTTCGCATTCCAGGGCGAGGCGATCCTGCGGCAGCCGCTGGTGATCGCGATGCTGGCGGTGCCGATCCTGATCCAGGTCGTCTTCAATTCGGGGCTGGCCTACGGGCTGAATCGCGCGCTCGGCGAAAAGCACAGCATCGCGTGCCCGTCGGCGCTCATCGGCGCGTCCAATTTCTTCGAGCTGGCCGTGGCCGCTGCCATCAGCCTGTTCGGATTCCAGTCGGGCGCCGCACTCGCGACGGTGGTCGGGGTCCTCATCGAGGTGCCTATCATGTTGGCCGTGGTGAAGGTCGTGAACTCCTCGCGCGGCTGGTATGAAGCCTGAGTTGCCGAACGTCGATTCGGCGTGCTTCCGTGCGACAGACCTCGAGCGACTGCATCCGCGTGAGCGCGCCAGCCACGCGCCCCGCATCCTGCTGCTCTACGGCTCGGTGCGCGAGCGCTCGTACAGCCGCCTGCTGAGCGAAGAGGCCGCGCGCCTGCTGCAAGCGCTGGGCGCCGAGACGCGCATCTTCCATCCGCACGACCTACCGCTCCCCGACGGCGCACCTGATGACCATCCCAAGGTGGCGGAGCTTCGCAGCCTGGCCGAGTGGGCCGAGGGCATGGTCTGGACATCGCCCGAACGTCACGGCGCGATGAGCGGCATCCTGAAGGCGCAGATCGACTGGATTCCACTCTCGCTCGGCGCGGTGCGGCCCACACAAGGCAAGACGCTGGCCGTCATGGAAGTCTCGGGCGGCTCGCAGTCGTTCAACGCGGTCAACCAGATGCGCGTGCTCGGGCGCTGGATGCGCATGATCACCATCCCCAACCAATCGTCCGTCGCCAAGGCCTTCATGGAATTCGACGAGGCCGGCCGCATGAAACCGTCGGCGTACTACGAACGCGTGGTCGACGTGATGGAAGAGCTGGTGAAATTCACGCTGCTGACGCGGGACTCGACCGCCTATCTGACCGACCGCTACAGCGAGCGCCGGGAATCGGCAGAAGCCTTGTCCCGGCGAGTGAACCAGCGGGCCCTCTGATGTACGTCTCGCGCCGCGTGCCCGTCATCGCAGCGCTCGGCACCACGCAGACCCTGGCCTGGGCATCGTCGTATTACTTGCCTGCGATGCTCGCTGCGCCGATGGCGAAGGCGCTCGGCGTCTCGACGCCCACGGTGTTCGCGGCCTTCTCGTTCGCACTCGGCGTGTCGGCGCTGCTCGGCCCGTATGCGGGGCGCTGCATCGACCGATGGGGCGGTCGGCCGGTGTTGATGGCGACCAACGCCATCTTCGCGGCGGGCCTGGCTCTGCTCGGATCGGCCGACTCCGTGCTCGGGCTCTTCGCGGCCTGGGCGGTGATCGGCATCGGCATGGGGAGCGGGCTCTACGAAGCGGCCTTCGCGACGCTCGTGCGACTGTATGGCCGCGATTCCAGAGGCGCCATTTCGGGCATCACGCTGATCGCCGGATTCGCAAGCACCGTCGGGTGGCCGCTGTCGACCCTGCTCGAAGCACACGTGGGCTGGCGAGGCGCGTGCTTCGCATGGGCGGCGCTTCATCTCTTTCTGGCGTTGCCTCTCAACGGCGCGCTGCCCAGGGCGGAACGGGGCAGGGCGCCGGACTCGACGGGCGCGCAGGGTGCGGCAGGAGGTGATGGCGATGGCGCTGGTGACCGCAACGGCAATGGCAACGCCGACAGAGCCGACGCCGGTCCGAGCGGGCGCAGCCCGTTCGTCGCATCCGTCCTGCTTGCCGTCGTCTTCGCTGTGACGTGGTTCATCAGCACCGCCATGGCCGCGCACCTTCCGCGCTTGCTCGTCGCGGGTGGCGCCACCGTCGCCGCGGCCGTCGCCATCGGCGCGCTCGTCGGGCCGGCCCAGGTCGGCGCACGCTTGTTGGAAGTCGGTTTGCTGCGGCGATTCCATCCCTTGCTGTCGGCGCGGCTCGCTGCCGTCATGCACCCGATCGGCGCCGTCGTGTTCGCGGTGGTCGGGCCGGCGGCCGCGGCCGTCTTCGTGGTCTTTCACGGCGCAGGCAATGGCATCCTCACCATCGCCAAGGGCACCTTGCCGCTCGTGCTCTTCGGCCCGGCGGGGTATGGCGAACGCCAGGGGTTCCTGATGGTGCCCGCACGCATCGCGCAGGCGCTCGCGCCGTGGCTCTTCGGGCTCTGCTTGGACCGTTGGGGCGTCGGGGCGTTGTGGGTGTCGGGCGGGCTGAGCGTGGTTGCGGTGGCGGCGCTGGCGGTGTTGCGGGGTGGCGCGCCAACCGAGGCACAAAGGATGCGGGAGGCCCCTCCGCTTTCGCGCACGGGAGATGCCTCACGCTGAGGCGGCGTCAGTCTTGCTGGCCGAGCAGATTGACGTACGCCGTCTCATCAGATGGAAGACGCGAAGCTTGAGGCGCCCTTGCGGGCAGGCGAAAAAGGTGTCGTCCTGAAAGATCTCGGTGGGACCGGCGTCGCTGATGGATGCGGCGATCTTCGAGAGGCGATCGAGGTCGGCGACGCGCGCCTTGATTTTTACATTCCTTGCCATCGAATGATCATGCCTTGCGGCGCGTCCGCTAGAAACTCGGGACCGAAAACTCCTGGCCGGAATAAGTCCCCTGAAAACTTCGCACCGGGTTCGACACGTAGCGAGCAATGTCTGACTTGAGTCGGGTGTACTCGGGGCTGTCCATCTTGTACGCATAGCTCGACCCGATCTTCAGCACGGGGACGTTCGTGATGCCGAGCGCGGATGAATCGTAATAACCCGAGATGAGGATTGCCGATATCTTCCGTCCGCTGTTGTTGATGATCCAGCGCACCGGCTCGTAGCTGGTAAGCACGAGGACGAGCGGCTTCGATGCCGGCGTGACCGTCACCCGCACGAATCCTGCTGACCTGGTCCTGCCCAGACCGTGTGATCCGGCCTTCGACTCATAAACACCGAGCACTGCGACCTCGGCATTGGCTGGCACTTGATCGAGCAGTGCCTGTGCAACTGGCGGTGCCGGCATCGCTGTCTGAAGCCCATTGATCTGGCGCTCCTGAGCCTGTGCTGCAGCCCGCAGTTTGGCGAGTTGAGTTTCGAGTTGCGCCGAGGCAATGGCCTTTTGCAGATCTTCAGGCGGTCCGGTTTCGACCGCACTTCCGATCAGCGCGCTCTCGCCGCGGCGCATGAAACCGCTCCTCGGCGTCATAGGCAATATCAACCCATCGTTGTGCTGGAACTTCAGGTCTGAAGCGATGGTGGCCTGGTTGATGTCCAGAACCTTGCCTTGCTGGCGAAACGCTCCGAGCTCAGAGGCGGCGAAGTAAACGTGCGTTTCGTCGAGCTTGGCGTATCCGTTTCCGCGAAGCGCCGCCGTATCCCAGTAACCTTGATCGCCCGTTTCGAGATCGGCCCAAGCGAGGCTCGTCATCGTCACGTAGACGATCGTCCTGCCGTTGTTCATCAGCATGGGAGCGGACGAAGTCACGGGCTTGGCCAGGCGCCGGTGGTCCGCAGGCACAGCGAGAAGAACGCCGTTGCCGTCGCGCTCGTGATCGACGATGGACACGCTGGAGCTGCCGCCGATCAGACGCTTGTGAGGTGCGCCGGGGACGATCGCCGACCAGGTGGGGCGTTTCTCGGCGATCGGATAGGGCGCGGACTTGCCGGTCAAGGCATCGATCAGCACGGCCTCTTGGCCTTGCGCACTCCGAGTCATCACGAGTCCTTCGAGCTCGGGCAACCAGGTAATCAGGCGAAGGTATTTGCTGCTTGTCCAGATCTTCGCGCCGGACTCGACGTCGAAGAAACTCATGCCGCGGTTGTAGCCGTGCGGGATCGCAAAGATCCGCCCGTTGGGTGACAGCTCCAGGCCCGTGTGCGCGTAGTCGCCTGCGGAAAATGTCTGGATCGGCTGGCCGTCCGGCAGCCGTATCGCGGTCAACTTCTGCTGCGCGGAAGTCAGCACGGCCACGTTGGATGCGGCGGACGTGGTGATGCCGACTGTGGTCTCACCCACACTCGGCAGCGCGCGGGTCGGCGGCAACTGCTCCAAGGGCACGATAGGCGGCAGTTTCATGCTCGCTGCCACGCGGCGAAGCCCGACCCATTCGGCCAGCAATTCATTCTGTTCGCCGAAGCACTTCGGATCGGCGACCTTGCTCTTGATTTCCGTTGACGTGTCGAAGCGGCCCACCGACATAGACGCAGTGCAAGTCAGTGCGCGGACCTGCCGCAACTTTTCGTACTGTCTCTCGGCAGCGCGCGCGCCAAGGTCGTCGGATGCGGAGGCCTCGAGCAGTCGCTTGAAAGACAGCGAAACCTCGTCAGGGACGGGAAAAGCCAATTCGATGCGCTCTGCGGGCGACGTCCACAAAGTTGCCAGGCGATCGCATCCGCCGAGCAGTCCCACGGCAAGGCACGCCGCAATCCATCTCACCATTCGATCGTCTCTCTGAAGCAGTTGAAATCGGTTTCTTCTTGTAACACGACGTCCGGACTGCTTCTTGCCGAAATTCGTGCAACCCGTCATGCATTTCGAGACGGATTCGCAGCTGGCACCGGCTTAGTCGATGCCTGCTCGGTTTGCGCGTCAACCGAACAAGCGCTGCGCATGCACTCCCAGCCCCTGCGCCACGCTCGCATGCCGATCCCCATGCAGCGCCATCGCCGTGGGCAGCCGCGCCGCGATGCGCTCGGTGAGCGGACGGAAGCCGGTCGAGCCGCCGGTGAAGTACACGACGTCCACGTCCTTCGCGCGCACGCCGGCTGCGCGCAGGGTCTCGGCTGCGGCGTCGACGATGCGGTCGAGATCGGCGTCGAGCACCTGCACGGCTTGAGCCTCGTCGAGCGTCGCTTCCAACCCGACTTCGAGTCGATCCAGGGCGATGCGCGTGCGGCCGCCTTCCGCCACCGCGATCTTGGCGGCTTCGGCCTGGCCGATGAGGGCGTGGCCCAGGTGCTCGTCCAGCACGGTCATGAGCCGGCGGTGCTGTTGCGGGTCGCCGTAGAAGTCGCGCATGCGGCGCAGCTCGGCCACCCGCGACGCGGCATACACCGTGTTGATCAGGTGCCAGGTCGCGAGGTCGAAGTACACGCGGCTCGGCACTTCGCGCGGCGCCTCGCCCGCGCGCTGTGGCCCGAGGCCGCGATAGCCGCACAGCGGCAGGATGCTCGCGAGCTCCACGTGACGATCGAAGTCGGTGCCCGCGATGTGCACGCCGTGACTGGCGAGGATGTCGTCCTTGCGGTCGAGCCGCCCGCGCCGCTCGGGCCCCACGCGCACCAGCGAGAAGTCGGACGTGCCGCCGCCGATGTCGGCCACCAGCACCAGGGCTTCGCGCTCGGCGCCTTGTTCGTAGTCGAGCGCGGCGGCGATCGGCTCGTACTGAAAGCTCAGCTCGCGCAACCCGACCGACCATGCTGCACTCGCCAGCGCCGCTTGTGCCGCGGCATCGCGCTCCGGGTCGTCGTCGACGAAGTACACCGGCCGGCCCAGCACCGCACGCTCGATCGGTTTGCCGGCCTGGCGCTCGGCCACCGTCTTCAGCCGCTGCAGGTAGCCTGCCACCACGTCGAGATAGCGCACCGAGCGCCCGTCGCCGACGTCGGTGCTCTGCTCGGCCAGCGTCGATCCGAGGATGCTCTTCATCGACCGCATGAGCCGACCCTCGTGCCCCTCGACATAGGCCGCAAGCGCCTGCCGCCCGTACAGGCGCCGCGGCTCTTCGTGCGCGGCCAGCCCTTCGACCTGATAGAAGACCGCGGTAGGCATGGTCACATGGCCCGGCTCGACGTCGACCAGCGCCATGCGGCCGTCCGCGCCTGAGAGGGCGATGGCGGAATTGGAGGTGCCGAAGTCGATGGCGCAGAAGGGTGGGGCGGCGGGCGAGGGGGGACGGGTCATGGCGCGGGAGGGCTCGATCTGCGTTCTTTTATGCTGCAGTCTGCCATGAGCGTCAGCGCGTCGGCACTGCGGACCGCGCGACGCATTCAATCGGAGGAACCAGCTCATGCAACTCATCTTTTCAGCCGGGCTCATCCTGTGCATCGTCGTGTGGGGTGTCGTGCACCCCGCGTCCCTGGGCCAGATCTTCGACGCGATGCTGGCGTTCATCACGCGCGACTTCGGGTGGCTCTACTTGTGGGTGGTGCTGGGTCTGGTGGTGCTGGCCGCGGTGCTGGCCTTCAGCCGCTACGGCGACCTGAAGCTCGGCGCCGAAGACGACGAACCCGAGTTTTCCATCGGCTCGTGGTTTGCCATGCTGTTCTCGGCCGGCATGGGCATCGGCCTGGTGTTCTGGGGCGTGGCCGAGCCGATCTCGCACTATGGCGAGCCGCCCCCCGGCATCGCGGCCCACACGCCCGAAGCGGCCAACGCGGCCATGCGCTACAGCTTCTTTCACTGGGGCCTGCACCCGTGGGCCGTCTACAGCATCGTAGCGTTGGCCATTGCCTTCTTCCAGTTCCGAAAGGGCGGCTCTGCGCTGGTGAGCACAGCCGTCGAGTCCTTGCCATGGGCGCCGCTCAAGAAGCTCGGCTCGGTCGCCAACGTGCTGGCCGTGATCGCCACCGCCTTCGGCGTCGCGGCGTCGCTCGGCATGGGTGCGCTGCAGATCAACAGCGGCCTGAACGCGTTGATGGGCCTGCCGGTCGGCAGCACGTCGCAAGTGGGCATCATCCTGGTGACCACCGTGCTCTTTCTGGCCTCGGCCGTCACCGGCGTGACCAAGGGCATCAAGTGGCTGTCGAACTTCAACCTGATCCTCGCCGCGCTGCTCACTCTGGCGATCTTCGTGATGGGGCCGACCGTGGCCATCATGGACACCTTCACCAGCACGCTGGGCAGCTACGTGAGCGAATTCGTGCGCATGAGCCTGCGCATGACGCCCTTCCGCGACAGCGGCTGGATCAGCGGCTGGACCGTCTTCTATTGGGCGTGGTGGGTGAGCTGGTCGCCCTTCGTCGGGCTCTTCATCGCGCGCGTCTCACGCGGCCGCACCATCCGCGAGTTTGTCCTGGGCACCGTGCTGGCGCCGACGCTGGCGGCCTTCATCTGGTTTTCGGTCTTCGGCGGAACCGCGCTTCACCAGCAGATCATCCACGGCCTGCCCATGGCCGAAGCCGTGAGCGCCGACGTTTCCACCGCCATGTTCGCGCTGTTCGACTCCTTGCCCATGAGCGGATTGCTTTCCGGCGTCGCCACCGTGCTCGTGCTCGTGTTCTTCATCACGTCCGGCGACTCCGCCACGCTGGTGCTCGGCATGATGAGCACCGGCGGGCAGATCAACCCGAGCGCCCGCGTCAAGCTCGTGTGGGGCACCCTCATCGCAGGCATCGCCATCAGCCTGCTGCTGGCCGGCGGAGTCAAGGCCGTGCAGACCGCGACCATCGTGTTCGCTCTGCCGTTCACGCTGGTGATCGTGATCATGGCCGTCGCGCTGTGGCGCGGTGTGCGGGATGACTGGAACGAGGAGCAACGGCGGGACAGGGCGTTGCGGCGGCGGGTGCGGGAGATGGTGGAGCATCCGCCTAGGGGGTAAAAGAGATGCTGTGGTGGGTCGCAGGCGTGATCCCGTGTTGGACGCGTGAGCCGAACTGAATACTTTAAAAAATGGGCGCGCGGCGGTGGCGAAAGTGCTTCGTTTGCTAGAAGCTGGAGCGGGTGAGGGAATCGAACCTGTGATCTCGCGATGTGCACCGAGGGAGATCTGGTATTGCGTCAGGCGCGCCGAGCGATCGGGGTTGACACAGCTGGCGAGTCTACTGCGCCGCAGGCTACTGTGAAGTGAGACACCCCACGCTCAGTCGTAGCGTGCCGGCAACGGGAAAAAACTTAAAGGAGCTTGATGGACTCGGTCGGCGCTGACGAAACCCTATACATAGGTTTGACTGAGTTGGAGCTTGGAGACAGGCAGTTCGACCTCGGCGAAGGCATCATGCTGCGTGGGTCTGCGGCTACCTTCATGTACCCGTTCACGCTCGTGAATACAGACAAGGAGTCCATGCGGGTGTCACAGGGCCAACTCGGCGCCGACGGCTATCCTCCGCTTCCACAGCCCGCCTTTTGGCATTTAGGCGGCAGGCAGACAGTTGTCTCGGCTGAGATTCAGGTGCCTGCGGAGGCTGCAAGGAGCCACGCAGAGCGATTCGCCATCGCCCGCACCTTGGTCTTCGTCCTGCGACTCTGGAGCAACCCCGCAATTTGCATGCATGCGATGTCGAGTGGGGCATTTTCGTCTGCTCAAGCACTGTCAGCCGCACGGGTCGTTCCCCTTGAAACCTGGCCTCGACATGTAGCTCTGGGCTTGATCGATGGCTCCAAGGTCTTGGAGAGCATCAGCTGGGTTGGCGACAACTGGCGCGAGGCGCACTGGCTATACGCGAGCAGTGCCGAGTTCAGGCTGGCAGCAGACGCCCTAGATTCGGGGCAGTTTATCCAGAACGACGCACTGGTGCTCGTCTCACTGTGGGGTGCTCTGGAGAGCATCTTTTCGCCTTCTACTTCCGAACTCAAGTTCCGGGTTTCGGCGCTGGTCGCCAGCTACCTCGAGCCACTTGGGCCTGCTCGGGCAGCACTTCAAAAGGAGGTTGCGAGGCTCTACGACAAGCGCTCTGCGGCAGCGCACGGCAAGCCGCGTCATGAAAAGGCGGATGTTCTCGCATCCTTCGAGTTGCTGCGGAAGGTGCTCATAAAAATGATTCGGGAGAAAGCCGTACCGACCAAGGAGGCTCTAGAGCTTCGACTGTTTGGCGCCGCTTAGGTGGGTCAGCGGTCGCCAAAAAACAGTGGCTCGGAGGTGCTTGCGGTCTTGCGCTGCCGGCGACGCTATACAAGTCCGCCTTCAGCGAGCATCAAAGGCCCGCGTTTGTGAATGCATCAAGCGTCGTCTTCGCCAGCATCGTCAACTGCTTCCACTCGGCATCCTCAATAAGCTCCGCATCAGTCTCAAAGCTTTCGGACTTCCCTGGTGCTTTACTAAAGCTATTTAGCGCGTCGCGAAACGAGCGAATCGCTGACCGTTGTTTTGGATCTAGCGGAGCGACATCAAGTTCGTCAGCAATAAAGTTGTCGATATCGTTGTCGTCAAAGAACTGCGCGTACAGTTCGCCGAGGGAGATCATGAATGAGCCGTCTGGAAGACGCCGCTCGACCCACATTGAGCGTTGACGCCTTTCGTCGGCGACGATTGAAACGCTGTCGAGGAAGTTCTTCAGTCGAATTTGAAGTGGAATCATTGGGTTCTCCGAGGTGAACTCATGGTCTGAATTCCCATTGATCTCGAGGAAAATGTGCTTCGGGTGAGCTCAACCCGGGAGCCGGGTTCCCGTTCACGTCGAGCGCACGGCCGCCCTTGACCTGCGTGAGAGTACCGTCGCCACGAACGCGTACATAGTCTCCGCCTTTCGGGTTCGCCGGGTCGACCCACTTGGACCCTTTCCCGTCTCTGCTTGGCGACTCAGTCCAATGTTCAGGAACCCCTGGAGGGCGTCTATTCCCTTGAGACAGCATCCAATCCGACACCGCCCGACACCCCCGAGCAATCATCCCCGGCACAGTGTAGGAAGGAATTGTCAGCCCCGGTGATGCAGGCGCCCCGCCTCGATACGGATTCTCCGGATCGATACTCGGCGGCACTCCCGAGATCGGTGGCGTTGCCGCGGTTGGCGGCATCAGCATCGGAGGCAGCAGGGCGAACAATCCGTCCGGATCCGTGTACCTCAGCGGGTTGCCGAAGACATAACTCTTGCGATTGAACCCACTGCCAAGCCCGATCGGATCGTTCTGCGTGTAGAAGCCTCCGCGAGCGTCATAGCTGCGCCACCCGTTGTAGTTCAGCCCCGACTCCACATCGAAGTACTGCCCCGCATACCGCAGGTTGTAGTTCGGCACCGAGATGCTCACCGTCCCCGCATTGGGTGTCTTCTCAGGGTCCGCGAACCGAGTCGCCAGCGTCGTCGGTTGATCCTCCCCAAACCCCGAGTACTTCCACTGCCACACCGCCAGTCCATCGGTATTGACGAGTTTTCTGGGCGTGTTCAGGTGATCCGCCTGCACCGCATACAACTGCCCATTACTGATCAAAGCAATCGGCATCGCCCCACCCACCGTCGGCAGATGGACGTGCTGCAGGCTCCCGGTGCTATTCGCGCCGCCGGTGCCCGTTTCGGCGATCAAGCTCCCATCCTCGTCATAGACGAACGCAAACCCCAGACGCTCCGCATCCGTCAGCGTGCTCGCCGAGAGCGTCTGACCGAAGAAAGCCAAGAGGCTTTGCATGAAGCCAGGGCTGCTTGTGGTGCTCGGTTCTCCCTGCATCGGCGCATAGATCGGCTCCGTCTTGAAGACCCGCTGCCCCAGCGCGTTGTGCGCATAGCGCGTGGTCGGTGCCGTGTCGCTGGCCCCGGTCGTGACGGCGGCCAATCTGCCTTGCGCATCGAAGCTGTAGCGCCGCAGTCCGTCGCCGATCAGGTCGCCACGCGCATTGGTCTGGTACGCCACGCTGGTGGTGCTGGTGCTCGCCCCGGTCTGCGTCTGCGTGAAGCCGCCGATGCGGTTACTTCCGGCCTCGACCATGAAGCTGCGTGTCGTCACCTGCGTCGGCAGCCCCGGGCGGATGAAGCTGCGACTGGAACTGGTGCGATTGCCGTTCGGGTCGTAGCTGTAATCAGCCACATCGCCGGTGGTGGTGAACCGACTGATCCTACCCACCGGGTCGTAGCCGACGTTGAAGATCTGCAGTGCCGTCGACACACCGGTGTGCGTCGGATCGCTGTCCGCGGGTTTGGACAGAGACTGCACGATGGAGGTGATGCGCCCGGCGCCGTCGTGGGTGACGCGGCCGAACTCGAAGAGGTCGGGGCGTCCGGCGGTGTCGTAGGTGCGGGTGGCGACGAGGCCAGGGGAAGTGCCCGGTGTGACGAAGGCCCAGCGCCAGCCCGTAGGTTGGCCGAGCGGGTTCCAGCTGAGGTTGGTGACGAGCGGGCTGCCGTCCCAGTCCATCTGCACCAGTCGGCCGGTGGCGTCATGGCGGTGGACGAGCACCTTGCCGTTGGGGTAGGTGATGGCGCTCAGCAAACCGTTGGCGGCGTACTGATAGCCAACGGTCTGGATCAGGCCCGAGATCAGGCTCTGGCGCTTGGCGGTGACGCGACCGAAGAGGTCTCGGGTGTATTCGGTGCTGCCGCTCGGGTCGTCGATGCGGACGAGCACGCCCGAGGAGCTCGGGCCGGGCGCATAGGCCAAGGTCGTGACCTGCGTGGGCAGGCCGGTCTGCGTGTGCGTGATGCGCGTCGGCCGTCCGATCAGGTCGCGCTCGATGGTCGTGGCGCGACCGAGCGCATCCTGGATCGTTCGCGGCAGGCCGAGCGCATCGTAGTCGATGCCTGCGTTCCCGATATCCGGACTGGTCTCGGCGGTTGCATTGCCCAAGGCATCGCGTGCGTAGGCCGTGGAGACGCCCTTGAAGTCCCGCGCCTGCGTGACCTCGTCCTGCGCGTTGTAGCTCAGTGACGCAGTGGCATTGGCCGCATCGGTGATAGCAGCGATGCGCCGCAGCGGATCCAGCGCCACCCGGGTGCTCTGGTTCAGCGCATTGGTGCGCGCGATGCGCTCGCCGTTGGCGTCGTAGCCGAAGGACGCACTCTGGTTGGGGCCATCGGTCTGGCTAGCGAGGCGGTTGATCTGGTTGATGCTGCGCACGGTGCGCCAGGCGATGGCGCCGCCGGCATCGTTGATCTGCTCGGCGATGCGGTTGCCCATGGGGTCGAGGGTGGCGGTGGAAGTGCCTGAAGTCGATGAAGTGAAGACGGTGAGCGCCAGGCTATGGTTATTAGTCCAGGTCTTGCTGAGAGGGCCTGAAGCTCGCGCGGGGTCGAGGCCTCGGTTGCTGCGGTAGATGCGGCTGAAGCTCAAGCCGCCCGGCGATGCGTCGGTGTAGTCGGTCTCGGGTTGGTACTTCTCTGCGGTGGGCGGGAGGATGGGGTTGCCGACCATGAGGCCGTCGGTGGAAGAGCTTGAACCGTCAATGGCAAGGCATGAGTCGAGATTCGCGTCGCTGCCATCGGAAGCCTCGGGGACGGAGAGGACGCATCGTTTATGAGCAGCGTCTTCGACAAATCCTGCATTGCATTCGCAGGCCGCATTTGCTGCGGTGCTATTAGCCGAACAGGCGGAAGAATATTGAACGTTGTGGCCGAACCGAATGCTCTCGTACGGCCACCATGGCTGATTGGTTTCGACCTCGCAACCGGCAGTGACTGGGTAGGAGATGCCGCAGTACACCCTCGGGTTGGGCGGGAGTGCGTATAGGTAGAAGTGAGCCAAGCTTTCCGTGGCGGCTTGACACGTGGGGAGCCATTCGCTGAACACTCCGTTGCCCCCTTGCGTGCGGCACTGCCGATCGGGCTGGATCGCTGCCGTTGCAGCGGTCATCCCAAAGAAGAGGACGACAAGCACTGAGCAGAGTGCCCGACATACCCAAAGGGTCCAGAACTTGATGGACGTCCGGGTGACAACAGACGTCAAGCGTCGCGGGCGCGCGCGGCGAAATACGGTCATTGACCTGTACATGATCCACTCCCTGGCCCTTTGCGGGTTGTTTGAAACGGGCGGATCATAACCGCGCGATTCAACGCAAAGTCCACGCGGACCAAAGACCGGACTTACCGGCCTTGCGGCGGGATGCTACTCAAGAAGGGGGAGGGTGCGAGCGAGCGCTGGGCAGAGGGTTCGCCGCTGTTGTTCGACAGAAGCTGGAGCGGGTGAAGGGAATCGAACCCTCGTATGAAGCTTGGGAAGCTGCCGTTCTGCCATTGAACTACACCCGCGAACCGTGGCGGATTCTACTGTGGCTTCGAAAGGTCGGCCCATTGCGACAGGCCAGCTTGGGCCGGCTTCTGTTACGGCTAACGGCATCGATCTGATTGAGAGACTTCCAGACAGTCTTGTAGCGGTCGACGGCGATCGAACACATGGAACGAATGCAGGGACTGGTCGGCTTGCCTCGCGTCGATTTAGGTAGGCTGCGGCATACGCATGCCTCGCGATTGATTCAGAATGCAATGGGCGTCTACAAGGTGCGGGGAGTGCTCGGTCATACATACATCAAGACGACGATGCGCTACGCACACTTGGAAACTCGTCAAGTGACATCGAAAGCACGTGATGTGATCTATCGCTTGGACGCACCGCCGTTGGATATATCGAGGTACGCGTAAGGTGATGACGAAAATGCGCGACGTGATCCAGATGTACTTGTGGACAGCAGCGCGCGGCGTCGAATCTATAGTCTGCAGCCCTATTCGGCTAAAGCTGCGCGCCGTCGTGGCAACGGGCTGATGGTGAGATGGACGCCGCACAACCTCCGTCGCTTGAGCCGCACGATGCTGGCGGCACTGGGTAGCGTCGACGAAGTGGCAGGGGGGATCCTTGGTCACTTGCCGAAGGGCATCGTAGGCACCTATAACAGCTACAGCTACGATCGGGAGCGCCGTAAATGGCTTGCAAAGTTATCGTCCTACATTGGTTCGTTGCAGGGAGTCCCCATGCCTGATCAAGTAAGCAAACGCGCGAGGTCCGAAGAAGAGAACACTAACTCGCTCCGCGCAATCCTGAAATCGCTGGTGGAAAAGTGCGGAAAATTCGACCTAGGCAGGGACGATGATCAGCAGGCGATGAAGGAGAGCGCGAACTTGCTAAGGACGCTGCTGCACGACAGCTCTGACCTTGAAAAAAAGGGCAACACATCGCTTCTGGAAACGATGGGCCTTAGACGAAAGCGCGTATGGCTCGATGCATCAACGGCGCCGCTCGGACTATCGACAAGTCCCCACAGCTTCATGCTCGTGGTTTGGGCGAACGGGCGATCCTTGCCCGCCTTCATCGAGAGGTTTAGGAAGGATAGGGACTTCGAGGATTGGTGGAACGAACCTGTGGCCCGCAGCCCCAAGTTCGGGGCTTACACACGCAGAGGTCTTGTCCGGTCAGTCGCAGACTTCGATGCTTCTCACATCGATCAGATGATTCCGGATCGGTATGCGGCTCTCTATGACGGCAGCTACATGAACGTCTCCGCTAGCGATGCGAATGCGGAGGAGCGTTTGATCGGGAGCTTGGCCTCAGCGGCCATCCGTCAAATTGGCCACGAAACTCTACTTACCATCGAGAAGCACTGCCCTGCTGTGTACCCTTATCACTACACTTGGTTCGAAAGCGGTTTTGGCTTGCGGAAAGTGCCGAACTTTGCTGCGGGCGAGGTGGCGACAGAGCCCGTTTTTGACCGCCGTATTGGCCCAGCCTTCGTACTCCGGGGCGCTACCTACGGGAACGGGCTCGGCTCGGGAAGCTCAGCAACGTAGATTTGCTCCGCGCGTCCCGCACCCGCTGTTCGCGGGCGGCAGGAGATGAGACGTCGGCAGATTTCGCCCCTAGCAGGCCAGATCCTCGACCAGCCACGCAGTACGTCCCTTGCTCACTTTGCGGGGCTTGGGCGCCTTATTGCGAGCTATCAAAGTTAGCTAGCCTGCTCTCTCAGATTGCTAGGTAGGCGGTGGCATCGGCGCGGCGTAGAAACATTGGGCGGATGGAAACGATTGGCTGATTTTCTTGGGCAGGTTGTGCTGTTCACCCTTCTCTTCATTGCATCTCCTCAGGTAATTGACTGAGGGGCAATTCGTCACTCAGCACAGCGACGGCTTCGTGAAGGCGATGCTGCGCAATCCGCAGCTGCTCACCTGGATCACCAGCAAGCTGCGCGCGATGAAGCGGGAGTCGTCGCGTGACCAATTTCGGGTTTCATGAAACGCGAAACGAATACGGCGGGCTTTATCCCGCTATTCTATTTTTTGGGCTCCGGAGGCCAACCCGGCAGAGATTTGATAGGACCATCGGGAGGCGGAGAACCCTGAGGTGTGAGCTCATAAATAAGGTGCTCAACCCCGTCTCTCACTTTGGCCAGCGGGGCGTCCCGACAATGCTTGTCCAGGTACGCTAGCACGGTTGGGTATTCTGGAATCTGAGGCACTGGCGCGCGCCCCGAGCCGGCCGACCACATGTTGTACGCAGACAGATAGCCGAACGCCCATTGGCCCGCGGCCGCTTCCATGTCGCTGTTGGAAGCCTTTCGATATTGCAAGTAAGCACCGCATTCCATGTTTCCCGCGCCCCGAAGGTGCACCGTTTTCCCGTGCGCCCCGACGACACTGGCGGCCAGCGCTAGGCCAACGATAACCGCCTTCACAGCTCTGCGCCGACCTCGGCGCGGATGTGGTGCCCGACGATGTCCGCATCGACCCTCGCGCGAGGGTGCTGGTCGGTGATCTCTGTGTACATCCTCACGACGGCGCCGCACAGGCCGATGATGTTGCGGTCAAGCGGGTCGCCTTGGCGGATGACTCCACAGATCTCGGCACCCGCTCTGAACCTTGCCTTGGGGTCGCGCGGGCCTGCTGGGTCGAGGTTTTCGTGTTCGATCATGGCTACGTCCTTGGCGGGGAGCAGCGCGAGTAGGGCGCGTCGCTTGGGATCATTCGAGTGTCGTCGGAGAGTGTACGCACCTGCCGGGATCTGAGGTCAAGTTCTGCGCCCCTCCTCCTCGTGAGGTTGTAGCGCGTAAGGGTGGAACCTCCCAGGGCTGCTTCGTGCAGAAGCGGAAAACCGCGACGGTCGGTATATCGTCCGTTTGAGTTTTCATCGGCGCAGCTTTTGCCGTAGGTATTCAGGACCGCTTGTTTGCTTCACTGGAGGGCGCCGTTCGATTACCACCCGAGCGTGATCTCGCGGCAGCGCCCGCCGCCAACGCCGCGGCCAGATAAGGCGCCGTCCGGCTCCCCTCCGCGGACGCCACGGTTTCAGGGCTGCCGCAGACCAGTACCCGTCCACCTTCGCTCCCCGCCCCAGGCCCCATGTCGATGATCCAGTCGGCGGCGGCCATGACGCGTGTGTCGTGCTCGACGACGACGACGGTGTTGCCGGCCTGCACGAGGCCGTCG